>NC_019763.1 GCF_000317475.1 Oscillatoria nigro-viridis PCC 7112
AATTCTCATCAATTCCCTTTCAATTTCACTTCATTACCGAGATCAGTATCATTAATATTGTTGCTCCGGCGATCGCAACGGATCTAGTTGAGTTAGTTCCAGTCGCAGACCAACCCGCTAACAATAGTCCAGAAGCGCAAATCCAGCCCCATAATCAAGAGTCTGATACAGAGGCTGAAGTAACTTCCGTTTCCCAGCCGTCTGATTTGTCGGAAACCTCAGAGGCGGTTACTGAAAAGCCCAATCTAACGGCTCCTCCCTACAGCCAAAACGCTAGCGACCTTCAGCTTCAGGGTCGATCGGCAAACTTATCCAACCCCGCAGCCACAAACGAGATATCGCAGACTGTTACGGAGCGATCGCCCCAATCTGAAAATTCCCCCTCAGTCCAAAATCAGGAACCCAAGAGTGGCGAAGCTAAAACTGAACCTGAACCTGACAAAAGTCAATACAACTTATAAAAAAACATTCGGGAAGCGGAAAACTCAGAGACTTCAGTCCTGAGATGTAAGCGACACGGGCGGTTTCAACCGCCTTGAATCTTTCTTGATTCTTAATATTTAGAAACAGATAAAGAAGTTAAGATATAAACAAGGAGGCGAACCAGATTGCTAACAAACTATGCTTATAAGTTACGTCCCAATCAAACACAATCATCAAAAATGTCGATTTGGATAGATATGCTGCGAAGCCAGTATAATTGGTGCTTGGGTGACAGAATCTGTCAGTACAATCAGCAGTTTATCCAAGGCGATTACTGTGACATCAGAGCGAAAGGCGAAGCTTCACCATTGACCTGCTTCGTAAGCAAAAGTGGCGCAACTGGAAATCCTTGGAAAGACTCCAAGCTTGACAAAGAGGGTAAAGCTAAAAATCCTCGTCGAAGCGCTGGCGACATTCAAATAACAGCATTGCCTGAGTTAAAAATAGCTAGACCTTGGTATAGCAAAATCGACTCAACAGTCTTACAACAGAATGTTAAACGCTTAGACATTGCCTACAAAAACTTTTTTGAAGGTAGGGGATTTCCTAAATTCAAGAACCGCAGCAACTTCACATCCTTTACTTTCGCAATGGGAGTGAAAATCAAGGGTAATAAAATTTACCTACCCAAACTGGGATGGATGCGGTTTTACAACTCTCGCTCAATCCCAAGTGGTTTTACTATCAAGGCTTGCACGGTTAGAAAACGACAGAATGGCTGGTATGTTTCCGTCAGGATAGAGGATAAATCTGTACCCGAATACAGCCCCAAAGCTCTCGGTAGTAATCCCAAAGTAATCGGCTGCGACTTGGGAATCATTAAACTGGTTCATCTTTCTGATGGGCACCAAATTGAGAACCCTAGATTTTCAACCAACAAAAAAGCTAAACGCACTCTGAGAATCAGACAGAGACGGGTTAACCGCAAAACAAAAGGCAGTAAAAACCGCAAAAAAGCAGCTATCAGAGTTAGCAGGTTCCATCAAAAGATTGGTGATAAACGCCAAGCGCATCAATGGAAAACTGCAAATAAGATTGTATCTCGAAGCATTGATGTAATCGCCTTAGAAGATTTGAATATTTCTGGGATGATGCGCCGATGCAAGGTGAAAAGTGATGAGGAAACTGGGAGGTTTCTAAAAAATGGGCAATCCAGAAAAAAGGGATTGAATCGTGCTATCGCTGACGCAGGTTGGGGTGATTTGGGATTAAAGATTGAGTATCTAGCTGTGAAGCAAGGAAAAATCGTAATTAAAGTTAATCCTAAACACTCTAGCCAAGAATGCAGGAATTGCGGTCATATTGACAAATCCAACAGAGATGGAGAAAAGTTCATCTGTGTGGAATGTGGATATCACGAACACGCCGATATTGGCGCTGCAAAAACGATTAGAGATCGAGTTTTAAAAATGGTACGCGGGGACTCCGCGAAACCTGGTGCCCGGCACCTAAACGCCCAAAAGGTATCACCACGCTCGCAGAGCAAACGTGGTGAGTTTGGGAACCTGAGCAATCGGGATATTAAGACCGCAATGTCTTAAGAATCTCAGCGGCTTCAGCCCTGAGAGTGTCAATTCGAGTTGTTTACCGAGCAGACTACTGAGAGAGGTTCGCAGTTTGTTGCCACATTTGACACTGGTCTCAAGTATCTGCTGACAGAGAATATCCAACTGGATGCAGGTGTAAACATTGGGTTAACACAGGCTGCTGACGACATTCAGCCATTTATGGGCGTATCAGTACGCTTTTAATTGTGTTTAAAGGCGATCGCCCAAATATCGCAGTCAGAAACCTGACATTTCATCCTGATTTCATTATTAGCTGTCAATCTAGTTAATAACAGCTCCTCACGTTCAGTATGACTCGACGAATAGATTGACGGTTCTGACTAAGATGGGTTCTATTAAAAACCCCTCTTAGTCATTAATTAATGCGCTTTTACTTGTCATAAGGGAGGATCTGAAGATGCCTTCAGTGTTTATTATTTTACTGGCGATCGCTCTGGGAACAACTTACCTATATCTCAATACCTCCGAAGAGATTACGTGCCTTGTAACTTTCTCAATCTTACCGCTTAGCTTCATTTTAGCTTTGATTGCTGCCCCTTGCTCTATCCAGTTGGTGATTTTGGCACTCGTCCTGTTTAGTGGCAAAAAAATTACCCCCCCATCTAATTTTTCATCTTTAGTGGCAAAAAAATTACCCCCCCATCTAATTTTTCATCTTGATTTCATAATTAATTGTCAATCTAGGTAATAAGAAGCTAACTCTTCAAATATGAATGTTGGGTTGGCGCAGTTAATTCCTTAGAGAGTCAAGACCATGAGAACACTAATTTACGCTGCTGTATTGGCTCTGTCAGCCACAGCTTTAGTTCCTGCTGTCCATGCGAACACCAGAACAGGTGCCGAAAATTTTCCTCATATTGATAGTTCAGTACAATTCCCTGAAACTAAGGCAAGAATTGTCAGGCACACTTTCCGGCTGAAGATTCCTCAAGGAAGTAGGGCTATTTCTCAATTAAAAATTAGCGTTCCTGCGGGATTAATTGTCAGGGATGATATCAGTATATCTGACCATTCAGGTCGGAAAATTGACACTAATGTTTCTGTCAACAGCAATCAAGTCATACTAACATTCTCCCAACCTGTCTCTCCCGGAACCACAATCAAAATTGCCATGAATAAAGTAAGAATCTCTGGAGTTTCTACCGCTTGGCTGTACCAGGTTGCTGCTAAATTCGTTGGCGACGATGCAGAGATCCCCCTCGGTATGGCACGGGTTCGCAGCTATCTATAAAAAAATCAGGTGTAACGACCGATCTTTCATCCTGGTTTCATTCATACCTATCAAACTAAGAAGTAAGCCAAACGTTAGTTTTCAAGGAGTGCAATCGTGAAAAAATTAATTAGCAGTGGTGCAGCATTTGCCTTAATTCTTGCCTCTTCTATCTCCGCAGCAGAAGCAACAGGAATACCGGGAGATTCCAAATCTCCTCACATTGTCGGAGGCCGTTCCTATCCTGACTACCCAACTTGGAGAGCCTTCCACGATTTTGACGTTCACGTTGAAGGGGAAGCTATTTCAGAACTGTCAATTCAGTTGCCACCAGTGCGAGTCAAGGGTATTGAAGTAAGCAGTCAATCCGGTGAAAAAATTGAAGCAACAACTTCTGTTAAAGGTGGAAAAGCAACCGTAGTTTTCTCCAAACCTGTAGTTGCCGGCACTGTGCTGACAATTTCTGTGCTTGAGGTTGAGGCTTCAATCTACCCGAGTAATTATATCTACCGCGTTTATGCCAAGAAAGTGGGTCAGAGTTCAGACAGAAAAGTTGGTACGGCTAATATTCAAACTCTCCCGCGCTGGTAAATGCTTTTGGAGGTTTAGTCTTTAAACGACTGACATCTTACCTGGACTTATTTCAGGGCTTTTAAACCAATTAATGCCGAGTCCATTGAGTTAATTATTTGAGGAGCATCGCCATGAAAAAGTTAATTTACGCTGCTACATTCACCGTCATGCTGGCATCTAATGCCCCCGCTACTATTGCAGGAGGAGCAATGCGAAATGCGAATATTTCTCACCTCGTGCACAGCGGCGCCCATCCCAATAGCGCTCGCTTTCAGGGTGCTACCCATCATTTTGAAGTTCACGTTCAAGGAATATCTCTTTCAGCACTTGCAATTGATTTGCCGGAGGATGTCAAAATGCGTAGCGGAATTGAGGTAACAAATCAATCGGGTCAAAAAATCGAGTCTCAAGTTTCTGTTAATAACCGAAAAGCGACAGTGGTTTTCGCCCAACCTGTTTCTCCTGACACCACCATATCGATCGATCTGCGAGGCATTCACACTCCTGGTTACAGTCGCAATTGGGGGTACGCACTCACTGGTAAAATGGTGGGAATAAACGCAGACATACCACTCGGTACAGTTTTAATTCAAACCTACTAAATGTAGCTGGCATTTTGGGATTTTAAATTGCAAGTAACTTGAATAAATTAGAGAAAATTGCAATTTAAAATCTGCTATTTGTCATTCAAAGGCGAAAATTGGGGGTACTCTAGGCGCTACTATCTGTTTGCTAGTCAAGTTTTGAAGGGATTTACTGCTATAAATTAGAGTTATGAGAGTTTTGCTAGTTGAAGATGAGCCAGATTTAGGAAAAGCGATCGATCGCACTTTGAAGCAAGAAAAATATATCGTTGACTGGGCCCAGGATGGCTGTGAAGCTTGGGAATACTTAGAAAGTCATTGGACTCAATATAACTTGGCTATTTTTGACTGGTTGCTTCCAGGATTGTCAGGGTTGGAACTGCTGCGAAGATTGCGCGCCAAAAATAGCGCATTGCCAGTCTTGATGCTGACAGCAAAAGACCGAATGGAAGATAAAGTGGCTGGACTCGATGCGGGGGCTGATGATTATTTAGTGAAGCCGTTCGGGATGGCGGAACTGTTAGCAAGATTGCGGGCTTTGCAAAGGCGATCGCCCCAAATTCAACCGCAACAGCTACAGGTAGGAAATCTCGTTCTCGACTGCGGAAATCGCACTGCTTGTCATCTCGAACGCAACGGCAAAAACCAGATAATTTCGCTGACCAACAAAGAATTTCAACTGTTAGAATATTTTATGAAACATCCGAACCAAATTGTCACCACCGACCAAATTCGGAATCAGCTATGGGAAGTTAGTGCAGATACCTTTAGCAATGTCGTAGCAGCTCAAGTGCGCTTGCTGCGGCGCAAACTTGAGTCGGTTGGCGGCGCGAATTTAATTGAAACTGTACACGGCGTAGGATACCGGATGAGAAATTAAAGTAGGGTGGGCATTGTTCAGAACCCCTTTTATTTACCAACAGTCCTGGACGCAGCTATTGTGTCTGTCATGAGTCAAACGCAACACAGTGTAGTGAAGCCTGTGTGAGATTCTTCGGTACACTCAGAATGACAGAATTACGTTGAAATGCGTAAGTCCTGACCAATTACCTATTAACAATTACCAATTACCAAGTTATGAAAAATGAATCAAAATAAACTATTTAACCGGACTCGCTGGAAATTAGCCATTTCCTATGCAGCAGTAATGGGTTTGATTTTAAGCTTGTTGGGATTTGGCGTATATAGGGCGATCGCCCACGCTCACTGGGTAGCCCTAGACCGCGAATTAGAATCGGTAGCGGGGACGCTACACGACAGCCTAGAACTCAAATTGCAGAAGCCCGGACGCTTAGAGCCAATAGTAAACGAACTTTTGCCCAACCTCCGCCTAATTGGAGTTAACGGCATTAAAGAACAGTTGCCAAGCCGCCATATTTTAAGCGCTATCAACCAAGGCTATTACTATATTCGTTTGTTTGATTATTCCGGGAAATTGATTGCTATAGCAGGCGCTTATTCAGCCGAATTACCACCAGTGTTTGACTCCAAACGCTGGCAAACAATAACTGACGCCAAAGGCAACGTTTATCACCAAATTTCTGTAGAACTGCACACTAAAAGCCAGCAAGATTGGGGATATTTTCAAGTGGGGCGGAGCCTGCAAGACTTTAATGATTATCTCAGTACAGTGAAATGGGTTTTGAAATTAGGATTGCCTACAGCATTGATTTTGGTCGGGTTTTCTAGTTGGTTATTGGCAGGATTGGCAATGAAACCGATTTATGCTTCTTACCGACGAATTCAACAGTTTACAGCGGATGCTGCCCACGAATTACGAACGCCTTTAGCTGCTTCGCAGGCGACAGTAGAATCAGCGCTGTTGACGTCTCAATTGGATGAAAAAGAGGCGCGGGAAACTTTGCGGACGATCGATCGCCAAAACCGACGACTAACTCAGTTAGTGGCTGATTTGCTGCTGCTGGCTCGCATGGATAATCAACCGATACCCTATCACCCTCAATTGTGTTGTTTGAATGACCTGGTTAGCGATTTAGTCGAGGAATTGGCAGCAATGGCGATCGCAAGAGAGGTAGCGCTAACATCGGAATTGCGGGTGCATCAGCCATTGACTATTATCGGTGATTCTAACCAGCTTTACCGCTTAGTTTCTAATTTAATTGTCAATGCCATTCAATACACTTCACCTGGTGGCAAAGTAAATATTATTTTAGAGAAAAGTGACCATTTAGTTGTGATTCATGTTCAAGATACAGGGTGTGGGATTGCAGCAGAAGATCAAAGGCAAATTTTTGACCGTTTCTATCGAGTTAACAGTTCACGCGATCGCGTTACTGGCGGATCGGGATTGGGGTTGGCGATAGCGCAAGCTATAGCCTTAGCACATCGCGGTAGCCTGACTGTGCAGAGCAAATTGGGTACGGGTAGCATTTTCACACTGCGATTTCGAGAAAGAAATGCGGCGTTGGTGAATGATGCCCTGAATCATTGAGGAATCGGCCTTAGTGGTGCAGAAAACTATTTTTGTTAATAAGAAAATGACATAACTTTAGAAAATTCAATCCGCCGCTCTAACTTCGCTAGTTTTTTGATAGAAGCACAAGCGGGAGGAATTTTCACCCAAGGAATGGGCGTGAGAAGTGGAATTAAACGAGCTTGATGACATAAACTTTTCATAGCTCTGATACCAAGCTGTAAAAGGCTTAAACCTCTTTCACCATGCCAATCTATCTTACTTCTGGATCTTGTTTTTATCACTATTAATCCCAATCTAATTGCTAATATTTCAGCAATTTCTATCATCATTAATAAATTACTCAAAGCTTTAGCGTCCCTAATTTTCGACCGTAAGATATCAAACGTGCCCGACTTATAATCTTTAAATCGAGGTTCAATTCCGCCAAATCTTTTGCCATATAGTTGGAATGTTTGTAGTGATAAGGGTGTATTTGTTAGTACGGCCCAAGGTTCTTTCACTCCACGACAGTTAGCCGTTCCTAAATTGCACTCTACATCACCAAGCACTTTAACTCCTGAAAATAAATACACTTGGTCTTTAGGTGGAAATAGTTCCTTTAAAGATTGTGTCTTGCCCGACGCCAAGGTGATTTGGAGATGAGATTTGACTCTAATGCCCCAGTTCCACTGCTGTGCTGTGAGCCACCGCATCAGCTCTCCATGTTCAAACCCTCTGTCAGCCAGTAAAGTTGGCTTTGCGTCTGTTGGTAGTCGAGATTTAGCTGCTTCTAACACGGGTAGATATTGCTCGAAACTAATTGTAGAACTACCATGTTTAATCACAGTTTGAGCCAGAGTGATAGAGCGACCGCCCCACGCCACACATACTTCAATCAGGCAATAAGTGTCCCAAAACATACTGGTATCTATGACTAGAATTAGTTCTTGCCCTGTCCATTCTTTGAGAAATTGTTTAATCAATGGCACATACAACACTTGAGCGCTAATTGCTGGATTATTCATGAAGTAGCTAAGTCGCTCCATATGGCTACGGGCTTGGCAGTCCCGATGGCTGAGGTAAGGAATCCAGTGGGAAGCGCAAGCACTTTCCGATTCTAATATTGCTGCTACAATCTCTGCACAGTTCTTCAGATGGCGAAAATCTTTGGGGACAATCCATTGACCAAGTTGTCCGAGTAGTTGACGATAGAGTGGGGGTGTAGCCATTATTTTACGTGGATTTGTTTTTCGCTAAAACTATCGAACCACGGCGCAAGCCCCTTTTCTCCATTAACTATGATTCTCTACGCTCCTTAAGCATCTCAGGAGTTTTCTGCACCACTAAGGGAATCGGCACATCCTAGAACTTGGGCATTACGCGTTGCACATTTATGGTATGATGGACAAATATACTTAACTAACTAGGGCTTGCTGAATAAGTGGTTCAAGTAAACACTGTATGGATTTTCGGACGAAGAAAGGTAGTAATGGTGCAAGAAAAACAGGTGAAATAGATCAAAACCCGTGCATTACCATCTGCGAGCATATACAGAAAATATGAACTTGCTCCTCTCCCACCCTTGGACTTTGAGCTAGCCAACAGATACAAAAAGGTTTTTTAAACTCGACCGCACATGATTTTTTAGGGTCTATAGCTTGTCCAATTATCTTGGATAAGTTGCTCCTTCAATCCTATCTTTTTAAGCATGGTTTTCTTCCCATTCTTCTTTCATTATTACTCCCTTTACTCGACCATAAAAACTGTTGGTAAGACGATTATATTATACAGGCTATAAAAAGCATTATTTCCTGCAATATTAGCCCTCTCATTTGGTTCAATATTTTAATTAAAGCTGATGCAGAAACTCAACATTTGCATATGAATACTTACAACTTAGAATTCGGAATGCAAATGAATTTTGATGGAAATGTCAATCAACCTGGAAAGCTTACCCTCCCGGCACCCATACTTGCTTAAATTCGACAAAAATTTGCTAACGGCAGCTTCACTTTATAATAATCGCTAAGCGAATAGCATTTTTAGAGGGATTGCCACAGGAAATGTTCCTTTAGCTACGGCCTTCCTTCCTTGGAATATGATTTTGTAAGTGGTTCTTCTACCCGTCTATCTGTTAGTTTTTGTTAGAAAATTGGTGCAGATTGATGCAGCAGTTTTTCTCGAAAGCATTGTGCTAGTTTTAGCTGTTCTTATGCTTTTAGCGTTTATCGCTAAGTGGCTAATACCAAAGGTAAACAGGTTTTGGCGTGAAATTCCATTGAAAATAGCAGCAGGGCAAACGCTATTTCTGTGTTTGGCAATTACAGCGGTATTGGCCTCGTAGGGGTAAACCCTAATTCAGCGTTCAGATGTGCTGCTAAAAATGTTGCCAGCTATCTTTATTTTCTATGGAATTACCTTTTTACTGGCTCAAGTAATCTCACGATTCGGCAACTTTAGTTATGAGGACTTTGCTTGCTTTAGTTGTATAACCCTTGCACGCAATTCACCCCTTGCATTAGCGATCGCTACATCTGTTTTTCCTAATCGTCCTTTGATTACCCTTGTTTTGGCTATTGAACCACTTATCCAACTCTCTATTATGGTCTTAGTTTCCCAATTATTACTTTTTATGCGTCGTAGATGGGTAAATTTTCAGAGACAGAAATAGTCTAATAGCGTTACAATTCCCTTACCTGAATTAGAAGAAAGGCATTGATTATATCGTTATTAGTTTCTGAACTGCTTGCTTAACATTTTTCAAGCAACAGGAACCTTGAGGATTATTAACTTCGCAAGCATAAAACCTAGCTTTGATATGTTCTGTAATTGATTTAACAGCATGACTATACCCTGTTTGCTCCATTTATTTCGACTTGAATTCTTTGCAAACTCCAATCAAAGCAATAGCAAATAGGAATGTTCGTGGACTGATGCTTCTGAAAAATAAGAACTTTGACTTGATTCACAGTAATATAACAAAGTGAAACCCAACCTACCACTATTCCTGTTGCCAGATTTTTCAGAATTGGTATAACAATCTGCTTGGTCTTCCCAACTATTAATCTTGAATCGCGCTCAAGCCAATGCAACAGCATTAATCTTACTTTAGAGAGTCAACTAATGTTTTAACTCGTCCTTTAATTTCATCCCGAACGCGGTGAAAAGTTTCGATGGGTTGTCCGTCGGGATCGTCGAGTTGCCAATCTTCAAACACTTCTCGCAATACCCACGCTTCGGGTAAATTCACGCCGCAGCCACAGAGAGAAATTACTGCATCGTAGTCTTCAGCATTGAATTCGCTTAATGGGTTAGATGTTTGATCGGTGATGTCGATGCCGATTTCTGACATGACTTGAATTGCTGTCGGATGAACTCTGCTTGATTCTAAGCCGGAACTGGTGACTCCAATCTTGCCGGCTCCGATGGTTTTAGCGAATCCTTCTGCCATTTGCGATCGGCACGAGTTTCTTTTGCAAACAAACATTACTTTTTTCATGGTTTTTGTTGGTTGTTAGTTGTTAGTTGTTGGTTATGGGTTGTTGTCGGGGTTCCGGCGGTTTCTAAGCGTCCGGTAATTCAAGGGCGCGATTTGCTATTGCGATCGCCTCTTTGGCCGCTTGTTCTTTGCGTTCACTGTAGCGTTCGGTCAAATAGTCGGTTTGCTCCCGCAACAGCAAGGTAAACTTGTACAGTTCCTCCATTACGTCGATCGCGCGATCGCGATAAGGCGAATCCTTCATCGTCCCATCTTCATTAAATTCCTGATAAGCCTTCGCAACCGAAGACTGATTCGGAATTGTAAACATCCGCATCCAGCGGCCCAACATTCTCAAAGTATTGACAGCATTAAAAGACTGTGAACCGCCGCTGACTTGCATCACCGCCAAAGTTCGGCCTTGAGTCGGTCTGACAGCCCCAATACTTAAAGGAATCCAGTCAATTTGATTTTTGATAATGCCCGTAATATTGCCGTGCATTTCTGGACTAGACCACACTTGACCCTCCGACGACAAACTCAATTCCCGCAATTCTTGAACCTTGGGATGGGTATCAGGAACGCTACCGTAAATCGGCAATTCTAGAGGATTGAAAAACCGAACTTCAGCACCGAAATCCTGAATAATTCTTGCAGATTCTTCTGCCAACAAGCGACTGTAAGAACGCTCTCTTAAAGAGCCATACAAAAACAGGATGCGAGGAGGATGGTCAAAACGAGTCATGAGTAGCGTTAATTAGTTATAAGAATGGGGCTATTGAGAATAAGTTTGTTTTCCTGCTAACTCTTGCAGGAAAGCGGTTTGCGCCTCTCTCAATTCAACGTTGGGATTGGCATCCAGAATAGTGAGTATCGCATCGTCATAGGATGAACCTGCCTGAATCAAGTAGGAAGCCAGCATCGTTCCGGTTCGTCGTCTGCCACTTGTGCAGTGAATTGCAACCCCGTGCCCAAAATGATTCTGGCTATCCACAAAGGTTTGCAAGTGCTGAATCTGTTCCTGGCTGGGTGCAGTACCGCCTTTCGTTGGCAACCAAAGGTGAGGAATGTTTGCCTGCTCATACAAATCCAGATTGGAAGCATCGTCCATTACAGAGACGATCCCCCCAATACCTACTGATTGAAGCGTAGAGAGTTCCTCTGCTGTTGGCTTCCGCACCCCTGCCAGTTGACCTGGAATCACCCACCACAAATTCTCTGAAATTGGTTGCGCTTGTTGTTCGTCCATTGCAGTCGCCTCATCCGACAGGGGTAGAAATTTTATTGCAAATAAACATCACACTTTTCATTTATTTTCCTCGCTTACTTGATATCGCGAAATCCGTCGGATATTATCCGATAAACCAAAACAGCTAGTTGCGCTCCTAAAATTGGTGCAACCCAATAAACCCACTGGTGCTGCCCAATTCCTCCTACAATTGCTGGGCCAAATGACCGCGCCGGATTCATACTCGCTCCGGTAATCGGCCCCATAAATGCAGCTTCTAACCCTACAGTTAACCCAATTGCTATCCCGGCAAAACCGATCGGAGCGCGCCTATCTAATCCTGAACCTAAAATAACAAACATCAGGATAAAAGTCAATACTGTTTCTAGAATTAAAGACTGTAACCAGTTACCATTCAGAGGAACAGTTGCACCGAGATTTGCCACTTTTCCTAAAGTAATTAGCAGCAGTGTGGAAGCTGCTATCGCGCCCGCACACTGCGCTAGAATATAAGGCAAAACACGTTTGCTTACAAAAAAGCCGCTAGCCCAGAAAGCTAATGTTACAGCAGGATTCAGGTGGGCGCTGCTAATATGACCAGTAGCATAAATCATCGCGGCTACAACCGCTCCAAAGACGAAACTGACGCCTAAATGAGTAATAGCACCCTGGCTAATTTTGTTAACCATCACCGCGCCCGTGCCTGCAAAAACTATAGTAAATGTACCCAGAAATTCGGCGAGCGCTTCTCTGCTGCACTCCGGTGAAAACAAGCTTCTCACTGTTTTAGAAATTGACTTGAACATTGAGTAGATCCGTGATAAATTTACCTCGGTTGTTATAGTTTAGTTACCAATCTAGATTAACAGCTAACAACCTACAACAGTTGACAGATGAGCACTGATACCTAAAAATTGGCCTGCTGTCGCAATAACTCGCCAATAGTCAAGTCAAGCTGAGCTTTGCCACCAAAAACTGTCCCCACCTTGCCATTGTAGAAGTGGTTATAAATTAGTTGATAGCCTTCTTTTGGTAAAGGAATATAACCTACAGAACTAACTAAGGTCGGAGCTTTCTTCATGTAGAATTCTACAAAATTGCGTACTTCTATTTTATTTTGAGCAGAGTTGTAGTTGACATAGATAAATAGAGGTCGTGCAAGGGGGTTATATTGAGCTTTTTCTACAGTTTCGCGGGAGGGCAACACTGCTCTTTTGCCTCTGTCAATACCTACAGCTTTCAATTGACTTTGGTTGTCTTCGTAATAGGAAAATCCAAAGTAACCCAAAGCATTTTCGTCTTTAATAACCCCTTGCACTAAAACTGTATCGTCTTCACTAGCTGTATAGTCGGTACGGCTGGCTTTCGCAGTACCTACTGTTGCCTCTGTGAAGTAGTCAAATGTACCGGAATCTTTGCCTGCCCCGTAGAGGGTTATAGGTCGATTCGGCCAAGTGCGTCGAATCTGATTCCAGCGGGTAATTTTTCCTTGGGCGGCGGGTTCCCAAATTTTTTTCAATTCCTCTACAGTAATGTCTTTTATCCAGTTATTTTTGGGATTGACTACTACTGTGAGCGCGTCAAATGCGACAGGTAATTCGTAGTAGCGGATGCCAGCTTTGTTGCAGGCTTCCATTTCCCCTGGGCTGATGGGTCGCGAGGCGTTGCTGATGTCAGTTTCGCCAGCACAAAACTTTTTAAATCCTCCACCTGTACCGGAGAATTCAACAGTAATTGATGCTTTTTTGGGATTCGTATTTTGATATTCTTTTGCCATCGCATCCGTAATTGGATACACGGTGCTGGAACCGTCAATTTTAATGCTTTGCGATTCTGGCGACTGGACTTGTCCGCAGGAGCTGAGCAGCCCGATCGCACCTATGGTCAAAGCAATTATACTTAGTGCGGAAACCTTGGGCTTTTCTGCTGGGTTCATTGACCTCACCCAATGTCATAACTAAGGGGTACACTGGAATCATATCAATAAAATTTGATATGTCAAGTATGAGGGAAGACAAACAGGCAATAAACATATTAAGAAATGTTGATAGGTTAATCTGCGTCGGAACAAGGGCGGGCCGGTAGGATCTGGCTGAAGCGGCGGTATTCGGCGAGGTACTGTTCGAGGGCGATAAACTGAGCTAAATTGAGGCTGTAGTAAATCCAGCGACTTTCTTGGCGGCTGCGGACTAAAGCTGCATCCTTCAAGGTTTTGAGGTGGAAAGACAGTTTAGGCTGAGGGACAGAAAGTCGATCGCACAATTCGCAAACGCACAACTCCTGTTCTCGCAGCAACTCCAAAATCTGAATCCGCAGGGGGTCAGAAAGAGCATGAAAGCCGGAGGAGACAAGTTTTTCTGAAATCTGTCGCTGTGAAATGCGATCGGGCGCAGCCGTAGAATTTTTAAGCATCAATTATTTAGAAAACATCCATACAAAACATTATAGTTTCTCAAGCTTCATCCCAGAAAATCAGTGCATTCAGCATCGACAGATTCTTCGGACTTGATTACTTCGGATTCTGTACCTGCGCCGGCACATCAGTGAGTCCGACCTTTTTCATCAGCGAAATCACCCCTATAGATAAAATTCCCCAAGAATTGCCCCAACAACTACCAGGATGATAAAGACTTTTTGCAAAGTTTTTTTAGTAGCTGGGTGGTACTGTCTCGGCAATTCTTGGCCTTGCTCCTCAACTTCTTGCTCCAAGGAATCTAGCGGATTGGATGGATTTGAGTTAAAAGGATTACTCCAGAGGAGTTATCAAATCCCCAATACGTTGATGAAAATATTAACGCGCGGGTCGAGTTTAGGAAAACTAAACACTCAGTAATGCTCACGGAATGGTTGCTTGAAAATAACCCCGGTTGCTTTGCTGAATTAGTCCAGTTTTCACAGCGTATCCTTGACAAAGACAACGCTGCGGTATCTTAAGCAAAACAGCGTTCGCGATCGCCACCAACACCTCAATTTTTGGGAAACTAAACCCAAACCAAAACCTCAAAACCTCCGCCATGCCCAAAATCCATGAGTGCGATCGCATATCAACGCTTAAGACGCTCTTTAACAACTGTTTCGCTGGTAATGTTTCGGTGGGTATCGTTTTCTTGCTCAATCAGCCGACAGATTGTGCTACCACAGATGACATTGTTCGGTGTGGTTGACTCTTCTTCAACCAAAGCCTCAATCTTTGAATACCGATTAGCCAAATCCTGGCGAAATTTAACCATTTCCTCAATACGGCACTCCAACTCATCTAAATGCTGCTTTACCATTGCCTTAAGGCTTGCACAGGGAGGAGTACCTTGGGCGCTGATGTCAATGAGCTTTTTGATCTCATCTAGGGAAAGTCCGAAGTGCTTAGCTTTTTGAATAAACCGCAGACGTTCTAACGCTTCTTCTGAATAGATACGATATTGTGACTGTGTTCGCTCAGGTGGCTTGAGTAGTCCCAAGCGTTCGTAATAGCGAATTGTCGGAACGGGTATACCCAGTTGACGGCTTAACTGGCTGATAAACAATCCCTGTTTCACTTTTTTGCCACCTCTTTAATTGAGAATGGGAGGGCGATTACCCCTCCCATTCAGTAATTTATCCTTGCCCAATACCAGCAGCTATAAGCGCTTCGCGGGACACTGGCTGTTGGTGAGAGCAACACTCAGCAAGTTTACCATCGACAACAACAGCAGGGACACGATTAATGCCGTACTGGTTTGCTTTCTCGCGACACTCATTGGTAGCGCAACCCTCACGCAGATCGTAAACCTGCACCTCACAGTTAGAGCAAGCTAACTCCCTCACCAACTTAACGGCTTCATCACACAAGGGACACCCAGCAGTGAAGACTTCGACTATACGTTTGGTCATTCTCTTAACCTTGTTTGAAGAGTTATAAGAGTAGCTTAAACCTTGAACCTGACTTCAATGTCAAGGGGGATGAGAAACTTTTTTTACAGCGCTAGCAAAAAGTGAATTGTTTATAAACGCTCTATATGCCCATACCCGCATAAAGATATTCGCTTGAAGGGAGGGAGATCGTAGGCTGACCAAACCCAGCCCCCTGAAGTTGCTCATAGCTGGGTTTACCCGTAAAGACAACTACTCCATCTACTGCTATCGCAGGCACTGCCTTCAATCCATATCTTTCGGCTTGTTGTTCTAAGTATTGCGATCCCTCCTGCCCTTGTCCTAGATTGTAGACCTTTACCTGATCACTTGAGGTAGCCATTTCTTGCACCAACTGAACTGTTTGGTCGCAAAGTGGACAGTTGCCCGTAAAAATCTCAACTAGACGTTTTTTCATTATCTTTACCAGAATTTCTATTTCTATTATCTTAAACTCTCCAGTCAAGTAGAGAGTCAATTAGAAAAGTCAAGATCATTCTTCAGGCATATTTACTCAAATTTCTGAATTAGGCCTTGACTCTCTAGTCTGGTGGAGAGTTTAGTATGGACTTAGTTCTAAGAAAATTAGTCACTCAATTGAGGATAAAGATGAGTATGCTCACACTTGCTAAAACAGTAATCGGTGGAACTATAGCTGGCTTAACGTTGTTAGCTTTGACAGCTAATTCCTCGTTTGCAGACACTCACAACCAGACTGCTAGTCAAACAATAGCGCAAACCAATCAGGCTCCGCAGCAGCCTACTGAAGGCGGATGTAGCTGTTGCAAGGATATGATGAAAAATATGCCTGGTATGCCTGGGATGAGAGGAAATCAAAGCAACCCCTCCAGATAGACGGTTATGGCGATCGCCATGCGATCGTCTTTTGGGAAATATTTAGGATGCTGTGAAAAGAACTAACAGACAAGGCGTTCTTTGGAATCAGAAAAACGGTGTCGCCCTAACAGTTTAACTGCTTTGTTGGTGATTGCAGCATCCTAATATAAATCTATTCACACCAGAAGGCTTCAAACAAGCAGTCAAGAATCTAAGAATTTTTGTCGCTGTTCAGGTGTTAGCCACCGTCGCGGCAATTTCTTTGTTCCGCTCTGAGGTTCCAAAGCGGGAGTTTAGTCAGTAACCCTGAACCTGAATTTTTCTCACTAACTCAAGCTTGATGCCAGACGTGAGGTAGTGTTGTGCCTGAATCATCAATGCTGATGTTTCTGCATCCAACCCAGCATTAAGCCAGTTCCCATTAGTAAAAAGCCAGCAAAGCTATAAGGGGCGCTTACCTACCATGCAAATAAAACGCCCCCTAACATTGATCCTCCAACTTGTCCGAGGCTATTGGCGGCATTTTGAATTCCTAACACTGTTCCCGTGTGTTCACCGCCCCGTTTTGAAATCAAAGCAGCTACATTTGGGGTAATCAATGCCATGTCGTTACGTCGCGTTCGTTTGAGTGATTAACTACATATCTTAGAGGAGGTTCGTAGCTGCCATTCAACGACTCACTGTCTTGGCTTTAGGCGTTGCCGTGCGAACCCTACAAATGATTGAAGGGCGCGAGCGTGCCGACTTACCAGTTTCCCTGACTTTCTCTGATTCTCAACAGCAATGCTTGTCTGTGATTGAACCATCTCTTCAAGGGCGCACGAAAAAATTGCAAAATCCCTATCCTCCCGCCTCCTTACCGTGGGCTACTTGGCTGATTGCTCGACTTGGGGGTTGGTCTGGTTATAGTTCTCAGAGACCTCCCGGAATGCCTACCCTTGTTCATGGACTCCGACAGTTTGAATCCATCTTTTTGGGATGGAAACTAGCTCAGAATCAACTTCAGTGTACACGGTAGCCCTACTTATTAAGCCGATACTCTGATTTAATGTTCATTATTTTCTCGCTCTTTCACTCGCCCCCTCGATCATACCTCATTTCAGCAACGCCGATTTTTGTTAGTTCAGCATCCAGAGTTGCAATGTCTGGCCGGGGCGGAATTCGTTGTTCTCTTCCATATTTTTGACCAGGTTTGGCGACACTCCTGCTAAACTGATCGGGCGATCGCGCGCAATTGGCGGCGCTGCCGCCATGCGTAAAATGGGCAAAACCTCTGGATGCTATCGCAGTAATGCGAACGTGATGTTGGTAAGATTGGCTGTCTCAGAAGAAGCAGATTCAACTTGTTGAGTTGTAGCAATGCGAGTGTCGCGATAGGCTTTTGGAGCAAACTGCATGAACCAATTGTTATAGAAGTCTACCGACAGGGCAATATCGGGTTTCCACAAGTGTGGTTTGTCGGCATTAACTGGCACTGCACCTCCTCTAATCGCGACCCTCGCCTAAATAGCTTACATTGCTGGAACGTCTCTGTTGTATTATCCACCAAGCGGTTGCTCTTGAAACGGATTTAGTCAACTAAACCCGCGCGAAGGGCTCTGACAGCAGCTTGAGTGCGATCGTCGCAAGACAGCTTATTAAGGATATTACGCACATGAGTTTTCACAGTACCGAGGGAAATGTATAGCTGCTTGCAAATTTCCTCATTACTGCACCCTTCGACAATCAACTCTATAACCTCTTTTTCTCGTTCTGTTAAAGGGTTTGCCATTAACAACTGACTGTATTCTGGCTCAACTCCATTGATTGACACAGTGGAAATGGGGGCTTTGTTAACAGCTTCCTTGAAAGGGTTATTCATGCGAGCCAAAACGATTCTAGCAATTGAAGAATCGATCCAGTTTTCACCAGCATTTGTCTCAACAACAGCTTCCACTAACTTTTCAAAACTGACATCTTTCATGCAGTAAGAGTCGGCTCCCGCTGCAAAAGCTGCCAGCACGGATTCCTCATTATCCTGCATCGTTAAAATCAATACTTTCGGTTGGTTCTCCACGCTTGGAGTTTGGGCAGTTTGTATGTATTCTTTGAACCTTTTTGTCAGTTCAATCCCATCTACTAACCCCGGTAGTCCGATATCAACGATCGCTACGTCAGGCCGGGTTTTCTCCAGTAAAGTTATCCCTTGCAGGCCGTTAGCTGCCTCTCCGATAAATTCGAGTTCTTCGCAGTCTTCTAAAGCTGCTTTGATTCCGGCCCTTGTCAGGTGGTGGTCTTCAATTAAGGCAACGCTAATTTTATTCATGGTTTGTTTAAAAAAAGGACAATTGTACTTCAGCGACACGAGTGTGTCCAAGGTAAGCTGTCGTGCATTTAAATTACATATGGTCTGTTCCCCGTTTTCCGTTCCCTGTTCCCTTTCACTAAATCCTCACACCCTATTTAAATGCTGAACAGCTTATAACCTATGCGCTTTTTTGTATCCAAACAAGACTTTTAGAGCGAGATAGGGAGCCGTACAGTAAATGTGCTGCCTTGACCCACCGTTGATGTCACGTCAATGCTGCCAGAGTGGGCTTCTACAATCCGGTGGGACAAATGCAGCCCCAAGCCGCAACCTGCTCTAGCATGGTTTCCGGTGCGAAATCGTTCAAACAGCGAGGCTTGTTCTGAGGCTCTGATGCCGGGGCCGGTGTCTTCTACGCTAATGCTTACCGACTTGATATCTGAACGGACAACGATTTTCACACAACCAAAATCGGTGAATTTAATGGCATTTCCCACTAAGTTGGTGATGACTCGGCGGAGTTCGAGGCGATCGCCCTCAATCCGCAGTGGTTGTGGGTCAGAGTCGTCGAAAGTTAGGACAAGTCCTTTATCAATAGCCACAGCCTCCTGTTCCTTAACGACTTCTTTGACCAGTTTTTTGAGGTCAAAGGGGGCGCGCGCCAGAGTTTTGCAACCAGATTCAAATCGGTGAACCTCTAGTAAAGTATTAACTAACGAAAGCAAATTTTGGTTACTGCTGCCGATGGTTGCGATCGCCTCTACCGCTTGAACGGGCAGTTCACCAAATTTCCCTCGTTGGAGTAGGGTCAGCATTCTATCAGCGCCGACTAGGGGAATCCGCAAGTCGTGGGTAAGACGAGCCACAAAATCCTCTCGCGCCTTTGTCACTTCCTGCATCGCATCTATACTATGTTTGAGCCGGAGGAGGCTGCGGACGCGAGCCAGCAACTCATTTACTTGGATGGGCTTGCAAACGAAATCGTCAGCCCCCAAGTCGAGTCCATCTGCTATGGTTGTTGAGTTGTCAGCCGCAATTAACAGGATGGGGATAAAGGGAAGTTGAGGATTTGAGCGAATTCTGTAAGTCACTTCGTAACCGTCTACTTCTGGCATCATTACATCCAACAGGAGTAAATCTGGGGGCGACTCCTCAACTAAAGCTAAAGCATCAAGTCCGCTAGAACTTGTACTGACGCAGTAGCCTTCTTCGGAGAGGATAGCCTGCATAATAAATAAGTTGTCAGTCGTATCATCAACCGCCAAGATTTTACTGCGTTTATCTCTCATTTCCCTGGATTTCTCTCCCGCCTCCATCCAAAGCTTACGAACGAGTCCATATCTTCTGAGTCAGCCTTTTGGCGGATAAAACTTAAAAACTGTTGATAATCTTGAAGCTGCTTGGATTCTTCCAACTTTCGCTGTTTTCTGATTCGCAGCAAGTAGTCTTTGAGGCGAACGTACCGCCAACCAACTTGAAACCCCAGTTCGTATATTTGAGTTGCTTTTGGATTCGCGATCGCTTTGAGTAAGGTTTGTGCGACCATTGGCGAGTGGAAGTCAGAAATTGTTCTCCTGCTATGTTTTCCATCCTTGCAACCTCTCCAAAACGCTTGGCTGTTAGTTGAAGTGTGGATGGAAATCTTGTATTCTTGCAGCGTCGATTCCAGCCAATCTAAGTCTTGTTTTCTGTCGTTTGAGAGCGAATCGTTGGGCTGGTACTTATTCCAAGCGCGGGCAAAAGCATTTAGCGACTTTTGAAAATCTGCCAAAAAACAGTCTAACAGGGTTTGATACTTTGACGGTGGTGAAAGTCGGCTGCGGTTTGAAAGAGTGTGAGTTTGCGGCATAACTGTCAACATAAGCAAAACAGGGTTTGAGTTTGCTTTTTTCGGTTTCATCTCTATATCTCTAACCTATCAACTGCCAAGCTTGAGCGAGTTCTACCTAAAAGCTGATTTCTCATTCACTGTCGCAAAGCTAATTTTTCATTCACTGCCACTCTTAGTTATAATTATTGTTAGTATGCGCGACTTTTCTTTTTACAGAAATAGTTGTGTTCTCCTGCGCGCGCCTGCATCAGACCGCTCGCCAAAAAATAATGTCCTCTCGATTAACAGGGCATCCGTTACAAAAACTTAAACTTTGCCTCCCAACAGCCAGCGCAGAAATAATATCAAGGCCTGTACGCAGCGCGATTGCGCGTTAAGCTAGAAACAAACCCAAATAACAATCGCAGGACGGGACGCAACTGGCATACTAAAATCAAGTTGTAGGGTGCGTCAGGTAAATTGATCGAACGATTATTGAGGGTTTAGATATCTGACACACCTTACTAATTGTGACAATTGCGTCTAGTCCTGAATAGGTTTTTAGGAGTCCGGTTGTACAATGACTTGCACCAATAATGCTTCTTAGTCTTACAAAACAAACGCAGAAGACATCCGAAGACCGAAGTATGAAGGTAGAAGCTAGAAGCCGGATATTTAACTGATCATAAGTGTCTTCTCACTTCTGCCTTTGAATGGGCAGAACCATCACCTTCAATGGCTCAAATTATTGTCTAGACTCCGGTTGTAGCGATTAGGTGGATGCGCTATCGCCCTTACTTTTTCTAATCTGCTAAGAGAGATTCTAGCTCTGTTAGGATTTTTTGGAGGCGCTTCTGCTTCTTTGGATCGCTCCAAGCTTTGGACTTGTTCGCTTTTGTTAAAGCTCCTTTTATTTGGGTTTTCAGATTTTCTTCCGGTTCTTCTCCCGAAGTACCTGCCTTTAAATCCGCGATGCGTTCTTTAATCTGAGTTAAAGATAGACTAAGAGCGATCGCCGCTTCTAGAAGCGACTTTCTTGCCTGCTCGTCTTTAACTTTGGCGATCGCTCGCGCCTTTGTGTACTCTATCTGACCCCGGCGCAGGGCTTCTTGAATGTCTGTCGGCAGCTTCAGCAGTCCCAGTCTGTTGCTGACGAAAGACTCCCATGACATCCGCCCCAATTCGCTAAAAACCTTGACAACTATTTGCATTTCATGATGAATGATAACGTTATCATTCATCCTCTGTACGTCATTTTGCATCCGGTAGAGCAGTCGCACCACCTCTTCTAGATCGTATTCAAGGTGATGGGAGAGCAGTTGCAATATCCCCTCCGTTTCTTCGACTGGGTTGAGGTCTTCCCGCTGCAGGTTCTCAACTAATGCGACGCGCAGAGCTTGCTGTTCTGTCAAGTCCCGAATGATCGCAGGGACTTCTGTTAATCCTAATTCTCTAGCCGCTCTATACCGCCTTTCGCCTGCTACTAGCTCGTATTTATCCTCTCCCAAAGGACGGACTAATAAAGGTTGGAGAATTCCATCAGTTTTTACTGACAGAACCAAAGCCTGCATAGCTTGGGTGTCGAAGTATCGGCGAGGTTGAGAAGATGGAAGCTTTATCGACTCAATCGAAAGCAGTTTTTCTGCCGTTGGTTCTGCTACTTCATCATCTCCAAACAAAACGCTCAAATTTGCCTTACCTTTATAGGGCTGGTCATTCTTACTTGACATTAAGTTTCTCCATCTTGGCGGATAGCTGGTCTAATATTTTGACAACGGGATTTTTAGGTTCGTAAACAGCAAGCGGGACTTGTTTCTCGGAAGCATCCGCAAAAGCAGTTATGCGCGGGATGGGAGTGTAAACGGGGCCGAAGGTCGTAAACTGTTCGCTCATAGCCTTGAGAGTCCGCTTGTCCTGAGAGTTGGCAGCAGCATAGCGGGAGGGAACAAAACCAGCTATCTGCAAAGAGCGGTTTCCTTTCTTTCTAATTCTCGCTACTGTTTGCAACAGGAGGTTGGTGCCCTCAAAGGCTTTGTAATGAGTCTCAACGGGGACTAGGACGTGAGTAGCGGCTACCAGGCTGATGTAGCTGAGCAACCCTAAACTGGGAGGGCAATCTATGAGGATGAAATCGTAGTTGTCCTGAATTGGGGCGATCGCATCTTTGAGGCGAACTTCCCGAAAATCCATGTTAACCAGTTGAATCTCTGCCGCGCTGAGGTTGATATTGGTAGGAGCCAAATCCATACCGTGAATGCCTGTGTGGATGGACATAGGCTCCTCATTGACAATGGCATCAAACACTGTTTTATCCAAATTCTGAGAGTCAACCCCCATGAAGAGCGTCAGAGAACCTTGAGGATCGATATCGATAAGAAGAACCTTGTGGCCTCGCTTAGAGAGGTGGTAGCCGAGATTGAGCGCGATCGTGGTTTTCCCCACACCGCCGGCTTGGTTGAACAGCGAGATTATCTTTGTCA
This sequence comes from Oscillatoria nigro-viridis PCC 7112, assembly GCF_000317475.1. Lineage (NCBI taxonomy): Bacteria > Bacillati > Cyanobacteriota > Cyanophyceae > Oscillatoriales > Oscillatoriaceae > Phormidium > Phormidium nigroviride. The sequence goes on from NC_019763.1 coordinate 22,840, forward strand.
TGAATTGCCCTCCGGTAGCGTGCCACCATAGTTCCACTCTTGCGTGCAAAAGGAGGCGGCGGTTAAAACTGTAAGCATATTTGCACTATTGTTGAAGTTTGGGAATGTCTGTACTTTAGGTATGAACCGTCACTATCCCCGACCGTTTTGTAAAAAAACTATAGTTATACTCTCATATCACGGTGATATCTCTGAAGGCGCATTAGGAATTTTTTTATTTTTTCCCCCTCGGAAAAGCAATTGGCAACAGTGACCATGCCGTTGCTGTAAAAGACAACGGCAATGCGGTCAGGTATAAATGTTGGCAGGTGACGCTAAATACTTCTAAGCTCGCTCTTTCATTGATTTGTAGGGATAAGGATAGTTGATTGTTAGTTTGAGCGAGCCAGGAAGTACCTCTGGTTGATTAACAATGCAGTAAATGAGATATCCAGCCCGTTCTACTTCTGTCCAAGCCAAAGGCGAGAACTGGGCTGACTCACAAATGGCGCGTTTAACCAGTCCCGGTCTGCTGCGGTTCTCAAACAGAGCTTGCACGAACTGGGTGGGATTGGCTATGGCAGGAGACAGAAGCTTGCAAAATTTTCTAGGATGAACTGTCCGAAGGTAATTGATAGCAGCTTGTCCATTAAATGCTTCAACTAGAGATGGGGAAATTTGCAAGTGCTGGAGCAGCAAGTCCATATCTTCATCAGTATTGGTTACTGCCCATAAATTATCCTCGAGCCACCCCCAAACTATCTGCTCAGCCTCTTTGTGAGTTGCTACCAAAAAGCGATTTCCTTTGTAGGTAAACCCTGATACGTGGGGCAGTTGGGGGAGAGACCAGTCGGCAAAAGTGCGATCGCTGTCCAGTAGCAATAGGACAGATGCTAGTATGTGCCTCCTGTGGTGCCGAAGTGGATCGGCGACGGGTGCAGGCTGTCGAGAGCTGTGTTGATGGTAAAACTGCATGGGAACGCCGTTCTCCTATTAACAGTAAAAGTTACTGCTTTAAGCTAAAAGCTAAAGGCTGTAAACTCAATCCGCCTTCCCTCCTAATTTTCCACCTCAAAACTCATCGGCAAAATTCATCTTGCGGACTATTAAAACGCGATCCAGAGGCAAAAACTATCGTCTGAATGGCTGTTGTTTCTTGTAATTCCAGCTAGTAATAGCAATAGGGAAAAGGCATTTGTTCAATGGCTTATTTCCGGACAATACTTTTTGATAAAACAATTACTGGTTCAATGTTCTCTGCCTTGAGAACTAAAGTTAGTTACGACTGAAAGTGTACCAAGAGCGACAAAAGCGCATGATAGGTTGATTGCTAAAAGATCGATGCGCTTTTAGATGGTAGAACACTTATGCTTTTAAACACCATACAGAGATTTTCCCCTGACTATATCTTGAGGCTAAAACAAATAGGGCTGGCTTTTTTTGAGAAGATAGCAACTGACCGAGCAATAGCTGGAGAAACTCAAGATTTTTACCAGGGATTGCTGGCGGGATTGGATCAGGCAGTTAAATTAATAGACGAAGAAAGTGGAGTACAAACGCTTAGCCTTTTAGAAGCTAAAATAGCAACTTTTATCCAGGAAGATGGCTCATCCCAACAACCTCTAAGTTCGAGTTCAGTAGAAGGTGACTGTAAGCTATCCATTTCTAGGTTGCCTGTTAGAGCCATTTCTCAACTTAGACAAATTGGAAGAGAAACCGATTGTGAACCAGATATAGAAGAGTGTGTCTGCATCGGCGAGACTCAAGATTTCTATCACGGCTGCCTCGCTGCTATTGATTTTGCTCTGTCCTTGGCAGGTGAGAAATATGCTTATGCTCAAATCAGTCTGGTAAAAACTAATGCCGCCAATTTCATTGAATTAAACAAAGATTGGGAACGCCGAGTTCTTGATCTCAAAGGCTTATCCTCCTCAAAGATCCAAGACAGGCAACCAAAACAAAATTTGCTGGTTGGGCTGTCGCAACTCGATGGCGACAATCAAGTTGGGACGCTGGGCAGTGAAGGAGAGGGCGATGAAGCTGATTCGCGATCGACAGAAGCGGGGGCTTTAGCTGAAATACAGGAGCAAGATTTAAAGAGCGATCGCTCTAATTCCAGCGAACTAATCGTACCTCTTACTTTAAGCAATCCGGCTCTTTTAAAATACCAGACTGAAAGTGAAGAGCAAGTACAAGAACAGTTTAAAGAAGAGATAGTAAAGCTGCTAGAAGAGGAGCGCTTAGAGCTAGAGAATTTGCTAGTCAGCACTTTATTAGATGGTTGTCAACTATTAAAGCTAGGAAAACGTAAAGTTATAGAAGATTGGACAGCATTTTTAGAGGAGGGTGAAGCAATCAGGGTGATTTCCGATCGAGACAGCCACATTGTGCTGCGGATCACTTTAGAGGGTGAAGTGCAAAGCGCTCTATCTTATGGCGACGCAGAGCTATTGGGTGCAACTGTTAAAGAAAACTCAGAGGATTTGGCTATATTCTCTAACTGGTTAGAGCCGATAATTGAAAACCTGTCAGCAGATAATTTGAATGCTGATTCAGTACCCCCAGCAGCCATAATGGATATTCAGCAGGTAAAATTGGCTGAGTCTATCCTGCCAACAGCTCAAAGAGTTTTTGAGTATTTACTCAATCATGCTCCCGATCGCGTGGAAGAAACTGATGAGTACACCCGCGTTCGGGTAGGAGATTTGTACGATCTGATCGTGGGAGAGTCGGAAGGGGTTTCGGTGTCTTCTCTGACTGTTTCTGTCCGAGGGGAATTAATCAAAGTTCGCGGAGAAAAATTGGTTTTAGCTCAGGGGATTTCCCCTGAAGATATTGACTTTTGGGCAGTTGTGGCAGAGCAGCTAGATCGGATAGAGGCGAGGAATAGGGATTTGGAGCGATCGGAACCAGATAGTCAAAGTGGTTTAGGGGGCTGAATCCCTGGAAATACCCCTTATTTGAATTAGCTCCTCTCTGCAAGATGCTAATTTATCCCAAAAAGTATCAAAAACTTTTTTTACATTTTCTCTCATTTCTTGGACAACTTCGGGAGGAAAACATTGGGAGTTGAAATTCTGGGAAAGAGTTTCTGTGGTTTGGTCTAATAACTTCTTAGCCGTAGTAAAATTGGACTCTGCTTGTTTTATCCTGTTAATTCTATTTTCATGATATTCAAGTGCAATTTGATGAGGAATCCACAAACGATCTTTTATAGCGTCTAAAACTTTAAAATTTATAGCGTCTAAAACTTTAAAAAAATCTTCGTGTGTTTCATTACGATGTTCATAAAAATCTAAAATAACATTAGTATCAAAAATAAAGATGCACTTTTGCCAAAGCTCCAAAAAATCTTCGTCAGATGGGGAATAATAGCCGGGGAATAAGTCTTTCATTTTTGTCAATTACTTGGTAAATATCTTGCGCGCTCCACTCATATTGAGGCGCATGGTGATGACTTGCTCGCTAACCAGATAAACCCTACTTGCTTCCACCACGCTCATCTTAGTTTTAGCGATGTGAAAGGCTGCTTCTTTTGAAATAAGCAGCGCTGGCCCTAACCAATTCGCTTCATCCTCCTGTTCCACGTCGAAGTGGCGGCAGCCGTGCTTATCGAGTACAGGACGCGCGATATGACCGAGAATGCTGTGACCGAGTTCGTGAGCGATATTTGAAGCCTGTCGGAGGAGATCGTGCGAATCGTTGTGGATGATACGCCGTCGGTCGCCGTCAATGATGGTGACAGCCGAAAAGCTTTCCCGAGCCTGTTCCATAAAATGGGCAACCGCTTCTTGTATTTCGGTGTAAGCCGATAGGGGATCTACGGGGATTTCTAAGTGTTGGGCCAATCTCCAGGGACAAAGGGGGTCATGAGGTCTGAGACTCAGTTCCTTTCTATATTTCCGAGCATAAGCATCCGCTTCAGATTTGAACCCGCGGCGTAACTGCTGTTTCATCAATCTATTCGATCCTTGCGTAGACGCTCGTAACCTGCTTTGAGAATAGCTTCGAGAGCTGCTGCTCCTTCTGGCGTGAGATTGCGATCGGCCCGCAAGTACGCAGTAATTTGAGTAAGCGGGTCTGATTCAGTCCGAGTATCCCGAGCTCCTTTGACAAAGGACTCAGCCTGCAATCCCGACCATTTTAGCAGTGCTGCGAGACTATCCACATCAGGCCTCCTTCCTTGAGCCATGCGGGTCAAAGTGGATGCGCTTACCTCAGACTGTGCCGCTACCTGCTTCCACGTTAGGCGCTGCGATTGTCGCTGACTGTCTAACGCTGCGTAAAAGGACTCTACATCGAACTCTACCTTAGCCATCCTCCATCTCCGATTGCTACCTTGCAATTTTAAGTCAGTTGTGTAACATGAAGATAATTGCACTTACGCAATCAGTGGTCACTATCGCAATTGAGGAGTTTAGCGTGATTATGTCAAAAAGTTACCGGATTCAAATTGATGAGACTTCTTATGAAGTGGACGATCCAGTTATTGCCGGTCTTCAGCTTCTTGACACGGCAGGGAAGAGGCCATCTGATGAATACCTCATCTTTCAGCGGTTGCAGAACGGGCAGCTTGAGGAAATCAGGCCTGATGAAACGGTCGATCTGCGGAAACCGGGTATAGAGGCGTTTATCACCTGGCGCAGCGATCGCTCTTTCCGTTTTGTGATTGACGGTCGGAAATTTGAGTGGGGCATACCGCTGATTACCGGACTGAAGCTCAAACAACTTGCTGGAGTTGACTCGCAGTCTTATGGAGTTTGGCTGGAGGTACGAGACGGAGAAGACCGCCCGGTTGGAAATGCGGAGTCGATCGATCTCCAAGCTCCCGGAGTCGAGCGCTTCTTCACCGGTAAGAAGACTACGACGGAGGGTTAATCCATGAGCTTCTTACCGTCGCGAGAGCGGGAATATCTTGAAAGCAAAGGTATTGTTTTTCAGGAAATTATAGACGGGAGTCACAAAGGGGTCATTCTCCCTGGCTTTAGGTTGCCGTCTAACAAGTACGATGTCCACCAGGCAGAGGTATTGATTGTGCTTCCGCCAGGCTACCCAGATGTCCCACCAGATATGTTTTACTTGCAACCCTGGGTGAAGCTTGAAGCGAACAACCGTTACCCAACAGCAGCAGACCAGGCTTTTAGGTTCAATGGAATATCCTGGCAGCGGTGGTCACGGCACAACAACGAATGGCGTCCTGGTACTGACGGTATTTGGACGATGCTCAAGCGCGTGGAACACGCTCTGGAGGTGGCTGCATGAGCTTTAGTGCCAGTATGGTGTTGCAGGAGGAACACCTTAAATATCTCCAAGAAAGCCTGATCCGCGCAGATGGACGAGAACGGGCAGCTTACGTGCTCTGCGGTGAGGTAGTCGTTGAATCCGATCCTTGGGATAGCCAGCAGCGGAGGAAATATCTTTCCTATGAAATCCTCGCGGTACCTGAAGATGAAATAGTTTCGAGTTCAGATCGGCATATTACCTGGAAAACTAATTCTTTTGTTCGAGCATTGAAGCTCGCTCAAACGAGGGGGATGACAGTGGCTCTCGTTCACAGCCATCCGGGAGGTATCGCTGCGTTTTCCGAACAGGATGATAGAAACGAGCCTGACCTTGCACAGCTTGCCCAAAACAGAAACGGGCCCCAGACAAAACTCCCGAGCGTAATTATCACAGACTCAGGAGAGCTTGTCGGTCGCCTGTGGATGAGCCAGCAGGAGTCGATTCCCCTACAACTGATTTGTGTTGTAGGAAAAGCAATTCAGCTCCACTACACGGGACGGGGGCAGGGCATACCTTCGTCAGTCTTTCACCGACAATCGCTCGCATTTGGGGAAGCACTTACTCAGGATTTATCGACGCTCAGGGTTGGAGTGGTAGGTTGCGGCGGTACGGGCAGCGCAGTCGCCATGTTGCTTCCCAAAATGGGGGTACGCCTGATCGCGCTATTTGATCGAGATGTAGTTGAAGAGAGTAACTTGAACCGGCTTCACGGCGCGACTCGGGAAGACGCTGAAGCAAAGCGCCCGAAGGTTCTTGCTGTAGCGCGCTCGCTTTCGGAGTTAGGGCTGGGAGTGCAAGTAAAGTCCTATCAATCGTGGATAGGTGATCGAGATTGCCGAGATGCCCTGAAATCCTGCGATATAGTCTTCGGTTGCACGGACGATCATGCCGGACGGTTGCTGCTTAACCGCTTTGCCTACTATTACCTGACTCCTGTTTTCGATGGAGGGCTTGCCATCGAGGTATCTCCAACTGAACCGCCAGAAATCAAAGCGCTAGATGGTCGAGTAACGGCACTGGTACCCAACCACACCTGCCTGTTGTGCCGAGAAGTTATCAATCCTGTGGCAGCGCGGGATGAGGCTTTGAAGCGGAACGATCCGGCAGAGTACGAGCGGCGCAAAGCAGAGGCTTACGTTTTAGGCGAAGGAAATCCAAGTCCCGCAGTGGTACTCTTCACCACAGGTGTTGCGATTATGGCGATTGAAGAGTTGGTACACCGCCTTCAAGGATTTCGAGGCGAGAACGGTGCGATAGCCCAAAGAGTAAGAAAATTTCACCTGATGACCGATCGAAAACAAGCTGCTGATTCCAAGTCGCATTGCCCTATCTGCGGTACTGCTGATTGTTGGGGCAAAGGCGATATTGTTCCATTTCTGGATTTGGTGGAGTGAGCTATGTTTCTTCGCAATCTAATTCGATGGATTCTCATCAAGCTCAAAGTAATTGACAAACCAGACTTGTCAGCACGGATAGTTAAAGTTCATCCAGCACCTGAAGAAATTATACCGAAACAGGTATTCGTTGTTGGTGATGCCCGGTATCGGAAATGGGCTTGTTTTCGATGTCCCGGTGAATGCGGAGAGGCGATTTTGTTGTCCTTAAAGCAGACGCAGCATCCTTCGTGGAAGGTTACTATAGACTGGTTGGGACGACCGACGATTCATCCCTCGGTTAGGCAGCTTAATGAGTGTAAATGCCATTTCTGGGTTCGTCATGGCTCTGTTGAATGGTGTTCCGATACAGCTATAGCCCAAAGGAAATCCTAGTTGTTCGGAACAGCAATTTGGATTGTTTTGAAATTGCATTACTGTACCGAGCGAAATTCCACCAAGTATACCGCCTCAGTTTTTGGGTACGGAAATTGAATTCATTGTAGCCATACCCTTCCTAATCCGTTCTATTGTCTTACTAATTCAGGTACTAACCCCACCAATATTACGAAAGAGGTCAGGTTCTTCTAAGAAGTAGTATCCGCCAGGCTGCAAAAAGCTGCACGCTTAGTCCACAGGGTGCAGCTTTTTTTTGAACCCACATTCCGCAACTCAGCAGGCACAGAAAGCTAGACACTCTCATGATATATGACGACAACCGGGGCCGCGACCAACAAGACGTTACCGAAAAGCTTGACTCTATGTTTTGATGTTTTTACTGGCTTGGATCAGTAATTCGTTGATTAGAGCTTGTTTTTGCCTGCCATCAAGTCGGGGAGTTGGCGACGATAGAGTATTGTCTGTCTGTGGGGTTGAGTTTTGAGGTGGCGGCGATGATGCGGCAACGGCTGAAGGGGAGGGAACCGGAATTTACAAATTCGGTTTCGCTAGGGTGGTTTATGTTGTGCTGGAATTCAAAAAAGCGATCGCTTAAACTGGTAGAGTTTGATTAGGAGAGTGCGATCGCATCCTTAAAATCTGGTGAGCCTGTAATTCCTGTCTGGTTAGATCAGATTCATCAAGAGGTCGCTAGTAAGCTGGTGAGTTGGGTGCGATCGCCTTTATCAGGAATATTTTTTACTTAAAATTAACTATTTTTTCATGGGTAAGCTAACTCTGCCACAACTGGAACGACATCTGTTTGCCGCCGCTGATATCCTGCGGGGTAATATGGATGCTTCGGAGTTCAAAGAGTATATTTTTGGGATGCTATTCCTCAAACGCGCTTCGGATGTATTTGAGCAACGTTATGACCAAATTCTACAAGACAATCTGGTACGGGGACGCACACCAGAAGATGCGAAAATGAGGGCGGAAAATCCCATCAGTTATCAAGAGGCTTTTTTTGTACCGGAAAAAACGCGATGGGCTTATATTCGCGATGAACTACATGAAAAAGTAGCCGAGGGATTGAATAAAGCTTTAGCAGATTTGGAAGATAAGAACCAAGCTTTAGCAGGAGTATTTAGTCACATTAAATTTAATCGTCAAGTGGGGGGAAAGATTCAGCTTTCTGATCCTAAATTACGCGCACTAATTCAACATTTTAGTAAGTATCAATTACGAAATGAAGATTTGGTCTTTCCCGATTTATTGGGTGCTGCTTATGAGTATTTGATTAAAGATTTTGCTGATTCGGCGGGGAAGAAAGGGGGCGAATTTTATACGCCACGTGAAGTGGTGCAGTTGATGGTGAGGCTCATGAAACCACAACCAGGGATGTCTGTTTATGACCCTTGTTGTGGTTCTGGAGGTATATTAATTCTAGCAAAGCAATATGTTGAAGAGTGTGGCGGCGATGCCAGAAATTTAGCGCTTTACGGGCAGGATAATAACGGCGGCGTGTGGGCAATTTGTAAGATTAATATGCTGCTGCACGGGATTCGGGACGCGGATATTCACAATGATGATACGCTATTTAATCCCTTACATATTGAAGGCGGGGAACTCATGCGGTTTGACCGAGTAATTAGCAACCCGCCTTTTTCCCAAAACTATGACCGTAAAGGGATGGCATTTCAGGGAAGGTTTACGCATGGGTTTTGTCCAGACACGGGGAAAAAAGCAGATTTAATGTTTGCTCAGCACATGATGGCGGTGCTAAAAGATAATGGGCTGATGGCGACGGTAATGCCTCATGGGGTGCTGTTTCGGGGGGGTGAAGAAAAGAAAATTCGCGAGAGTTTGATTGACAAAGATCATTTAGAAGCGGTGATTGGTTTGCCGCCAAATTTATTTTATGGAACGGGGATTCCTGCTTGTATTTTAGTGATGCGTGGCAGTAAAGATGCGAAACCGGCGGCACGTAAAAATCAGGTATTATTTATTAATGCCGATGCGGAATTTTATGCAGGTCGCGCTCAGAATTATTTGCGCCCCGAACACATTGAAAAGATTACCTGGGTGTTTGAAAATTTTAAGGCTTTACCGGGTTATTCGGCAGTGGTGACAAAGCAGGAATTAGCAGACAATGATTATAACTGCAATATTCGCCGCTATGCGGACAATGCGCCACCGCCAGAACCGCAGGATGTGAAAGCACATTTATTGGGAGGAATTCCTAAAGTTGAGGTAGAGGCAAAGCGTCCATTGTTAGAGGCGCATGGATTCGATCCAACTAAAATTTTAGTGGAGCATTGTTAATGGATTATTTAGATTTTATTGCCTCTATTACGGAAAGAGGGCAGATTAAAAATTTTATTGAATCTGATGCTGGCGTTGAACAACAAGAAGGTAAGCTTTATAGTGTGTTTGCTGCTTGGTGGCAACTTCATGCACCAGATTTGGGCAAGTTGCCGAAAACGAAGAAAGTGATGGAACTGCGAGGGGAGTTTTTGCATTCGTTTGTTGATAGCCTGGAACCTGTGGGGTTACTTGACCGCTTCAAGGTTGCGGGAGTGGTGGCGAGTTGGTGGGATGAGGTGAAGTATGAACTCAGAACGCTGTCAGAATCGGATTTTGGCGGGTTGGTTGATAGTTGGGTGGATACGATTCGGGATGCTTTAGAACAGGATGATGATACGCAGAAAAATCAGACGAAGTTCGACCCGCTCAATCATAAGCTGGTGGTGCGGTTGATGCCGGACTATCTGGAGGAAATTGCTGATGCTGAGGCGAAAATTGCGGAGTTAGAGCAGCTTAAGGTTGCGTTTGAAGGGGGGGAAGAGGCCCAGGAGGGAGAAGCAAGTGAGGAGGAGGCGGAGGCGGTTAATTTTGCTAAGGAATTGGAGACAAGGCTCAAGACTCTGAAAGGTTCGATTAAGGAGCCGAAGAAGGAAATTAAGGATTTAAAGAAGAATTTGCCGCTGTTGAATGCGGCTAAAATCGCTGAACTTGAGGCGACGGTTGAGCCGATGGAGGCAGAAGTTGCCGAGATTGAGAAACAACTGGAACCCTATAAGGACATTAAAAACCAATTGAATGAAGCGAAGGGGATACTGAGGAGGCTGAAGAAAGAAGTGGAGAAGCGTTTGTCGGCTAAACGTGCGGCGTTGACGGATGAGGATTGTCAGGGGTTGGTGTTGGCGATTTTCAAGGATGGGTTAATTGCTGAGTTGGAGCGATATGTCACGGCTCACCGTCAGCAGGTGATTGTGGCGGTAGAGAATTGGTGGGATAAGTATCGGGTGACGTTGCAGGATATTGAAACGGAACGGGATGCGGCGTGTCAGCAGTTGAGTGAGTTTTTGGGTGGGTTGGGATATGCGTAAGACTATTGTTAAATCTGAGGAGTTTGAAGATTCGTCTGGGGAATCTATACCAAGTGGTTGGCAGGTTTATTCACTCAGTGAACTCATGAATTCCATCAAGAGTGGTCTTTCCAGAGCCATTACATTTGATGATATTGGAGTGCCTGTAATTACATCAGCTAATCTCGTTGATAGTGAACTAGATGCCACTGATTTGAAATATTGGTATGAGAAAGATCCACAAGGGGCAAATATAGCTGATTACATACTAGATGACGGTGACATACTTTTAAATTTCATCAACAGCGTTTCTCAAATTGGCAAAGTTTGTATATTCAGAGACTTAGGTAGACCAGCTATATATACAACTAATATTTTTCGGATTAAACCAAACAACAAAGTAACAACGAAGTTTTTCTGGCGCTTGTTACAGTCCAATCATGTCCAGCACTGGATTCAGCTAATCACTAAACCAGCTATTAATCAAGCTTCATTTACTCAACCTGAGTTTGCTGCAATATCAGTTGTTATACCTGAAAGTAAACAGGAGCAAGAATGCGTTACGGAAATTCTGGATACAATGGATGAGACAATCGCACATACCTCCTCCCTCATCGCCAAGCTCAAGCAGATGAAGGCTGGACTGCTGCACGACTTGCTCACGCGGGGGTTAGATGAGAATGGGGAATTGAGGGATGCGACGCAACGCCCCGAACAGTTCAAAGATTCACCACTGGGGCAAATTCCAAAAGATTGGGAAACTCCCACATTTGAAGAAGTCACAGTTGATGATGCTCCTATTTGTTATGGAATTGTTCAACCTGGCTCTTATATAGAGTCTGGTATTCCTGTTATTGCAATTCAAAACCTTAATACTGATTATCGAACTAACATTCACAAAAGCGCACAAGCAATTGAAAGCGGTTATGCTCGCAGTAGAGTTTGTTCTAATGATCTTCTTCTCTCTGTCAAAGGCACTATTGGTCGTGTTGGTATTGTACCTTCAGGGTTCATTGGAAACATAAGTCGTGACGTTGCACGTATCAGGTTAAAGTCTTTGGCTTCGCCACAGTATGTGCGCCAAATGTTACTTGCTCCAAGTTTTCAAGAACGACTTGAGCAGGTAGTAGTAGGAACAACTAGACCGGAGGTATCTATTGGGATTTTGAGGAAACTGAGGTTACCTCTTCCTCCCTTACCAGAACAGGAGCTTATAGCAGATGTTTTTAACGTCCACGATAGTCGCATCCGCATAGAAGAAGCCTACCACAACAAGCTCAAACTTCAAAAAAAAGGACTTATGAACGACTTACTAATCGGAAAAGTGCGAGTTAATTGTCTAGGAGATAAGTAGAATGACTTTAGTAGTTGCCTTGATGATAAATGAGCTTCCAGCTATTTTAGGAGATGTATTAATATCTGGATATGAATTAGAGCAACCTCTATCTATTCCAACGATTGGTGATATTTATGAAATTTTCCCAGAACGCACTGGCTGGAGTATTACAGACTTAAAACAAAAAGTTAATATTATTGATAACAATTTGATTATTGGTTGGGCAGGTAGCCCTCCAGCAGCTAGGGTAATTGTATCCGAATTAAAAAATCGACATTCTAGCCAATCATTTACAAAAGAGTCTCTTGAAAGATTTTTTATTGAAATCAATAATGATATAAACAGATGGATAGCAAAACAAGAAGTTGGTTTTATTGGATATATTAAAGATTCGGAGGGATTCCATTCGTTTAGTCACTCGTTTAATGGCGTTCTAATTCATGAACTAAATATTCCTAGATATGGAAACATAAAAATATGTGGGTCTGGAACATATGATATGGAACAATTACTTAAGCAAGTTTCCAGACGTTATTCAAATAGTAACCTAACAAATTTTGATAATGTTGTGATTGAGTTACTTACGTTGTGCGGATGGTTCTTTGCTGATGAGATGTCAACTTCCAGAAGTTTATTACAATATTACGGTGGAGCATATGAAGTTGCTACTTATATAGAGGAAGAGAAGAGTTTCAAAAAAATAAATGATATTACCTATTTAACTTGGATAGTTCAAGATATTAATATAAAGCCTAAGATTAGTTTGATATCTAAAATATTTAAGGTCGCATATGTGGATAATATATTATTTGTTTATACTATTGACTTTAATTTTTTACAAGAACCAACTGTTGGTCGCTACGATTCCGAGGAATATATAAAATTTCTTCCTACTACAATCAATCTCTACCATATTTTACCTCTTAATACTAATTTAAAAGATAAAATGTTTGAAATGCCTAAACAACAAGAACTCCCCGATTTAATAAATTCCGAGTTTAATTGTAACTATTTGTTTCTTGTTACTATAGAACCTGAACAACCTTCTGGAGCTGAGGTTATATGTAAACCTCTACGTTCTAGCAATAAAAAATCCAATTACATAAAATTTATTTTTGAAGATGAACAATTATTCCTAATTGTAAAATCTACTTATTTGGAGTATCTAAAAAATAGTTTCAATGTTTCAACAAACTCCTGAATACCTCTACTCTGAAAAGCCTACCATCGACCAACTTATCAGCATGGGTTGGCAGCATATCGAAGGCAGTTGGGATAATCCCCAAGTTACCGATCGCGAGAACTTCAAGCAAGTCTTAATTGGCGATCGTCTAAAAACCGCCATCAAGCGCATCAACCTAGATGATAACGGCAATCCTTGGCTCGATGATACCCAAGTGAATGCCGCCGTGAGTCAATTAGAGCATCTGGGCGCACAAAGACTAATGGAAGCGAATCAAGCCGCTACAAAATTACTCCTCAAAGGCACCACTGTTCAGGGACAAGACGGCAAAGACCAAACCGTCCACTTCATCGACTTCGAGCATCCCTACCGCAACGAATTCCTAGCCATCAATCAATACCGAGTAGACCCCCCTTGGGCAACAGGCAAAGGGGGGTTTATCGTCCCGGACATCGTGCTACTCGTCAACGGCATCCCCCTCGTCGTCATCGAGTGCAAAAGCCCCAACCTCGATAACCCCATCACCGAAGCAATCCGCGATTTGTTGCAATATTCCAACCAACGGGGAAGCAGCCAACCCGAAGGCGCAGAAAAGCTATTCCACTACAACCAGTTAATGATAGCCGCCTCTAGAGGACGCGCAGCAGCAGGAACCATTGGCGCGAATTACGAGCATTATGTCGAGTGGAAAGACACCACTCCCTGCCCCAAAGCCGAAATTGCCGCAGAACTCGGCGTTACCGAACTCAACTCGCGCCAAATGCTGATCGCCGGGATGCTACAACCCGCCAACCTCCTCGACATCCTGCGAAACTTTACCCTCTTCAAAACTAGCGACAGACGCACGATTAAACTCGCCCCCCGTTACCAACAATATCGGGCAGTCCACGAAGCAATCAGGCGACTCCTGCACAACCCAACCCACGCGCAACACGGCACCGATGACCAGCGCGGCGGTATCATCTGGCATACCCAAGGTTCTGGCAAAAGCCTGACAATGGTGTACTTGATACGGAAAATCCGCACCATCCCCGCCTTGCGCCGCTTCAAGATAGTCGTCGTTACTGACCGCACCGACTTAGAAAAACAACTGTCCGATACAGCCGCCCTGACAGGCGAACCCTTACAAAAAGCGAAAAACGTCAAAAAGCTAGAAAACTACCTCAAACAACCCGGTGCGGGCTTAGTCTTCGGAATGATTCAAAAATTCAAAGGAGGTGAAGACTCAGAAGAAGAAGAAAAAATTGAGCCTATGCCGAAAAATCTCAATTCTTCTGAATATATATTAGTGCTAATTGATGAAGCGCACCGATCGCACGCCAGCACCCTCCACACGAACCTCTTGACAGCATTACCCAATTGTGTCCGAATTGGTTTTACTGGTACTCCGATCGTTCAATCTGCCAAGAAAACGACCAAGCAAATTTTTGGTGATTTTATCGACCAATACAATATCCGCCAATCTCAAGAAGATAAAGTTACTTTACCCATTCTTTATGAAGGTTTAGAAGCCAGAGGTACAGTCACCCAAGGCGATGACCTAGATAAACTATTTGAAATCGTATTTCAGGATAAAACCCCAGAAGAACGGGCGCAAATTAAAGCTAAATACGCGACTAAAACCCAAGTCTGCGAAGCGCGAGAACTGATTAAAGCCAAAGCTAAAGATATGCTGCGCCATTATTGCGATCGTATCCTTCCCGGAGGTTTCAAAGCACAAGTTGTCGCCTCAACTCGCCTCGCCGCCGTCCGTTATCAAGAAGCATTTTTAGAAGCACAAAGAGAACTGGTGCAACAACTAGAAACTCGCGCCCCCATCCTGCAAACTTTCGACACTGAAACCCTAGAAAACCTGGAGGATGCAGAAACTCGCTTTCTCGCCCAAGCATTACCACATTTAGAAACAATCCGCAGCCTAGAATTCGCCGCCGTCATTTCTGCCGATAAAGATGACGACCCCAACTGGAAAAAGTGGACTGATAAGAGTCAACAAGCAATCAATATTGCCAATTTTAAAGATCCTTTAGCCAAAAACAGTTTAGCAATTTTAATTGTTAAAAGTATGCTATTGACGGGATTTGATGCGCCCTTAGAACAAGTTTTATATTTAGACCGAGGAATGAAAGAATATGAACTATTACAGGCTATTGCCCGCGTTAACCGCGTTTATGATGATACTAAAGAATATGGTTTAGTCGTAGATTATTACGGCGTGAATCTAGCAGAAGCTTTAGCAATTTACGAAAAAGTAGATACAGAAGCCGCTTGGTTTGATATTCGGGAAGAGTTGCCTTCATTGCGAGATAAACACGACAAACTCATTAAGTTATTCAGCAAAAGCGGTTGCACAATAGACGATTTAGATGATTGTGTTGACTTGCTTAGAGACGAGATCCTCCGAGTCGAGTTCAACAATTATCTTAAAGACTTTCTCGACACCTTAGACACAATTTTACCCCGTACCGAAGCCCGTTCTCCTTATAACTTTGTTCGAGATGCCAAGAAATTAGGTTTAATTAAAAAATCTGTTGCTGACCTTTATCGAGATCAAAAACTAAACATTGTCAGCGCCAAAGAGAAAGTCCGGGCATTAATTGACCAATATATTGAATCCCAAGGAATCGATCCAAAAGTTCCACCTATTGATATTATGTCTCTGGACTTTAAAACTCACGTCCAGCGGCATCGGTCAATTAAAGCCCAAGCAGCCGAAATGGAATTCGCCGCCCGCCACCACATTGATATCCACTATGATGAAGATCCAGTTTATTACAAAAACTTGAGTGATAAACTGCAAGAAATCCTCGAATCTCTGGCAGAAAACTGGCAAGAAAAAGTAGAAGCTTTGCGGAAATATATCGAAGAAATCCAAACAGGTCGCCAGACCGATGAAACCGGGTTAGACCCGAAAACTCAACTGCCATTTCTGAATATTTTAGGCGAACATTCTGACAAAAGCCTCACCGAAATTGCAGCACTAACCGTCGAAATTGTCAACCACATTAGGCAAGAACTTCGACGGGTAAATTGGGACAGACCTGTCGTTCAAGAAGATTTAAGAAAGTGGATAGCCGGGTATTTAGATGATCAGGATGCAGTCAATTACGAACAATTAGAATCAGTAGCAGATAAACTGGTACAACTTGCCCGTAAAAATCGATCTCGCCTAATCTTATGACAACAGTAACCTTTGGCGACCTTTCCTTTAAATTACGCCCGAGTGCCAAACGTCGCACGATCGGCATTACTGTCGAACGAGACGGTCAATTAATTTTGGCAACCCCCCCAGAAGTGCCAATGGAAACATTAGAAAAAGTCGTCAACGATAAGCGGTTGTGGATTCACAGTAAACTAATAGAGAAAGAATCTTTCAATCCTCCCACCCCTGCTAAAGAATACGTTTCCGGGGAAAGTTTTTACTATCTGGGACGCAGCTACAGCCTCAAACTGGTGGATGGCGTGGAGGGAAAGCCACCTTTGAGATTGTATCAAAGTCGTTTTGAATTGCAGCGAGAAGCGCAGGCGCAGGGGAGAGAAGTATTTATTCGATGGTATGGCGATCGCCTTTCGTCGATTTTAGATACACAAATTGCTGTTTTGGTCGATCGCCTCGAAGTTTCTCCCCGTTCCGTGCAAGTGCGAGATTTAGGCTATCGCTGGGGTTCCTGCGGACACAAGGGAGATTTATATTTTCATTGGCGAGTAGCAATGCTACCGCGATCGATGATTGAGTATCTGGCGATTCACGAAATGGTGCATTTGATTGAACCGCACCATAATCATGCGTTTTGGGATAGAGTCGAGCAGATTTTGCCAGATTTCGAGGAACGTAAGCGCTGGTTAGCTGAGAATGGGGTGAATTATGACCTTTAGCGAATCACAGACGACGGTATCTATCTATAGATTGGTGCCACGAAGTCAGAAAACTAGCATTGAGAAGCCGATGAGTTCACACTGCATTTGACAAAGCTTCGCTTCCACCTTTAGCTCTCCCACATTTTGGTGAGCTTTTTGTGTGATAGGGCCGAGGCACTTACAACCGAAAAGCCATCTGGCGTAATATTTCCCATTCTCTCTGACGACTAATAAAAGCCGTGAAATGGGCAACGTCTCCCCGATAAGCCCGCTGAGTTTCCTGCGCTCGTCCATGCAGCCACACGAATATCAACTTCGCATCCGACTGGGAGCAACAGTGCTGGAAAACTTGCGCGCTAACTTTAGCATACCCTAAGTTATTAGTCAATAGAAAACACAAATATTTATGGCTCTGCACATAAAACGAATATTGTCTTGAATTTGACCTTGACACATTCCTAGGTATAGCTCATACTATAAAAAAGTACGTCCTACTTTTTTATAGTATGAGCTACACAGAAGATTATTTTGCTAAGGAAAACGCTATGCACATTACCTATCATGCCGGTCAACGAATGAATCACCGTGGCATTACGAAAGAGATGATCGAACTCACGATTCAATATGGAGAAGTTCAAGATGAGGTAAGAACTTTGAGTCGAGAGGCAGCAGCGCGCTTAGTCGTCGAACTTCAGCGCCAGATGAAAATCGCCAAGAAACTTGAGGAAACAGGTTTAAGCCGAGATGCAGCAGCGCGCTTTATCGCCGAACTTCAGCGCCAGATGAAAATCGCCAAGAAAGTTCTCGACAAAGGCGGTCTTACCGTTGTGACCGCTTCTTCCGATGAGAGTGTAATTCTTGGGGGAACCATCATTTTTGATGAAACTATCCTCATTACTACATACAACTGCGCTTCTCAGAAGAAGAGTAGAAAGTGGGGAGGAAAGAAAAATAGATTCCGTTCATGTAACCAGATCGAACGGGCGTTTAGATTTCATAATAAAACTTAGATATTTTAAAGCCCCTTTAGGGGGTGAAAACCTCTTTCTCGCAAGGGAAAGAGGCTAATGACCTAATAAAAAGCTCTGAAACTATTGAAAAACTAGATTTATCCTCGTTCAAGCTAAAAGTCTTTCTCTATCTAGGGTTTAAGCCATTTTAACCTTAATTTTTGTCTAAGTCCTGATAAAAAAAATACCATGAAAAGTGAAAAGATACTCTGGCAGATGCTCAACATCTTTCGACGCCACCCTCATTTTACGAAATACGACTCTACTCAAGTGGCTCTGCAGATTTTGGCATGGGCAAAGCTTTCGGTAAACGAAAGGCTTCCCTCCGATCTACAACTGACTAAAGAGTCCCAACTCACCACTTTTCCAGAACTTTTTAATAGCTTTAAGAAGCTGAGTGAATACCCAGAACTTGGTGAGAACAAAGCAGCGTTCGAGGATATCGCTTATTTGCTGCATAGGGATGTTTCTTGGGGCGTAGTTGTAGACGCGATCGATTTCGCGCTTGATTCCGCAAAGAACAATCTGTTAAACTATTTCGACTTTCCTGAAGACTTTTATCTTTCCTTTCTATCTCATGGATCACCCATGCCGATAGAAGTAATCAAAGTTATGTCTGCTCTGGCTGGAGAGCTGAAAGAAAAGACGGTCTACTGCCCCTACGACTCCCTTTGCCTTATTGCTCGTGAAGTTGGTAAGCAAGGTGGAATTCCATCAATAGAAACTCCCTGGGTGTCTCCTATCCCTTGGCTTATAAGCATCCTTACGGATGCAAATATCCACACTATAGTCAGCAGCGATCCTCTTCAAAGACCAGAATTTCTTAAGGAAGGCAATGTTCAAAAGTTTGATTTCACCATTGCATTTCCACCTTTTGGACAAAAAATTGATATCGAAGTCGTTGAGAGAGATTTCTTCAACAGATTTAAAGAAAGAACCTCATCAGGTTCTGTTCTTACATTGCGGCACATAATCGCTCAAACAGAAGGAAAAGCCATTGTTGCGATACCAGGTAACATCCTCTTTAGTCGTGGGGCTGAACACTCATTGCGAGAAGATCTACTCAATCAAGGAATGATTGAGGCGGTCATCAGTATGCCACCAGCCCTACTGCCTTTCACCGCAATTCCATTTTCAATTCTCATACTCAATACTCGGGATAAAGCCTCCACAGTGCGCTTTGTTGATGGAGCAGCAGAGCAATTTTCAACTAGAGATGGGAGGAACCGCTCTAAGCTTGTGAACTGGAAATTACTGATCGAGACCTTTCATAAGAGCAACGATGAGGCCATCGTAGCTAACATTCCAACTATACATATCCTTGAAAACGATGCAAATCTTGAAGTTTCTCACTATCTCTTACCTCCAGCACAAAAGGTAGTTCGGCATCTTTTGAGCAGAAATGAGACTCGCAAACTCTCTCACCTTGTTGAGTTTCTTCGTCCATCAAAACCTCTCCCAAAAAATGAAACCGAAGGAATTCTAGCGCTTGAGGTGGGTCTTTCGGATTTTCCCAACTATGGCTACCTCACAACTCCTAAGAGGCAGGTATTGCTGTCACCAAAAGTCTTTAATTCACAAGAAAAGAAAAGCTTTCTGTGCCCAGGTGACATTATTATTTTGGTAAAAGGAAGCGCAGGGAAACTCGCTATTACTCCCGACAATGTACCTCCGGTTGGCCCTAATGCTTGGGTAGCAAATCAGTCGTCGTTAATTATGCGTCCACAGGATAGCATCATCGATCCACGGTTTCTATTTATGTACCTCTGTTCTGATGTTGGAGAAACGCTCCTTAAGGGGATTATTTCAGGGGCAACTGTGCCTCTCATACAGCTACAGCAGTTAAAGGACGTAGAGATTATTGTTCTCGATAGAGCCAAACAAGAAAGCATAATTAGCACATTTAACGAACAGGTTCAGATACAAGATCAAATCAACCATCTTCAGGAACAGCTACAACATTTGAGTAAAGTCCACTGGGATATCCCTTCATCTACTAGAGGTTAGTAGTAGACCAAAATTTTTGGCGTTGCACAGTTGTGGTATGCTAAAAACGAACAGTTAAAAAATATCCGGCTAGGATTTATCCTAAATGTCAATCTACAAAATTTAAGATAAATGTCCACAAAAGAGAGAGGGAAACAAAATCATCTTTGCTCAGACTGTGGTCATCAGTTTATTGATAACTACTCTCCCCGGGGATATCCAGAGTAGGTCAAAAAACATTGCCTGCATCTGTATGTTGAAGGAAATGGCTTTCGTCGTATAGAGCGACTAACAGGTGTTTGTCATAATACTGTTATTAACTGGGTTAAAGCGCCTAGATTAAGCTTGTGTGAACAGCCTGATTACGACGAGATTCCGGAAGTAGCCCAAATTGATGAGTTGCAGACATTTGTAGGTAATAAAAAAAACAAGATTTGGCTCGGGACCTCAGTAAATAAGGGATTTGCAGGCATTTTGGCGATGACTATAGGAGACCGCTCGGCAGAAACATTTAAGCCTTTATGGAAAATTATTAAAGGGTGGAAATGTTTTTTTTTGCTACGGATGGTTATGCTGTTTATCCCAAGTTTATTGACGAGGCTGACCACATTGTTAGTAAAAGTTATATGACCCGCGTTGAGGGAGAAAATACCCGTTTAAGGCATTACTTAGCACGCTTGCATAGAAAAACTCTTTGCTACTCTAAGTCTGTCTTGATGTTGGCCATGTCAATTCGATTAGTCATTTATTACTTGAAGCATAAAACCGTGCTTATTCCTACCCAAAATATTTTTGTTTCTTGATAAAGACTCCCTGTAGCCTACCACAATTGTGCAACGCCTAGTGTGGAGCGTTAAAGTCTGGCATTTGCAGTATACAGTCAGGTGTTTGCTGTACAAAAACAGGT
Source organism: Oscillatoria nigro-viridis PCC 7112 (assembly GCF_000317475.1). Classification (NCBI taxonomy): domain Bacteria; kingdom Bacillati; phylum Cyanobacteriota; class Cyanophyceae; order Oscillatoriales; family Oscillatoriaceae; genus Phormidium; species Phormidium nigroviride. The sequence continues at coordinate 43,501 of NC_019763.1, forward strand.
AGAATGCAGGCTTTTGCAGGGACTGAATCATACCTGTTTTTATCCGAAAATGTCCTGCAAACGCCTGCAATTTCCTGTCAAATTACTGCCTTTTTGTGCTGTTCATGCCTTAACGTGTTGGGACTGGTTATGGCTGTTCTTGATTAGTAGCAAGCAATGGTTTTGTCCGGACAAAGCTTTATTTATTATTTTAAAACAAAAACAATGCACCCTTATGAATGGGGCATCCTAACCTCAAGGTCAGGTTTAATACTTTCTTAAGCCTCAATAAGAAATGTAGCTATTTGTACTACAAGTTAACTAAATATTCTATCGACTCACTTGCTCATGCTTGTGCTCTGTTGAAATCTAAACTGCCAATATCCAACTTTTGACTCCTGGCTATCTTTGTGACTGATAAAGCTATGGTCGATGTTGGATTTGCTGGCATCAACCCGACCTACAAGCAAAAGCGATCGGCCTCATGGCGAGTTAAGTCCAAACTTGATGCTCGCTGTTGGACGAACGGTCACAGCGAGCATCGACATCTTTACTGACTGCAAAATCGCAAACAGAATAGCTGGGTGCGATCGCGTCAGGCATCCGCCGCCGATACTCAACAGCACCAACTCGAATGCGTCGTGCGATGCTCGGCTCCATCGTAAAGGCGGCTGTCCTGTACACCAACTGGCTCGCTCCTGGCTTCAATATCGATTCACGCGAGCGAGCGTACAGCGGGCGTCAAAATCCAAACAGCGAGCGAGTCAAACTTTCTCCTCAAGGCTTCCCAGAGTGAGCGTGAGCTAACTCCAACTCCCAAGAATTCCTATGGCACTCTTGCAAAAACCATAAAAACCATAAATTGATCATTTTTACCCCCCTATAACGTCTATTTGACATGGCTTGCTATGCGACTACCGTACTTATTACGAGGATTTAGGAGGATTCAAGAGGTGTCGGAGTACAGAAAATCACGCCAAAAGCAACAATTCTTTACAAAAAATGATAAGCATTTATACTTAAAATGAGGCTAAAAGTAGGAAATAGGAGGTGTAATGAGTAAAAAATGTGCTGTTTTTTCCTCTTTTTTCCTCCTTTTTTAGCCCTCTAAAATCCGCATCCAGGTCAAATACGGTTTTTACAAAGTAAAATAGCTCTCAATCAAAGGGTGGGTGGGTGGCATTGACACTCTCAGGGCTGAAGCCGCTGAGATTCTTAAGAAATTGCGTTCTTAATATCCCTATTGCTAGGGTTCCCAAACTCAGCACGTTTGCTCGATTTGAGCGTACTGATATCTTTTGGGCGTTTAGGCGACGATGCGCCAAGTTTCGCGGAGTCCCCGCGTACTATTGACAAAGCTCTATCCCTGATGGTTTTTGCCGCACCGATATCGGCGTGTTCGTGATAGCCGCACTGATTACAAATGAATTTTTCATTTTCTCTGTTGGCTTTTTCAGTGTGTCCACAGTTCCGGCATTCTTGGCTGGAATATTTAGGATTAACTTTAACTACTGTCTTGCCCTGCTTCGCAGCTAGATACACGACTTTCAACCCCAAATTACCCCAACTCGCATCAGAGATGGCTCTATTTAAACCTTTCTTTCTGGATTGACCATTTTTCAGAAATCTTCCATTTTTCTCATCGGTTTTCGCTTTACAGCGACGCATTATCCCAGAAATATTCAAGTCTTCAATAGCTATGATATCCACTTTGCGAGATGCAATTTTGTGGGCAACCTTCCATTGATAGGCTTCGCGCTTGTCGCTAATCTTTTGGTGGAACTTACCGACTCTAATGGCTGCTTTCTTGCGGTTCTTACCGCCTTTAACTTTACGGATAACCCGTCTCTGTCTAATCTTCAGAGTACGTTTAGCTTTCTTATTGGTTGAAAACTTAGGGTTGTCTATTTGGTAGCCATCGGAGAGATGAACCAGTTTAGTAAGCCCTAAATCAATACCTAAAACTTTGGGCTTGTCCCCGATAGTTTTGGGTGTGTGTTCAGGAATAGTTGAGTCTTCGATTCTGACAGAAATATACCAACCATTCTGACGCTTTCTTACCGTACAAGCTTTGATGGTAAAACCGTTGGGAATGGAACGCGAATTATGAAAGCGCATCCATCCCAGCTTAGGTAAGTAAATTTTATTGCCTTGGATTTTCACACCCATTGTGTAAGTAAAGGACTTAAAATTACTGCGGTTTTTGAAACTGGGAAAGCCTCGACCGTCAAAGAAATTCTTATAGGCTGTGTCGAGGCGTTTAACGTTCTGTTGCAGAACCGTCGAATCTATACCCGCGTACCAAGGGCGAGAAACCTTCAATTCAGGTAACGCAGTTATCTGAATATCTCCGGCACTTCTACGCGGGTTTCTTATCTTACCTTCCTTATCTACTTTTGAGTCTTTCCATGGGTTGCCTGTTGCACCATTTTTGCTCACAAAGCAGGTTAAGGGACAAGCTTTGGATTGAGTTCTAAGATCGCAGTAATCCCCTTGAATAAACTGCTGATTGTACTGATTTATTCGGTCATTTAAGCTCCAGTTGTACTGACTTCGCAGCATATCAAGCCAAGCGGACATTTTTATGTCTTGGGTTTGATTTGGGCGTAGTTTATAGACGTAGTTTGTTAGCACTCGGTTTCCTTACCTCCTGGCTAATACTATAGCATCCATCTCAGGGAATATACATTAAGAACTAAGAAAGATTCACGGCGGTTAAAACCGCGTCCCGCTTTCATCTCAGTTCTAAAGACTCTGAGTTTTCCGCTTGGGCTGTGTTATAAGCTTCCCCACTCCTAGAATAATGAGGAGTAGGGAAGTTGCCCTTAACAGGCAATTTTTGATATTCTTAGTTGCTCAAGCGACTCAATCCAAATCATCAATGTCGTCGTCAGCAACATCCACTTCTTGGTACACATTTTGTGAGCTTGAAGCAATTCCGCTACTCTGGCGGGCGAGCCGTTGATTGCGAATGCCCCGATGCTTGGCGCGGCGATCGCGGATTGCATCCATGTCGGTCAATCCGTATAGGATGCGACCAGCACGCATTAATTCCTTTAAAGGTGTTTCACTGTAGTCAGCGCGAAATTGGGCATTATGTGTTTCCCAATCAAATTCGCCACCGTTAAAGCGAGCAACACTTGCCAGTTCCCGACCTGATTCTTCTCTCAAAACTTCTAGTACCATTAGGCGAAGTTTATCGTTGTAACTAATGCACTTGTCGAGGGCTTTTATCTGAGTCTTATGAGCTTTATCGGTAGGGTTTGCATTAGTCGTTTGAACTTTTTCAGTGACTCTCATTTCTCAATCTTCCTGAATTCAAATTTGTTCATATACACAGCAGCAATCGCTGCCTCTTTAAGTTTAATTATTGGGCTTAACTTTCCAATAAAATATTAATAACTGTATTTAAAACTAATTAAGTTGAAAGCAATTAATACTTTAAATATTTCCATGAAAAGTGAAATTTAATTAAAATACTTATAAGATGAATAAAATAAAAAACTCTACTCTACCGTTTTTAGGTAGAGCAGAGTTTTACATATTCAACAAAAGCGACGGTGAAGGAAGCTGTAAAATTTGAGCGAGGGTGAAAGATTATTCTAAATCTTCGTCCTCATCTTCATCAGCATCATCTTCCTCATCTTCTTCCTCGGTATCGAAATCATCTTCGCTGTCCTCATCCAAGTCTTCTTCGGATTCATCTGTTTCCTCATCTTCATCAGCATCAAGTTCATCTTCTAAGTCATCCACATCATCATCATCTTCATCATCGGATTCATCCTGCTTGTTATAGCTATTGCGTTTAGCAAGCGATTCTTGATTGAATTTGACAAGACCTTTAATTGCTTCTTGCGGGTCAAGCTCGAAAACGTCGTATAGTTTTGCCATCACAAGCGCAATGACTTCCATATCGTGGCGCAGTGCATCGGGTTGACCAAATAGAGCTGGAAACACTTCGTTATTCCAACGCTGCCAGTTCATCGTTTTGCCGCGTTTTTTTAACTGTGCAGCAATATCCAAACCTAGTTTTTCCTTGGTAGCGTGACCTACCTTAGTTTGGAGGCGTTTTTCGCGCAGTTGAATTTTGACTCCAAACTTTTTCAGGATGGTAGTTCGCACGCGGTCTAGAAGTGCGTCTGCTTGCTCTTCTACAGTGAGTGTCGAACGGCGACTGACCTGTGATTGGGTAGCTGTTGCTGGACTCTTTGACTTAGCAGCACCATTGCTTTTGCCATTCAAAGTCACCGCTCCATTGGATGGACGAGAGTTATGGTTTTTAGCTGTTGTTGTAGCCATGAAGTTTGATTTAATTAAACTACTTCACGGCTAACAGCGCCGTTAGGCGCTCTCAAATTTCATCAAATTTATAATTAGTTTTTTTATGGCTATTAATAATTATTTATAAAATTGTTACTTTGAAATAAATTTATGTAATAATTCGGTAGATTTTTTCCCGATCAACGGATATACATAATTATGTATATGTAGGAAATTAGGTAAATAATTCCTAAGAATTAAGAGGAGGTTTGGCTGCTGTAGAACTGTTGGCTGATGGCAACGCTCGACCGTAACATATCAATGAGAAGAGTACCTTTGAATATTTCTTACCCTTGAATTTATGCGTACCATTAATGACTGGCTCGCTCTGGCCCAAAGAGGTATTAAGATTGTCGGGCTGGAGTATTACACGCCTGACCGAATCAGAGTGTTAGCACAGTTCCACAATTGGGGGCAGGAACTGCAGTTGCCTGTTTTCTTTTGGAACTCTGGGTACAGTTGCTTGCAGGAAATTGTGAGTCGGGACGGTCAGTGCATCTTGCAAAATACTGACTTGCACCGAGATTCTGACGTGCTTGAGTTTCTATTAGAGAGTAAGAGAGAGGGAATTTACATTCTTGAGGGAGTGCTAGATTTTGATGAATCCGGTCAGGTGAGTTCGCGTCTGGGGTTTCAACTGGCAAATGCTTACTATCACTCATCTTGGTCTGCGGTTCCTCAGTTTTGGGTGATGCTGGAAAACTACATACAATTGCCGGTGAACTTGCAGCCGTTGATTCCCGTACTGACGACTCCATTACCATCCCGAGTTGCAGCGCAACAGGTGGTGGAGTTGTTTTGCGATCGCCATCCTGGGCTTGATGACAAAAGTGATGAGGTATTGCAAGGTGCTTTGGTTCGAGCTTGCCAGGGGTTGCCCCAAGGTGAGATCGAGTTAATTTTAGAGCGATCGCTAGCTTTTGCTTCGACTGTGGAGGAAATGGCGCCGTTGGTGCTCGACCACAAGGTTAACAAGCTGCGGGGGCGAGGCCTAGAGTTTATTGCCGAGGCAGATGTGCCGGATGCAGGTGGTTTAGACTTGCTAGACGAGTCGCTGTCAAAGGTGGCTTCTCTGTTGAGTCCAGAAGCAGAGAAATACGGACTCAAATTTCCCAAGGGAATGATTCTCTGGGGGCCGCCGGGTACGGGCAAAAGTCTGAGTGCTAAGCTTGCGGCTAAGAAGATGGGAGTACCGCTGTTGGCGGCTGATTGGGGTTCGATTGTCGGTTCTTCCAGACCAGATTTAGCTTTGCGCGAATTGCTGGAACTGACTCAGGCTTTAAGTCCTACAATTCTCTATTGGGATGATTTTGATAAAGGTTTTGCAGGGTGGGATTCTAATGCAGATGGCGGAGTTTCTAGGCGCTTATCGGGGAAGCTTTTAACGTGGATGCAAGAGCATCAATACCCAATTTATATCGTGGCGACAGTTAACCGTTTGGGGATGTTACCGCCGGAATTAATTCGTCGCTTTGATGATATTTTCTTTGTGGATTTGCCTCACGAAGGGGCGATGTATGAAATTTTTAATCTTCATCTCAAAAAATATTTTCCTGAGTTCCGCAATGCTTGTATTTCGCCTTGGACGGATGATGAGTGGCGGATTTTATTGAGAGATTACAGGCTTTGTACGCCAGCAGAAATAGGCAATGCCGTGAGAAAATGTGCTGAGGAGATATATTATCGCGATCGGGTACAAGGGAAACGACCGGATGAATTGAAAGTGACTTTGAACGACCTCCGACAACAGCGCTATCAGTTTACGCCGTCGATGCTGCGCGATGAAGAGCAAATTTTAGCGATTCGCAATCAAGCGACTTATGCTCGATCGGCTAGTGGAGAGGATCGATCGCGATTTTCTATTCCGTTACAGGAATTGTTTGGTTAGCGATCACCAGAGGAAAGGGAGGGAAGGATTATCGTGAACTTGAAAATGACACAATTTCACCCTTCCCCCTTTGCATAAGTCATTTTTGCTCTGTCCTCAAATTCAATCGTTAAATCGCGACCTATAGCTATCGAACAGTTCATCAATTTTCTGGGGGTCAGATACAAGCGTCCCTCGCTCATCCCGGAACGTGCGATCGCGGTCTCCCTTGAAGGAAAGCCAATTGAAACTTGTTACTACAGCAAATTTCGCATCAGATATCAGAATTTTGGCGTGGGTATTTCCCAAACGCTTAAGGATAAAATTATCTTTGTACTGATTCGCTAATTTTTTAAGATTTTTCTCAGCTTGGATATCGGATGGGTATTTTTTATCATCTTCATCTTTTCCCAAACCGTACCCAATTAAAAGCTGTATGTTACACTTAAGTAGTTTTTCTAGCTGTTCAATAAACTGTTTCTTTACAACATTAGCTCGAATCCAAGGAGAAATAATCATCAAACGTTTTTGACTGTCTTGAATAGCCTGTTTGAGAATCTCAGGGTGGTCGTAAACTTCTAGGTAACTAATTTGAAATGAATTCAAGCGCTGTTTGAGAATTTCTATTTCCTGCTCTTGCTCAATAATTTTTTGCTCTAAAGCAGCCTTGTCTTCATCCGTTTCAGCCTCTGCAACGCTATTTCGATCCGTATCAATTTTAGCTTGAGCTGAAGATACCTCTTCTTTCAGTGCTTCAGCTTCTTGTAAGGGAGCTTGAGCAACAAATTCATGCCCTAAAACTTCTTCTGCTAACTTTCTGGGTGCGCTTTCCCTCAATGCTTCTAGTAAGCGAAGTTTCTTGACACCATTAGCACGAGCAAAAGCTGCTTCATGTTCATTAGAAAGAACACCATCGATAGCAAAGGTAACCTGAATATCATCACTATCTTTTGCTTTATAAATTAGGAGCAAAGCAGGTTGAAAAAATCTCTGTCTGCGCTCAATAGCTTTCAAGGCTAAAAGGTCTCTATCTTGCTTGAATTTAGCTTTGCTTGCTCCCTCAATCTGGCGAATAATTGCGTCCACATCTTTGAGTTTAAGATCGGAAAGTTCGGGTGGCTTTTTCGGAGATGGTTCAATTTCTATGATTTCTTGATTACGCAAGTCTTTTTGCTTGAGTAAACGTGATTCCAATCGCCCATACCAGCGAGGACACCGTAAAAGCCCATCAAAATTTATATCAAATGTTCGCTCTTCGGGAACAATAATTTTGGCATCGCGGAGCGTTCCTTCGCCTTTCTTAGTCAATTTCCAAACTTGCATCAGAGAGCCATCAGGAGCTATGAGGTCAATATCCTCACTCATCCTTAAATTTATCATTGCATCCCTGATAATAGACGGTTCGAGACCAAGAAATCCAGCAATATCCACTTCTGAGGATAAACTAGCATTAATAGCTTTCAAGACATATTCTTCGATCGGGGGAATGGGTTTACGGAGTTGGGTTAGAGCTTGAACAGTGATTTTATAAACTGGCAATCCGACTTCTTTACAGCTAACTAAATCGAAGCCTGTACGATTGTCATAGCGGCGTAGTTCTTCTGGAGTAAGAAAAACTGATTCTTCTGAACTCATAAGTTAGGCTCCTTTATGGCGCAATTTTTAGGGTGACTTTCAACGTAATCCAAAACTCGGTGTAATGGGTTGTCATGTGAGGTTCTACAGAAGTGGTGATCTCCCACGATGACTAAGCCAACTTTCCCTCTGGATAAAGCCACATTTAATCGTTCTGCATCGCGCAGAAAACCCACTTTACCTTCTTTGTTAGAACGAGTCACAGAGTACACTGCAATATCAGCTTCGCGTCCTTGGAAGGCATCCACTGTATTGCACTCAACTGTTAATGCTTGCCAATTGTTTAATTCTGAGGCAAGGTTGCGAGCGAGCAACTTTAGCTGTGCTGCATACCCACTCAATACGGCGACACTGTATTTTTTCTGCGCCTTTACTGCCGTCTGGTTTAGCTGTTTGAGAAACTGAACTATGACGTTGACCTCACAAATATTGTTAAAGCTAGAATTGGCAGACTGTTCGCGACTATTCGGAAGTTTGGTTGTTGTTAACCAAGTCACAGGTTGTGGTAAAACACTGCGAAGATGCTGATCTAAGTCAGTCCTGGCACTTTTTAGCTGACCATCATAGAAGCACTCACTGACCAAATTGCCGATTGGTGCTACCATCCTATGTTGGATTGTTAACATCTTGCGACACCCATCTGGGAGTGTTCTGAGCAGTCGATCGAATAAAGTTTCTCGAATATGATCCTGATTAAGTTCGTATTTTTCCAAAAAGTCAGAATCTCTACTGGCTTCATCTCGAAATGGTGGGAGTTGTTTGGGGTCGCCTACGAGTATCCAGCGATGCGATCGCGCAATTGGAACCAACACTTCTGTCGCCGTAGCTTTTGAAGCCTCATCAACAATACACAGGTCAAATTCTATGTCTTGAATATCTCTAGGAATTCCGATGCAAGTTCCGGCTACTACTTGCGATCGCTTAATCAAAGGTGCATTGAATTTCTCATTTCGACCAAACTGATCGAACCACTCCGCCTGAATAGCTATCAGCCGTTGGAGCATTTTCGCATCGGGTGCATTTGGATCTATTAGTTTATTGATCCGCTCTTCTATCTCCTGAACCGAAAGTCTCAAAAGTTTATTGATACTGATTTCGGTTAATTCTTTAAGACGCTTTGCTTTTTCCTTCTGTTGCTCTCGTGCTTCTTTTAATTGCTTACGCAGGATACTAATTTCAGCTTCAATACTCTGACATTCCTCTAGCTTATCCTTGGGGATTTTAGTTTCTAACAATGAATCTGGGTTTTCTGGGTTGTAATTTATTGCTAGTATTTTATCCAAATCCTCTTTCCAGATATTAACATCTCCTCTGAGACTTTCAATTTTTGTAACCAGAGTTTTCATTTCTTGAAATAGGGTGGCTATTTCACTGTTATGCTGAGAAATACCTCGTTGCGCTGACCAATTATCAATAAATTCCTGTCCTTTAGCAATTGCACCCTCTCGCCACTGTTCCATCTGTTCTTCGAGTAAGAGCGAATGAACATTCTCTGATACCCGTTCATGGTTACCAAGTCGCACCAACTTCAAGTTAGGATTTTTAGCTTGAATCCGTTCTAGGGCGTTATCTAGTGCAACATGAGTTTGTGAACTGAGCAAAATTCGAGCATCAGGATTAGCTTTAAGAGTTTGCAGAACAACTTCTGTAATAAATGTTGTCTTTCCTGTACCTGGTGGACCTTGGACAATCAGAAAATCTTCTGTTGCGAGTGCAGCTTTAACAACTTCCTGCTGTGATTCATTGAGAGGTTGAATAAACTGTAAATCTACTTCTACGTCAGGAGTACGGACTTCTTGAGGATTGACGAGTAATTGGCGAATGTCTGACCGTACTCCCTGGTCAAATCGAATGGCATCAAGGGCATTTTTTTGTCGATTTAGGGCAACCTCAGCAGCACGAGTATCAAAGCGTAACTCACCAGATTGTGGGAGTCTGTCTGGTTCTCCATATTTAACATAAAGAGTCAATCTGTCACTGATGATCTGTTCAACATCTCCCCCCAAAATGCTAAATCCTTTTTGGTTTGTCACATGGTGGGGTTGTCCAGCTAAGTCATCTTCTGGAAGCTCTGATAGTTCAAAGGTAACGCGGTTTCCGTCACGAGTAACGCTTGTGTATTTAATCGGTTTTTCTCGTTTTTTCTCCCAATCTGTTTTAGCTCTGAGAATATCCCACCAAACTTGGAATATCCGTTGCTTTTCTTTTTCATCTTCTTGTTCTTTTAAGTTGGCTTCATGCTCTATAACTGCATCCTGTAGCTTCTGAATAACCTCTTTTGCTTCATATAAATTCAGTGGCGTTCCAAATTTGAACTCGTAGGATAGATTCCAAGCACGATCTCGACGCTGTTCCAGTTGGGAGTAGGGAGTAGACCAAGCATTGAAAATAACTAGGTGATTTCCTCGGTTTTGATCCACCTTCATGTGATACCGATAGGAAACACCATAAATTTCGTAATGATCTTCACGAGATGGATCGTCTGCGTCGTCCTTAAATTTATAGGGACGAATCCCACAACCCGATTCATTATTGAGATCGTCAAGGATAAGATTCTCGATCTCAACTTCAGAAGAAATCTCAATTTCACTTTTAAGTCTGTTCAAGCACTTTGGTATAAGCTTAAGGAAGCAAGGAGGCTTCTTAATTGCTCCTGTTTTTGTCTTCGCTTGAATAGCATTAAGTTCAGCTAGTAGTACCTCTGCATTAGGTTGACGCTCTGCGGGGTCGAGGGAAACAGCACGCTCGATTATTTCAAGGATTTCAGGTGGTGCATTAAACGCTTTCATTGCGCTGGGGATACTATTATGACCTGTGAGTTCAATATTGGTCAGGCACTTCAAAACCAATACACCAAAACTGAAAATATCGCGGGTGTAGGTATAGGAACCATCGTCGGTTTCTGGCGGAGTGAATGTACGCGATACAAAGTCTTTGAGAGTAATGCTTGGTTGCAAATAGCCCTTAAGCTTGGATATGCCAAAGTCAGCAAGTTTGAGTTTACCGTCACTCCCCACTAAAATGTTGCTGGGCTTGATATCGCGGTGTATTATTCTGCGATTATGGGAAAAAGCCAGAGCCTCCAACACGGGTAACGCTACCGCTTTCCAGAAAGAATCCCAACCGTCTGGTGGAGATTTTTTCAGAAGTGTTGCCAAATCCTTTTCCATCCACTCCAAGACGAGAAAATAGTTACCCGTAGTTTCATCCTTGCCAGAATCGAGAAGTTCCACGATTCCCGGATGCTTCAACTCTTGCAGGGCTTGGGTTTCACGTCTGAAAGACTCGGCTAGAATATCTGCTTCAATCTGCCCGTGTTTGAATTCTTTTACTGCCACCCGCCGGAGGTCATCAAGCATATCGCTTGCCTGATAGACATCAGCCATCCCGCCCGATCGCGGGTTGGGGGATATAGCATAGCGATCGTTTATCAAGCGAGCTGGCATAACTTAGCTACCCATAGAATATTTCTATTCTTTTTGTAACACAAATCCCAATTAGGCTGGTTTTTTAGCAATTATCTATTGCTTAGATTTCCATGCACTTTACCAAACACAGCAGGAACTAATGCGTTTAACTTGCCCATGACGAGGAAATAGTTACTTCCACTTCTACAGGAACTTGCTGCAAATATAGCTCTCCAGCTTCCACCATCACTTTTTTGAGAATGCGACTGGTTCTTTTTAAAGTAGTCTGCGGACACTCTAACAGAATCTCGTCATGTACCACACCGATTAATTTTGCTCCAGTCTTGGGTAGGAGTTTGAACAAACGAGCGATCGCCACTTTCAACATATCAGCCGAAGTTCCTTGAACAGGGTGATTTAGCAACTCAGAAAGTCGGGGTTTCTTTGCCCACCGTCTTCTGCGTCCGCCAATTGTACGGATTTGCTTGATGTCTTTGACGTACACCGTTTTCCTGATGCTGTCGTGCCATCTTCTGACTCCAGAATAAGCTTGGAAAAATCGTCTTCTGAACTCTTTAGCTTCGTTCAAGGTTAAAAAAACATCGTACTTTTCCTCAGCATAAGCTTGCAGTTTGGCAGCACCCATCCCATAAATTAATCCGAAATTAACTGATTTAGCTATCCGTCTATCCTCTGCCGTTACCTCCTCTAACGGCTTTCCCGTAATCAAAGAAGCCGTTAAAGTATGCAAATCTTCGCGTTTAGCGTAGGCATTCAGCATTCGGCGATCGCCAGATATTTCAGCGACAATCCTTAGCTCGATTTGGCTGTAATCTGCTTTAATAATTTGATATCCGGGAGCGGCAATGAAGCACGCACGCATCCCATTTGCCGTACAATTCCTGGGAACGTTTTGCAAGTTTGGCTTCTTGCAACTAAAGCGTCCAGAACGAGCGCCGCATTGCCGATAGCTGGGGTGAATTCTCCCCGTTATCGGGTGAATGTGTTTGGGCAATGCCTCAGCAAAGTTGGAACACAAAGATGCTAATTTCCGATAATTCAGTAGCAACTGGATAATCGGGTATTGACGAGCTAGAGGAATAAGTTCGCTCTTACTTGTTGACTTAATTGGAATGTTGAGAGCCTGAAGAGCACTTAAAACTTGTACAGACGAACGGGGGTTTATGGTTTCCACCATCTCTGGAAATAGCGAAAGTTGTGCGCTAGGGGCTGGTTTAAGACCGGCTTTCACTAATTCCACCAGCGTAGTCTGCTTTTGAGCTTCCAGTTCCTCGCCCACCAAATGCCAGTGTTTTGCATCCAGTAACATTCCATTTAGTTCCATTTGGGCTACAGCAGGCATCGCTTCAAATTCAATTTGGGCGGTTTCTAGTAACCCAGCATTCTGAAGTTTTGAGATGAGTCGCGTTCTAAGTTTCAGCAGGACAGCAGCATCTAAAGCGGCGTATTCTAACTGAGGAGCTGATAACTTACCTCCGAAATTGCTCGACTGTAGGCTTTTGTCAAGTTTGATTCCTAAAAATTCAAGAGCGAGGGATTGTAGATCGTGGTCTTTCTTGAGTCCAGATCGCAACACCTGACTCGCTAGCATGACATCAAAAAATGGGCCAGACGGTCTAAGTCCAGCTATTTCTAGTACCTGCCAGTCGAACTTACCATTTTGAAATATTTTGAGCGCACGGCTGTTTAGAAGGGCTTTTAAAGGCGATAATTCGCGATCGGCAAAAGCAGCTAGATCGACAATTATCACTGGGCGGTGGGGGACAGCTATTTGGATAAGTCGGATGCGTTCTGTAAGTGGATCTAGCCCGGTGGTTTCTGTGTCTATGGCTATAACACGAGCTTTTATTAAAGGCGAGAGAACATCATTTAGTCTGGAAAAGTTTGTAATCAGCTCGTATTCCACAATAGGATTTGGGGCAAAGTGTGGGGAATTATTCATGGGAGTAGAGGGGTTTTAAGGTAATAGTTTTAGTCGTAAAATTGATAGAACTAGCGGAGATATTTTGGCAGATATTCGGTATAGAAGGCTAAGTTATATTTTAATAATTATTGGAAAAAAAGTAATAGTAATTTGTTGAAAGGTAAGTTGTGCTGTCCCCACTAATAAAACGGTATAGCGGGGAAGCAATCGTCTATTTTTTGTCTATTACGACTAGGTAGCTCTCAACAGTAACCGGGCGATCGCTCCCCCAAAAGATTTCTAAGGGAAGTTCGATTAACTTGGCAGACGTGCGCTTAAGAAAGGCTCGAAATGCTTGCGATCGCGGATCGCCTCGGACATTCATGGAATTGCTAACAACACTTACCAGGCGTCCAGAATTGCCTAAAAAAAGGTTATAGGCACGTTGTATGATATCCAAATCAACTCCTTTGATGTGGGGCGTAGAAAATGGGGGATTTGCCAAAATTCTGCTATATCGCCTCTGCGGTTCAGTTGTTAAAAAGTCACTTCCAACTAGATTGAACCCTTTTTGAAACAGAAGTTGTTGTAGCAGCGGGTTTATTTCAATTACATCAACGATCGCACCCGCTCTAACCATAGCCTGCGCCAATAAGCCGTCTCCTGCTGTTGGTTCTAAGGCGTAGGTTCCTGAAATGATTTGAGCTTCTTCAATCATAAGCTCAATTAGCTCTGGGGGAGACGGGAACCAAGAATAAGGTGGAGCTTCTCGGATTCGCTCATATAGCATTTCTGCAAGCGATGAAGTATCTTTCATTTTAATTGTGCTGCTATTCGGGCTATAATTCGCGAACATTGCCTTTTTTTCCGTGTTAAAATAAAGTCAATTGCCCTTCAATTTTTGACTTATCTTTTGGTGACTTAGCTGTTACCATTTCTGTCGGTAAATCTGCATCAGCGCTTTTATCTTGGGACAATTTACGTTTGCCCCAGCCTTGAGATGCTGCATGGCGGACAACGCTTTTCCTAATTGCTCTAGCTAGATGGTAATAATCATTTTGGATGCTGTCAAAGTTCACGGCTGAAAATTCAGCTAATTCGGACAAGTTGTAACCATTTGGTAGCCGATTATGTCTTGTCAATGTGTCTTGTGCTGCCCACATATAGACGTTGTAATAACTGTGGTGCAGAGGAGCTTCAAATGTAGCTCCCATCATATAAGCCACGACTTCTGTGGAAGTGCAGTAATTCCCTACAATTCTGTTGCTGTGCTCCTCTACAATCAAATCGAGCCTATCGGATAAGCAAGCCGTTTTCAACCAGTCAGGTATGCTTTCTGACCAGGGAGTTTTGTGTAAAACTAATGGGCCTGCATAGTAACGTAAAAGGGGAAGGGGAATTCCGGTCAATTCCAGTAGCACGGCTATTAAGTCGCGGTGCATACCTATCTGGGCTAATAGCTTCAGCTTTTCCAAAATGCCGGACTGAGGTTTTACAGGGTGAGTGGTAATTTCTTCAAGTAATTCGGGCGTTAACAGATTTAGCTGAGTCATATCTTTTTGAAGGATAATTATGGGACAAATGAAGGTCAGAAAAATCGCGTAGCGAATTCAGTTACAGGGATTTGCGCCGTCTGTTGGGCAAACAATTCGGCAAAGATACGCGCCTCTATATTTCTGAGTAATTTTTACTCACCTTGCTAGATGGAAGGCGGGCGAAATTAAGAGCGATGCCAGCGCTATATTTTATTTCGTGCAATAGCAGTAGGTCTTGGTTGTTTGCAGATAGACTAAGACGCCGTAGCCTATCCGCCGATAGGCGGTAGTTTAATTACGACTATCGGATGAAACCCCCACTCGTTATCCCTAGCTATGCTGAATTGTTGATTCTTACTACTTTGTAGCTACAGGATTTATGAACGAGCAAAACAATATCTATGGCAATGAACCCGGTTACAGCGCTGATGGCTATGCTGTTAGCGGCTATGAAAGTAACCCGTGCGAGTCCTCCCTTAACGGATATCAAAGCAACGGTTATAGCAGTCAGCAAACAGAGGGGTACGGGGCTCCCGACTACTTTGCTGATGGCTATCGAGAAAACGTTTTTGAAGGCGATTTGAATTTAGCAGATACTCCGTGGACGGAGACGGCTGCTAACCCTAACCCTTATTTTGAGGGAGGGGTAAATGACGCTAATTCCTATCAAAATCAAACAGTTACTTCTCATTTCGACGGCGGTGACTTAGAGCTGTAGTGTTTTACGCCGAGGCTGCTCCATGTAAAGCCTCGGTAGGCTGCTTCATTTATTTTAAGAAGCGCAATTGCAGCCTCATCAAGTTCGGTGGGTTCCTTTCTCCCACTTAATTGCTTAACTTTTGTACAGTATCCTCAACCAATAACCAAAGTTTTTTGCACAAACATGAGAAGAATATTATCAACAAGATTCTGGCAATTATCAGTATCGTTATTCTCTCTAGTCTTAATAGTTTCCATTTTGTTTGAGCAACCAATATTTGCTATGGCACGAACCCCTGCTGATACAACTGAAATGCCAACCAAAATTTTAGAAATACCAGGGATGGACAGGCAAGGAAATCCTACTTCAGTTAACGCCCTCTTGCCAGATTGGACACAAATTTCTTTTTCTCAAATGCCACCCATCAGTCAATCTGGAAGCCTTTCAGCGGGAGAGTACAAGCAGGCAGTTGGCTATGATTTGAGCCGAAGTTGGACAGCAGGGCAAACTCCTGACCAGTACATCATGTTGGGCGATATCAGCCAAGCTTTGCAACCAGAATTGCTATCGTTCGGTTTTGTCGCGCAGCAAGCTGGTCTGAATTTAGATAGCGTAGCTTTAAGCGCATTTACTTTAGTTGCCAAGCAGTCGTTAAATCAGTTAGTTCAGGCTATCCCTCTTCTCGGTCAATTTAAAGTCGCAGAGATTGCGCCGGTGGCGGGACTTCTAGCCACAAAAGCTGCTGGCATTGATGTAGCCGATCGCACTCTAGAGCTGGTTCTCAGTTCCAATCCACAATTAGGTCAGTTGAAACTGGGAGAAATTGACCTGTCTCAGTATTCAATATCTTCGATTCCGAACTTAAGCAGCGCTCAACTTGGCGCGTTTTCAGATTGGCAAACAACCTTAATTAAAGACGTACCTGGGCTGAATGCTTTACCTCTGTCTAGTTTTCCCAATCCAATAGCAGAATTAGGCAATTTAGTAATGAGAATTGATGCGGTTTATGGTCCCGCCGAGCGACGGCGAACTAAGACGATATCAGGCTCCGACGTTCAGGGATTCTCAGTTAACTGCCAAGAAAATGATTGCGCTTACATCGAACTAGACGATCTGGAGAATTCGGGTCGGAACGCTCGCGGTTCGCTCGAAGGCAAGCAATGGATTAGCGGTAAGTACCAGGAAGTCGAGGGCGGATCGGGCTGTCTTAAAGGTGTCAACGGCGGCAAGGAACCGACGGGAAGATTACCTTTTGGCAGTGCTTTTAAGGTAGTGGTCATGGAACCGGACGAGCAAACCGATACCGTTGATACTGCTCTATTCTTCCGCTTTTGTTCGCCTTGCGGCTGCTCTCCTTATTTCATTGGCCCAGTACCTTTCTTCACCTATCGGGTTAATTCTCCCATTTTCGTTGGGGCGCTGGGATCGTCCTCTGGCGGCTCTTCCTCTGTACCAACTGCGGCAGTTCGCGACGGAGTATCTTCTCCTGTTACAAAAGGCGTAACTACAGCAGCTAATATTAATGTTCCTTGCCCTCCGGGTAGCACCGCACCAGCGCCCGTGTCAGTTGGCAATGTTCAAGGAGTCAATGTTCCCGCTTTGTCGGAAGCGATCGCCAGTATTGAAAGCAGCGGTTCTTACGAGAATGTCGGCGTTAATGCTTGCGCTAATGGTGGCAATAATTGTGTGGTTCCGTTGGGCAAGTACCAGTTTATAAACTATGACGAGTACGCTGCTAGTTCAATTTCATCTAAACCAGGGGGTACGCAATTTTTAGCCAAACTGCGAGGCGGTTATCAACGGGTGCATCTCACTTTGGCACATACATCAAATTGAAAGTTGACCGTTGAGATAAGCACAGCGAAGAGCAAGCATAGAGGAAACGTTCTCAATATTCCATTGCGCTCCCGATATTTTTACCCTTAATCCAATGCGTTTTATTGTTGATTCCACTGTTCCAGAACCAATCGAACTTATGGATTCTTCTTTGTAGTATTGGTAATTTACTATTCGGCAGCGATGGGTATCTAAATAATTGCAAAACGTTTTAAATGCTTGACCTTTAAAGTCTTTAAATAAATTTATAACTTCATCAACTTTGCCTTGCCATAACATATTTTCGGCTAATTTCAATCGTTTTATTGAACCCCCTACCTTGTAGAGATTTTCTTTCAGATGATACCAATCTAAGATTTCTTGTCTTTGTTCATTGTCTCCAATTTCTTTAAATATGTTCCAAATTCCGGCATGGCCATCTCCGAGGCAATACATAGGATGTAGTAATTTTTGGCTATTAGTCCAATCAATTAAATCTTGATTATTTTGAAAAAACGCTCCCGCATAAATATTATCTAAACACACGGCTTTATAGTCTTTCCAGTAACAGCTCTCGCCCTTGGTTGCGTTGCGTAGTCTGACTTTACCGCCATCCAATGTAATTTCTTTGACTCCTTGTTGAGATGTAGGCAATTCCAATTCTTGTCTTTTGACTAATCTTTGTAATGTACTGTGAGAAATTTTGATCCCAGTAAATTTTTCCAAATCTTTTTCTGCCATTTGATAAGATTCGTTAGCACTGATTAAAAGACAGCAATTTTCCATCAGGGGACTAAATTGACTGTAAGCTTTTAAGCCAAAATATTTTGCCTGATTATCTGTAATGTCGAGCGATCCGATTATTGATTTTATTTTTCGGGGTTTTCCTGTTTGAATTCCTGATACTGCTGAAAAAAAAAGCTACCTATTTCTGGACCAACCTCTGATAACATTTTCTGACGGACTGCTTTTTCTATACTTTCAAAAGTTTTTAACTCAGTTGGCTCTGTATTTCTGTAAAGAATTTTTGCTACCGCTTTTAAGTGGGCTTTTAGTTGTTGTTGGTCTGAGGGTGTCATTTTATTTACCTCATCTTTATTTGACGATTTTACTAGCTTTTTCATTTTAACTCTTTTTTGACACATTCGCAAAAGTGAGATGCACCCGTTATCAACCCACTCAAGCAGAACTTTTTCAATTTTTTCCGCCTGCAGATCGAGAAGCTGTTTTTGCTCAAAGTCTCGCTTCTAAGCTGAATGCCACCTCTCAAGAAAAAGACCCTACTACTGGAAGTTTTTTTAGTGGCGATCGCCTAATTGAGCGAGTAGCTCAAAAGCATTTCGGGGGCGACTACTCCAAAGTTGACGGCTCTTCAACCGATACATTCGGTCGTTTAACTCTCTCAAGTTACGGACAGGATGTTTTGAGGCGCTATCGAGAGGGAGGTAGGACGATCGCGGAGTCGAATGCTGCTGCTTGCGTTCCGACTTCCAGTGCGGCGCAATCCTCTAATTCTGCGAGTGCTGCCCCCGGCGGCGGTTCATCCACGAGTCAGTATATCAAGCCTGCGAATGGGCCAGTAACCAGCCGCTTTGGGATGCGAACTCGTCCGGTTTCCGGGGTGCGGAAAATCTATAACGGCATTGGAATTGCCGGCCCAATGGGAAGTCCGGTAAAAGCTGTTGGCAGCGGCGTTGTCAAGACAGCGGTGTCTAACTGCCAGGAAGGGTTACAGAACTGCGGCGGTGGCTACGGCAACTGGATCGAAATTGAGCACGGCAACGGTCGCACAACTCGGTATGCTCATCTGCGCGAGGGTTCAGTGAAAGTCAAAGTGGGCGATCGCGTTTCTCAAGGTCAGGTCATAGGCGGACTAGGCAGCACTGGAACAACGGCAGACCCTAGCTTGCACTTTGAAACCCGCATTAATGGAACGGCTGTTAACCCATCTCAAGAAGGAATTTGAATTAAACGGAGATGTTCTGCACCATGATTTCCTTGAAAAAACGGACAATTATGTTGAAATTTACCTGGGGCTTGCTAACAGCTTTTTTGGTTTATTTGTTGAGCAGTTTATTCACCCATCCCCCAGCTTTTAGCCAGCCGACTCGGAACGCTGATTTCCCTTCAGCTTGCCTTCCAGTTGGTCTAGGGACTCTCAGGACAGAGTTTGTAACTGAAGTAACAGATGGCCGCACTCAATATCGCTTGTTCGATGCCTATTTGCAGGGAGATGCCGTGCCATTTTCTGTATTGGTTTCTCTCCAAGAGACGCAGTGTAGCTTGCTTTATTCCAACCCGACGAACGATTTTTATCCTTACAGCCGCACTGTCAAGCTGCCGATAGCAAGGCAAATCGCTCTGGGGGAATTGCGTTACTCCATCAACAAGGCAGGGAGTATTGATAAGTTCCGCTCTACCTTGCAGCCGAATTTTGGAGAACCCACTTGGCGATTTTCGGAAGAAGAGCTTTGGGCATTTAAGCAGGTTGGCATTACTGTTCCTCCACTTAGTAAAACCAGCCCAAAGAACTGATACCGATACCAAATCAGATGAAGGTAAGAGTCCTACAAGCAACAATAAAACCTTTGCTCAAAGCAGATTTAGTAAATCTGCAAGGTGTCTGTCATAACCGGATTTAGTAAATCTGCAAGGTGTCTGTCATAACCGGATTTGGTATGACATCTACATAGAAAATAGTTCGCGGAGGTCAAATCAATGTTTAGCAAAAATCAACAACTAACTTCAGGTTCAGAACACATAGGGAAGCCACAAATCATAGCTGGAAAGAAAAAATTATTACTGTTTTCTCAACCTTCTCAGAAGAAACTCCCAAACCCCGCTTCTAATTCCCTCAATAATTCGGGGTCCAGAGTATCATCGTTTTTATTTATTGGGCGGTGGTTCCGCTTTGGAGTGGTCTTGTTCTTGCTGCTATCAGTGTTGTTAGGAACTACTGGTTGTACCGCGAGTGCTACAACGATTTCATGGACACCTGCTACTAGACTCATCCCTGTTGAAAATGTTCAAGGCATAGTTGCCGAAAATTCTGAGCTTAACCCCCAGGATTCAGCATCAAATGTGTTGGCTTGGGCTGTAAACAAACCAGCAGGCAGGTTAGTTATTTTTAATTTTAACAGCCCTGGAGTTTGTGGAGCAGGAGGTTGCTTATATGCTGGGTATTTATTCATAAAAAACGTTTCTACTACTCGTGTATTTGCTAGTTATTTAAACGACAAGTTGCCACCTAATAAACCGCTACTTCAAGTAGTAAGTGACCCCTCAAAAACCTCTGATTTGCCTTGCTTGCAAGTACAGCAGCACTCACAAAATGGTATTCGGCAGTTGTTTTATTGCTTCAACGGTCGCCAGTACCAGTTAGCTAACAGTTCCTTGATTGAGCTTCCCCATAAAATGCAATAGGCGAGTTTAAAGTATAGCAGTTCTCAATAAAGTGAGGTAGGCGGGAATGGAGGCAAGCCCGTCAGCCCGTCAGCCCTATCTGCGAGCGTAACTCATGTTACTGAGAAAAGTTATATTTGAGCTTGACTATCTGTTAGCGAGCTCCTGTTTTGCATAATAAAAAAATGCCTCGCTCCCTAACTGGATATGAGGCACTTCTTCAAAAGTAACTAACCGAGACTGTTAGTCATCTGCTTCCGCATCAAAATCATCGTCGAATTCCTCTTCTTCATCTAAATCGTCGAAATCATCCTCTTCTTCTATTACTTCAGCGGCAATTTTCCGAGGGGATTTATGATTGGCGGTCTGCTTTTTTCCATTTTCTATTTTACGAGCAGCGGGTGGCAGCACTTGAATTTGCGGTTCGGCTGTACCTGGTAATGCAGGAGTTTCAGTGAATCCGGCAATGATATCGTGCAGCCCCCAAATCGCATTTTTATGCTGCGGGCGTCCCAGATATAGAAAGGGGAAATTATCAGCGGTTGGCTTAGTATAGCTGACAGTTTTGCAACAGTAGCTCTTATTAGAGCCTTCACCTTCTTTAACTCCTTTGAATTCCACCTCTAGGATACCAAGGCTTCGCCATTTATCGGTTTTCCCGCTGAAAGGAATTTGGAAATAGTCGGCGAATGCTTTTTCCAACAAACGGTAGAATTCGTCTCTGGCTGCTTTAAAGCTCCAAAGCGCAACATTCTTAAATCTGATGACAATAGGCGTGCTGTGTCTGGGACGATTGTTTTCATCCAAGAAGACAATGGCGTGTTCGCTAACAACATCCATTATCTTTTTATCGAGTTGAGCTTTATACTCTTCGTACAGCCCGACAACACTACCGCCTAGATCGGGAACGTCATTTTTGTAACGAATGTATTCAGGGACGAATCCCAGCACGCATAAGCGGCATTTAGAGAACAGCAGGCCTGTAACATCTTCTGTTAGTCCAATTGTAGTCATTTCCTCTTCTGTTGGCATGACAAACCAATTGGCTTTTTCTAGCTGATCCTCTGGAATTAATATTCCTGCCACTTGTTCGTTGATGACGATGCCATAGGGCAGAATTGGTCGCCTTACTTGATTGTGACCGGGTTCTAGGAGTTCGGGGTCAATTTCAAAATCAAGGTCTTCTGACTGATGTGGGATTGTACTTTCAGTCATTCCTGCGTTATTTGAGCTTTTTGCTTTAGCTTTACTATTGGTTTTAACCATTTTAAAAGTTTGTGACATTGCAGTCCCTGCAAGGCGGTAGCCTTACCTTTAAAAAGGGTAAGAGGTAGCACAGTTAAGCCTAGTAATTTGGTCAAAAAAATAAAAAAATCATAAAAAATTAACTGGTAGTACAGAACTACCGAATCGTGAGGAAGACTAATTAAGTGTGCAAAAAAAAGAACGATTGTGAAAGCGCTCGCGCAGCTTCAGCAATTTCTGAAGTTGCGCTATTATCAGAATCAAGCACTCACAATGCTTTTAATTTCCTCGCTGCCAATATTGGGCGCTATCGACGCTCGGTAAAGCGTTTATTCCTATTGTCCGCAGTAGAGGCAGTCCTTCTACAAAGTTGATGGCTCCTTTGAACGCACCCCAGCTAAATTAAAAATTCTAGCTGGGGATTCTTATGCTAGGCTTTGCTCAGTCTCCAAAGGCTACTGAGCGTCACTGGCGTTCGCAGTGTGTGAGAGGAACTTTTGCCTTCCCAGACCCTAGTAAATTTGCTATTGGTTAATACAGCGTACCAGTATCGTGCGCCGATATTATAGGAAGCTGATAGATCGGCATTGTATCGCTTCCCATTGGGGAATATGGCTTGGGAATATTTCTTATTACTCCGATTGATTTTGCCACTGCCATCGAAAGCGTAAGCACTGGTGTATTTAGCGTTAATCTTGCTGACTTTTCCGCCTAACTCGGAGAATTTCTCAATGGTCAACTCAACCAATTTGTCTTTGCACCATTCATGGAATCTCTGTTTTTGCAAAGAACCATGTTTCCCAGCCTTGGCTTTCCAGTTCGATAAGTCCTCAAATACAATTACACCGACATCATGCTTTAATGCAAAATCAACAATCTGCCTTGAAACTGTTTGAGCAATGTGCTTGTTGATATTTTTGGACTTTCGATACAACCCCTGACAGAAGCCTTTGGGCAAGTCTTGGTTGATGATTTTCCTAGTTAGTTTTGATTTGGTAGCAATTCGCTGCTTTCGCTGGTCGCGACGGTCTATGTCTCTAGCAGGGTTAATGAATTGCCTTGCTTTTACAGTACCGTCCTTGCCAACTATTGAGCAAGTTGCTATTGTGTTTATGCCAATATCAATTGCACAAACATAATCCGCATCTGGTAAAGGTTGAGGGTTAACCTCAACTGGCATGGAAAGATGCACGCGTTTACTATTAGCAATGAAAGATGGAGACAAGAGTTTTGCCCCCTCTCTGATATGCCGACTCTTCCCATGCTTTTTGACTGGAATGTTTTCCATCCAAACCCAGTCAGTACCATTCCAGATTTTCAGCTCTACAAAAGCGAAGTTGGAATGATATTTAACTTGCTGACCTTTGTATAGGGCTGGATAGCTGTTGCACATCACCGTCAGTCTGGGTGGCTTGTCGTGCCGATGTTTTCGCTCTCCTCTGTTCCAGGTATCCCATCGAGTAACAAAACTACTAACAATGCCCAAGGCATCGCCAATAGCAGCGCGTCTTAGGTAACTGGGAAACTTCAGAAATGAGGGATGATTACTGATGGCTTTTTGGAAGTACCAATGGTATCTAGGATTGGGGTTATCTACTGTCTTGTGAATCAGCTTCTCTAGAGTGTTCACTCGTGTCTGGCTGGTTAACTGAGAAAGTTGCCCCCAATTCCAGTAGCTAATGAGTACCAAAGGCTTTAGGAAACGTCGGTATTGGGCTACGGTAAGAAGTGCTAATTTACGCTGTTCTTGCGTCATTACCAATTGCCAAACATCGGTTCTGATGTTTGACTCTTTTGGGGTATTTTTACGCTTAGTCTGCTTCTGAGATTTTTTCTTGACCATAGCTTCGACCTCGGCTTGGATAAATATCATGCTACTCTACTCTAATGATACTTGGCTGTCAACTCAGTTCTGCGTCTTGTTTGAAGCTATTCCCAGCATCGAACTTTCTCGGCTGGCTAACAACCTAAAAACCGTCTCCTATCGGTTGATGAGAAAAGAATATGAGCAGTATCTGAAGCGGTTTTACTGGTCGTCAAAACCTATGTTTTGGGCTAGCAGTTACGCTTTAATTACAGTCAGTAATAGAGCCACCTTGGATCGACTGATTGAATATGTAAAAAATCAGGAAAAGCCAGACTAAGGTTGCAACGCTAAAGTTGGTGTTGTTTCGCTAACCCCATCTAAATCAAAGATTTTAGATGGGGACTGCGCTCAACTATTTCGTTCAAACCCGCGATCGCGTACAAAGAAGCTGCATCTGCTTGTTCGGATAGACTAGCATTCGCTTCTTCTAACAACTTTGTTAGATATTCAGGAACCTGTACGAGAGCGCCATCAATACAGGCAAGGGGGACAAATTTAGTATCGGGAGCTAGGGCTTTTGGCTTCAAAAAAGGCAGTTCGCGCTGGAAAGGTTTTGGAGTGGGGCGACTGTTTGTTACAGGCGATCGTTCTGGTTTGCGCCTACGCCACCGCTTGGCTCGGTAAAAACTCCCTTTCAATAATGGGGGCTGGCTTACCATCAGTACAGCTTCGTGAAAGGGGAGATTCATCTGTTCTCCTTCCTGAATTTTCACCTCTTCTAAGTTAGATTTTGTCAACCAGTCAGGCGCCAGCGGACAGTGAGGGTAAGACACGACTTTAGAGTTGTAGGTTAAGTCGGAAAGCAATTTGCCCGTTCTGGATAGTCTGGCGTTAAGATAATGCCACTTTAATCCAGGTAGATAGGCTCCTGAATATTTTACTTCAACGGCTCCCATGTAGATCCATTCTGTACGTTCTAAAGTTAGCGAAATGTCCCCTCTTCCTAGTTTGATGGTGCTGCGTTTTAAAATTTCATAGTCCGGGTGTCTCTTCAAAAGCTCTGACAGCCACTCTTTTTGTTTCTTGTTCACGGTAAAAATATCTTTCAATAATTTTGCTTCCTATCCTGTTGACTGCGTTAGCAGGGATAATATCAAGTGCTGGTTGTTTTCTACCGAAAGTTAGAACCCACATTCCGCACCCTCAACTGGCACACACGCAGTTGGGGTGCTCCGTCCGAGTCTCTCGTCCGAGATAATAATCAAAAATACCCGCGACCTGTTGGGTCACAATCGCATCGACCTGTTGGGGCAAGTTGAAAATTAACTGCTTTCGGGCAAATCCTAGATTCTCGATATCTAACAACACCTTCATCCGTCATAATTAACTATTAATCGACAGCAGATATTTCCAGCAGCCTGATAATTACACATCACTACTGAATCAAATATTTATGAAATTTCTGTCAGTTTTGCTCATCAAACAAACTGCTCGATCTCAGATTAATAAATAATAAGACTTACAGGAGAGCGGCAGCAAGTTCAATATAGCCATTCGCTCGGCTGTTAAATTAGAAATTTGTTGAATCCCTTGTAGGCTCACCAGATGAATTGATTGAAATATCTGGCAAATCCAACGGAGCGTCGGTCGATTAGTTTGTTTGCCCAACTGATTTTTCAATTGGGAATTAGTGCGTTGCAAACTGTGACGCAGTAACCTTTGACCTAAAGTATAGACTAACAAACACAAACCCATTACCAATGCCAAAGCTTCGATTCTTTCCGGCGACTTGAGAAATACACTGTCCGTAAAAAACAGCGGATCTTTCAAGAACCCAAACCCTCTTTCTGCTGACTGCTGTTCTTTGTATTTCACAATCATATCGTCAGGCTCTAATTGCTGAGTTTCCAGCACATTAGTGGCGAGAATAAACCTGCCACAGGCTTTGGTTTCTTTGGCGATCGCACCTGTATCTGGTTCCAGTTTTGCTTGAACTTTAAATCTCTGTTTCGAGCTGGATTTCTCGCGAGCATTTGGATCGTTAGTATTAGTCTTTACTGTAATTTCTTTGCTACTAACTTGGGTGATATTGTAAAATTTTAGTTGTTTGGATAAGCGATGAGCTGCGGCGGCAGCGTCGGCGGCACAAGCAAATTCAATTTTTGAGAGTTCTTGCAGTTTATTCTCAGCTTCAGCCTGGGCTTTTTTGAGTTTTTTTTCGAGTTTTTGTCGGTCTGAATCGCGTCGCAAACTGCTCTCTACTACTAGCCATCTTTGTTCAATTCCACCATAATTACTTTTGTGTTCTGACCAGCTATATCCACTCACAGAACTGGGGGTAAATTCTGCTTCATTTAACTGAGATACCAGTTGCTGCGCTTGCTTGATACTCAACGGTACGCGGGTTAACCATCTTAAATTGGTTAACATTTCTAAGTTAGGAGCTGAATATAATGCACTATCTGCAACCATTAAACTGTCAAGGTTTAACTGTTGTTTAAACTCCTGACAAATTGATGCGAATATGGCTCGATCTGATTCATTTCCCGAACCCACCCGTAAAAATAGCGGTACATCTCCATCGCTACTACAAATTAAATCTAAAATGAATTGTTTTAAGTCGGGTCTGCGATCGCGGGAGTAGCCGTAGGTAATCTTAATTGGCACGGCAGATGACACGGGTTTAGTTGACTCGCTATCTTCGCTATCTTCGCTATCTAGCGCCGTTTCTGGCTCGATAACAGATACAGATGGTAGCTCGGATTCGTATTTGCCATGCAGGTGAAAGGAAGTTGAATCTAAATGGGATGTCTCTGTATCGAGCTCAAATTTTTGAGCTGCTGAAGCGGCAATAGTTGTAAATATTTGGCTGCTGCCTGCTAAATATAGCTTGTCTAATACTCTACCTAAACGGTATTCATTCAGGTGTGATGCTTGAATACCTTCACCCATTAAATGTTCGAGCGCTTTGCCTTCAAAAAATTTAGGAAATAAGTATAATGGAGCGGAAACAAGCCCTAACCCATTGATAATCATTGCTTTGACTGCTAGACCTGGACTGACAATCTCACCCGGTTGTTCCCCTACTAACTCATTGATTTTTTGGACAATTTCTATTTCATCAACTAGACCTGCTATTAAACCAAGATGGTCGAGGTTAGAGACGGCGAGTTCAGTTGCTTGATGCACGGGTTTCATTCGATCGAGCGAATTGTTTGCTACTTGAGTTTAGACTATTTTTATCCTCCGCGTCGCACGGGGGATAATTGGTTTTTGTTGTTAATTTACACGCTCGTACATTTTCCAACTGAATCGATCGCTTGCTCGATCACCTGACACGGCAGGCGAGAGTATTTCTACTCATCTAGAGCCGACTGATCGACTCGGACGGGGCACCCCAACTGCGTGTGTGCCAGTTGAGGGTGCGGAATGTGGGTTAGAACTGTTGGCTGTAATTGCTCGTTCCCAAGACTGAACTAACACTGAGTAATTTTGATTTAAGCTTACTTGTCTGCAAACACTAAGTTGTAGCTACAACTGAGGTCATAGTTAATTGAGCGATAGACAAAATATTGAATTCAGATAGATACTTATGAATTTTGAGATTAAATTTTTGATAGCACAGGCTAACTCTACTCCAGTTCTCGCTCAAGCCCAGAGGAGAACCCAGCAACCCACACCCCTATCGTCAATTGACTTAGGCGGTCTCTTCCAACAATACAATAACCCGGATGGATATCTAACAATAGGAGCGCTGATATTCCTCCTCTTACTGTCTCGGTTTCTAGGAAATGGAAAGGGCAAAATTACCACTGGCAAAGTGTGCGGAACTTCCGAAAAAATGGCAGCCACTCAGCTTGCCTTGAAACAAATTAAGGAACGCAAGCATAATAAAGTCACGCTATGGTGTGGCAGTCCTCGCTATTGGTGGAAGGGGAAAAAACTTAAAGGTTTTGTTACCACTATTCAGACAGCTTTTGGTTCTCCTCCCACTGTTTGGCTCCCTCATGCAGAACGGTCAACTTTAGTAATTGGAGCGCCTGGGTCGGGTAAAACTTTTTCTACAATTGATAGGGCGCTAGAAAGTGCAATGGTGCAAGGATTTCCGATTATTCTATACGATAAGAAAGGATCTCAGCTCAAACTCCACGCACCTTTGGCAGCGCGGTATGGCTACCAAGTGTCGGTATTTGCACCGGGAGAACCTTATTCAGGCATCATTAATCCCCTCGACTTTATGAAGTCCCCTCAAGATTCGGTCATGGCTGGGGAAATCGGTCAGGTTATTAATAGAAATGCGAGTGCAGGCAATGGAAAAAGTGATGAGTTTTTCTCTAAAGCCGGAGACTTATTGGCTAAAGCACTCCTTCAATTAGTCAAAGGTTCTACGTATCCAGACATGGCAATGCTCTATGCAATTTTGAGGTTGCCAAATTTGGTAAAGCGGATTGACTATGCGGTTCAATCCCGTCGAATTGATGAGTGGGTCGCTACCAGCTTCAATCAATTTTTGAGCGCTAAGGAAGCAGAAAAAACTATTTCAGGAATTCTGACGACGGCGGCCGGAACGTTCAGCAGTTTTATCCAAGCTGACCTGTTGCGAGCATTTTTGGGAAAGTCGGACATCCCAACGAAAATAGAAGGCCGACAGATGATTATTTTCAAATTAGATGACGAGCGACGCTCCGTCGTGGGGCCTCTGCTAGCAGCCGCAATTCACCTCCTCGTTGTCTCCAACTTAAGTCGCCCTCGGAAAGATCCACTGGTTATTTCACTCGATGAATTTCCCTCCATTCGATTGGATCGAATGCCGCAGTGGATTAACGAATATCGCTCGAATGGAGCTTGTTTCATTCTAGGAATTCAGAGTTTGGAGCAACTGTACGAAGGGTACGGAGAGAAAATGGGGGCGGCGATCGCCTCTGCTTGCAGCACTCATATTTTATTCAATCCGGGTAACACTGATACTGCAAAAAAATACTCCGATCGCTACGGAGAAAAAGAAGTTTTGCTCAAAAGCAAGTCCACCAGCCGTTCAATGGGCGGCCAATCTCAAAGCAATCAATCTATTAGTTGGAACGAGTCGCTTCAAAAAATGCCGCTGTTTTCGGTGGACGAAATTTTGCGGTTCCCCCAGGGACGGTGTGTAATTACGAACCCCGGCTACAGTTCCGGCGGCGAGGGGTCAATTCCTTACGCGCTGACCATACCCATTCCCAAAGCTGATTTGCAGCGGCAAAGTGAGAGCGAAGCTCTCTGGGATGCAGAGGTGAGGTTCCGGCTCCAGAGTCGGGCGCAACTTGCAAGTCTTGACCAACTCACAGCCGCTTTGTACGATCGCATTGAGGAAGCAGAACGGATGCTGCCTCTGCCAGACGCCGGAGGTAACGTTCCATCCCAATCGCCAACGCCGCCAACTTCAGGTAAGAAATTTGGCTCTGACCCGCTAGACTCAGTTGTCAGTAAAACTGGGCGTTCCAGGCGGGTTTTTGCCACTGGCAGTATTGGCAAGCGCTAGCGGGAGTGTGCCAGCCAATGGAAAATTTTCCATTGGCCTTTGGCCTTGACCTGGAAGTTGAGATCGATTCGGATTCTGAGCGTCGCGATCGCATATCGCACTTAAATCTCTACCTCTGGAATTCCCTCAATGTCGAAATGAGTGAGGGACGCGATCGCAGGCGGTGATGTTCTTCGAGCAGCAACAGGCGATCTCGCCTGTCCTGCCAGCGCGGACGCAAGCCAATCTCTTGTCTGTGTGTGTTGCCGGCTGTCCCAACTGAGTTCGCGCTTCGTCCCCGGATGGGCTGGGTGCAGTGCTAACACGGTCAGCTTGATATTTTCTGGCGGCAGCGAGAGAGATTCGGCTGCTGTCCACAATTTTACTCGATCGCACCAATTTAATGCAGGATGGCGGATTGCCCATTCAATTAAATGGACGGATTGAGGTTCAAGAAAAGCTGCATTGGCGTTGATTTGCACGCATACATTTTTATTAAGCCTAGCGCTAAACTGAGTATCGACTAAGAATGTAGGAGATTCCCATTCAAATACCTCTGGAAATAGCAAACTAACTTCCATAATCCACTTATCCACTTTGGGATTCGCAAGTAGCAGAGGTTCAGTGGGGAGTTTCAATAAAGTTTGTTTCATTATTAGTTGAAATTCCTCTTGTTTCAATTCAAGGGGAACTGCTAGTTGTGTCGGATTGGTTAGAAAACTTAAATCAGTGAGGGTGATTAATTGCATAAGTGGGTAAAACAGTTACAGCTTACCCAGAGGGCGCGACGTTAGTCGCCTGCACGCTGTTGATTCATAATGAGCATTTTTGTTATAAAATATTTGTAAATAACAGGATTGTTGGGAGAAAGCGTTACTAAATTATCAGCTGCATACCGCTTCAACGCAGCATCAGTTGCAGAAACAATCAGCCTTTCCTCTCTTAAGCGATCGCCAGCGAATGACCCGGAGGAATTTTCCTTAAACTATAAGTCGCCGGTCGGCAAATTGCCGAGGGAATCAGTTGATTCTAAAATGCCTGCAACTGTACCAACAGCAACGGTATTTCCCGGCTCGATTTTCTCCAAACTCTCAGCAATTGATAATCGTAAAGTTTTACGCTACAGTTTTTTCAAGCAATCCTATCAAAGCAGCGAGCGAGCTTGCGGGATTCAAGGTATCGCTATCTTCTTACCAAGCGTGTATGCTGCATTCAGAGCGAGCGGGCTCTCCACGAACCGAGGATGCCTCTTTTTGAGCGATCGCTCCCGCGTAGAAAATTCGCTCTAGTTGAGAGTCAGGTTGCTGACACCGCCGCCACTGCTGGATTTGCCCGGAGTCGAGTCGGGTGTCCGAGCAGTGAATGACTTTCCAAGCGGTGCTGCCGAGCAAGAGGAAACGAGCTAGAGGAAGCTTGGAGTGGAAAAGTTAATTTAAGTATTTTCCGGCCTGATTTAAGTATTTTCGCGCAGGAAAACAGTTACTTTTATAAAGACTTAACATAAGTCAAACAACTCTCAGTAAATATACAGAATTATTTTCTGACTCGCAGCAGCAAAAACTATAAAGTTCAGTATTGTAACTAATATATTTATAATCGAGTCTAGCCGATAATAAGGACGAGCAACAAGTCGAGCGCAGTCGTAGGAATAAGCGTAAGTAAAGATTCCTCGAACTTGCTCAACGCCAAATCAATCAATTAAAAATCCAGGGTGCAGCCATGACTTTAACAAAGCCGTTTCGATTGCCTTTTCCCCAAAAAAGTAGCAAAAGCACAAATTTGGCAACCCCTACCTTGACTGTCAATCCTACAACAGACAGTTTGAGAGCTCGAACATCAAGCAAAACAATCAATAATAATAGTCCTGGACGCATAGACTCTACTTGTATGATGCGCCGCTCCCCGCCTTACCGCTACAGATAGTGTCAAAATTGACCCGTTGAATCGAGGACTGAATAAATTGAGCCCTTGACTGAATAAATTGAGTCCTTGACTCAATAAATAGCGAAAGCGAGTAACAATAGCGAAGGCGGGCTACAGTCGCTTAAGGAGTACGGATTCGCCTTATAACTCCATTCAAACAGGCGTCTCGACCAAAGCGGGTAACATAATTGCAACTCGCATCTCCTCAAAAAAATAAGTGACGCATCCAAGCTTACCAAAACTATAATTTAACCCTCAAATCAGGAGTGCAAGCGAGTGCCTTTAACAGACCCGATTGGAGAACCTTTAATAGAAAAACAGGAATCCTTAATTCCCGGACTTGCCCCGACAAAGCCCCCTCTGCTGCCGGGAATTCAAACCTCAAAACCTTTATTATATCAAGCTCCGGCAGAATCATCCGAATCCGAACAGCTTAACTTAAACTTAATAGAACCAGCAAGCGAACCCGCATCCGAATTCAGTCTAACAGAAACTGATGCTTTTATTATTAATAAACCCTCCGATCTTAACAGCATATCTTCTGCAAACACCAGCCTTCTGATAACTAACAGCACTCTCAGGGATACAACAAATTCTGAAGTTGATCCCCTAATTGGTAAACTCGACTCCGACTTAGGAGACCCCCTAATAAACCCGAATCAAATTGCATCAAATAACGTTTCTGATGATTCTAATAAATCTGCGACTGACATACCTCTCAACTCCTCAATCAGCAACTCAGAACTAAATAAAACCACAGCAGCTACAACCGCGGTTTCAGATGAATTGGTGGAAAATAAAACACAATTATCGCCAACCGCCTCCACAAAATCAGAAAAAGATTCGGACAAAACATTACCCGTTGCAACTGCATCTACCGCAAGCGAAAAAGATTCGGAGAAAACGCCATTACCCGCTACCGCTGAAACGACTTCCAAACCTGAAGAACACCAAACGCCCTTATCATCAGGGACTACACTCTTCTTCGAGTCATCACCAAACAAAATATCACCTGCAACTGCATCAACGTCGGACAAATCAGAACCAGATCCAACATCACCTGCAACTGTATTAACGACTGATAAATCAGAATCCAACAAAACATCACCTGCAACTACATCAACTCCTGACAAATCAGAATCCAACAAAACATCACCTGCAACTGCATCAGCCGCTGAAAACCCTGAACCAGATCGAACATTACCTGCAACTGCATCAACTCCTGACAAATCAGAACCAGATCAAACATCACCTGCAACTGTATTAACGACTGATAAATCAGAATCCAACAAAACATCACCTGCAACTACATCAACTCCTGACAAATCAGAACCAGATCCAACATCACCTGCAACTGCATCAGCCGCTGAAAACCCTGAACTAGATCGAACATTACCTGCAACTGCATCAACTCCTGACAAATCAGAATCCAACAAAACCTCACCTACCGAAATCTCCACCACCAACAACTTAGAGACCGCCACTAATTTAGAACCAAATAAAACCTCAACCCCAGAACCAGATCGAACCTCAACTCCCCCAACCAACATCAACTTTGACTCAAACGCATTCACTGTCGATGAAAAAGGAATAATCGGCATACAATTCACATCCGACGGCGGCTGGTATAGCGGACAACTAGCCATCGTCAGCCTACTCGGAATGGAAAAATTCGTTCCCGGTTCCGAAGCCTTCATCTTTGAAGCAGCCAGTCGAGCTTTAAGCAACTCGACAAAGGGCTACATCGCAATAAATGACGATTTAGAATCCGCATATTACACCGACCCTAACAGCTCAGAAAACCTCAATTCCGGGCAATATCTCGGCACAAAAACATTTGCCATGACGCCTGGGGACAAATTCTTCTTCATGCTAGTCCCCAACGGCACCGTACAGCAAGTATACGACAACCCCGCAATCGGCGGCGACAAAAAACCCCTATTTTCAATAGCTACAGACAATCCCAGCGACGGCTTCAGTATCGGTCAAATTGCCGATATTACAGGCGAAGGCAAACTTTTCGTCATGGAAGACATGGGGCTGATTCAAGGAAGCGATCGCGATTACGATGATATCACATTCCGAGTCACGGGCGCTACATCTAAAATCGTTCCCCTCAGTCAATTAGTTGACCCCTTATCAGCATCAATTCACTCCCAGTTAGTTCAAAAACTGAAGGGTGAATCGGATAAATCAGAACCGAAATTTACCGCTGAATCAACTGTTACTAATTCCGGCGATAAATCCCAGGGAGAAACACCATCGATAACTGCTGATAACGACCAACAAAAACCTCAGCCAACAGCAACATCAACAGTTGCTAACTCAGACAGCCCTGAAGCGCAACCAACAGAAACATCAACAGTTGACAAATCAGATACTCAAGAATCGCAACAAATAGAAACATCAATAGTTGGCAAATCAGATACTCAAGAATCACTACCAACAGAAACATCAACAGTTGGCAAATCAGATACTCAAGAATCACTACCAACAGCAACATCAATTGCTGTCAAATCAGATACTCAAGAATCGCAACCAACAGAAACATCAACAGTTGGCAAATCCGATACTGAAGAAGCGCAACCAACAGCAACATCAACATTTGGCAAATCAGATACTCAAGAATCACCACCAACAGCAACATCAACAGTTGGCAAATCAGATACTCAAGAATCACTACCAACAGCAACATCAACAGTTGGCAAATCAGATACTCAAGAATCGCAACAAATAGAAACATCAACAGTTGGCAAATCAGATACTCAAGAATCGCCACCAACAGCAACATCAACAGTTGGCAAATCAGATACTCAAGAATCGCCACCAACAGCAACATCAACAGTTGATAAATCTGATAGTCAAGAATCACCAGCCACAGAAACATCAATAGTTGGCCAATCCGATACTGAAGAAGCGCAACCAACAGCAACATCAACAGTTGGCAAATCAGATACTCAAGAATCGCAACAAATAGAACAAACAGCCTCTCCCCCAGAGACACCCAGTGTTATCCCTAATGAATTAAATTCAGAAAGTGAACTGCCAGTATCAGCAGAATTTATTGTCAGCCAGTCAGCAGATACTGAATCAATTAAAACCGACACAACTGCAACTAATCGCATTCCTCAATTGCCGGCTTCAGCCGACTATGCTGTAAATAATGCTGCTTCTCCACCAACCGCTGAAACTCTGCTAATTCCCACTCCCATCGCGTCACAGCCTCCTGCAAAAACATCTGAGATTGCCGATAATTTGGGCGAAGAATTGCCAAGAGAAACCGACGACAATCTTCCTAATGCTGCGTCACAATTGCCGGTCCAAATTACTGAGGTTATTCCCGCATCCAAGGCTGTTGATACCCAAGAAAATGACCGGGATGTTACCGAAACCGCAGCCGAATTTGAAACAGAACAATTTCCCACAACAACCGCTGAGATTATTGCTACAGAAACAGAAAAGGTTGCCGATTTAATTGAAGATGACACCGCCTTCCCTGAAATAACAGCCGAATTTGAAACAAAACAATTGGTGACAAAAACCGAATCAATTGTTTATACACCAGAAGCGGATGATACGGTTGAACGCGAACTCCCTGTTGCTGAAATAACAGCCGAAGTTGAAAGCCAACAATTGCCATCAAAAACAGACGATTTCGCTTTTGCAGAATTCGCTGCGGATACAATTGATACGGACATCGCTGTCACCTTCACCGCAGAATTAGAGACTGAAAACTCCCCGGCAACTGTCGTTAATTCTCTCGAACCCGACCCGCTAATTTCTCCCTCAAACTCTAGCGTACAAACCGATTCTCCTATACCGGCACTTTTCTCAACTCCATCAGAAACAGCAGCAGGTACGGCACAGATAGCCTCAGTCGAAACCAGCATTTCACCCTCAACTCTTAAATCCCCACCCGAACCAAATTCAAACACTTATAATAGCAATTCAACTCAAACAGAAACCGCCGCCGCCCAGCCCGCATATTCAGATACCGAAATTGCGCCCCAAGGAGCAGATATAACAAGCGGTTTGTTGCCGTTAGAGGCAGAAGAACCGGCTCAATTTTCGGACGGTATTGCAGACAGTCAACCCAATTCAACACAGCGTACGGGCGACTTCCAAAGCAATACAAATCCCCCAACAAATTTATCAATAACAACAACAGCCAATTTACCACCAATCCCCGGTACTTTTCTTGTAGATAACCAAGGACAAGTCAGATTTGACTATGTATTTGACGGCGGTTCCTTTGAAGGCGAACTCGGAATTTTCAGCCTGGCAGGAATGTCCGGGCTTACACCAGGAACTCCAGAATTCATTACCGAAGCATTGCGTAGAGTTTTAAGCAATTCCACCGAGGGACACGTTGTCATCAGCGATGCTACAGAAGGAGCAAAATTCACCGGTGCGATGCCGTTCGACGGTTCGCGGAACAGCGGCGAATATCAAGGTATCAAAACTTTCAATATGACCCCAGGCGACACCTTTGCCGTCATGTTAGTCCCCGACGATACAGTACAGTCATCGCTCGATTCCTTTTATTCGGAAAACGTGTATTCCGGCAGTCGCCCCTTATTCAGTATTGCGAATGCCAATCCCAACGATACATCTTACGTGTTGCCTCTAGCCGACACAACCGGAACGGGGAACACTTTTGCGATGGAAGATATGTCGGCCGCTAACTCTGACAGCGACTACAATGACCTTATCTTCACAGTGCTTGGGGCAACAGGAAACGCACCGCTGCTGGATTCCGTCATCGACCCTGACAGAGAATGGCGCAATACAGCTTTAGGACAGCAACTGATAGAATACGCCAACAGTTTGGTAGAGCCAACTGAACCGAACCCCGATACAATTTGGTTGGTAGAAGGAACGACATTTGCCAACACTTACTCGCAAACCTTAACAATCCCAGCATCTCCTTCAACCCTCGATATTGGCATTGTCGGACTCAATTTCGATACCTCTGATACCAACCCAAAATCGATTAACGACGCCTTTGAAATATCGTTAGTGGATGGGACTGGGAAATCCTTAATCGGCACCATTGCCAGCGGCAAAAACGCCTCCTTTAACATTACTGAAGGTCTGCCGCCCCAACTAGCACCGGGCGTCACTTTTAACGGTGGCAAAATCAGCATAGACTTGTCGCAAATCGCGCCCGGAACCGCCGCTACTCTGCAAGTGCGATTGGTCAACAACGACGGCGACGCGGCAACCAAAGTCGGCATCGCCTCGATTAACGTTCAAGCCGGTGCAGCACCGCCACCAACACCGACAACACCCTCCGGAACAATCCCCGATAACACCCCGATTGACTTCGCTGCTTTGAGGGATGTTTCCGGGGGCGTGGAAACCGAGTACGGGCAGACATCGTTCAACTCTACAACCAAAGTTCTGCACGCCGATTTAGCATTAAAAAATATCGGACAATACCCGCTGCGCGACAGGTTGTTGGTGGGAGTAACTAACATTAGCGACCCGACAGTCAGGCTGTTGGATGCCTCGGGAATTACGCCGGATGGAATTGTTTATTACGACGCAACTTCACTCTCCAGGGACGGCCTGTTAAAACCGGGAGAAACGACGCTTCCAGGCACGTTAAAATTCTACAATCCCTCGTCCGTTCTATTCAGTTACGATTTAGTATTTTTGAGCGAATTGAACCGACCGCCCGAGTTTTCGGGAACTTTAGATACGGAAGTAGTAATTGGAAAACCTTACGTTTATACCGCTGCTGCTGTTGACCCGGATGGAGATGCAATTACCTATTCCCTGTTAGAAAAACCGAACGGAATGGAGATAGATTCCGTAACGGGAAGGATTGCTTGGCCGACGGTGGCGGGAGATATCGGCAACCACGCGGTGACGGTGCAAGCGGATGATGGGAACGGGGGAATTACCACACTTACCTACACCCTGTCGGCCCTCAGCCAACCGCCGAACAGGCCGCCGATTTTCACTTCGACACCCGTGGTGGATGCTTGGATAAATACACCCTACCGCTACGACAGTGACGCCACCGACCCCGACAGCGATACAATCGGCTACAAACTGATTCTCGGCCCTGAAGGCATGAAAGTTAACCCCAATACGGGACTGGTGGAATGGACGCCGCCGGCCGTTCTCGTGCTGGGAGATACGGTACTGGGTAAAATCAGCTTGCCAGGGGAAAGAGACGAATTCACCTTCAGCGGCACGGCCGGACAGCGCATTTACATAGACCCGCTGCAATACAGCGGTGCTGCTGGGAATTGGAAATTCGACATCCAAAGTCCCAGCGGCGAGACTGTATCAACGAACTTAGACAGCAACAAAATCCTCAACCTGACAGAAACCGGCAATTACCGCATCGTAACGTCAACCAACGGCGACGCCACCGGCAGCTACGGCTTCAGCGTTATCGACCTCGGCTTAGTACCCGCCGTTCCCTTCGATACAACCATCAAAGGCACTCTCAGCCCCGGTTCGGAAGACGACTTATTCCGCTTCACCGGCAGCAAAGGTCAAAAGCTGTTCTTCGACAACAAAACCAACAGCGGCGGCTTCAACTGGATACTCTACTCGGCCGACAGCAAAGAAGCCAAGTATCGCGGCTCGGAAGCAGATATGGAACTGTACTTGCCGAAGGACGGCGAGTACGTGCTCGCCATCAGGGGCAACTCCAGCTTTACCAGCACCGTCGATTACTCGTTCGAGATTGTCACGCCCGACGACATCACAGTACCCATCGTCCCCGGCAGCAACGCGGAGCCCAACAGCGTTTACGGGGAACTCAAGGAAAAAGGCGAAACAGATTACTACACCTTTACCGGAGAAGTCGGACAGCGCATTTACTTCGATCGGCTGTTCTACAAGCAAGATATCCCGAACGGCTACTGGCCGCACACAGCAAAACTGATCGGTCCCAGCGGTGCCGCTCTGCCGATTTACAATCTCGAATACAACTATGACGGAAATCCGATTACTTTAAAAGAAAGCGGCACTTACCGCATAGAAATTGACGGGACTGAAGAAAACACGGGTACTTACAGCTTTAGCGTTCTCGACTTGGGACTGGCAGCACTCCTGAACTTGGATACCGACATCAGCGGCACCCTCAACCCAGGGCAGGAAACGCATTTATATCAGTTTACAGGCTCGAAAAGCCAGCGCCTCTTTTTCGATACGCCGGGGGGAACTGTAAATACAAACTGGACTCTTTACGATTCTGGGAATAACGTGGTTCCCGGCGGTGACGCTTCCCAGAATACCGACATGGAAGTGGTACTGCCGAACTCCGGCACTTACACGCTGGCAATCAGGGGCTACAACAACAACACCCCGGTCAACTACTCGTTCAAAGTAATTACTCCCGACGTGCAAGCCGGGACGCTGGCATTTAATGTCCCTGTTTCGAGTTCCATCGGCGAAAAAGGCGAGCAGGACGTTTACACCTTTACTGGCACCAAAGGACAGCGGGTGTTCCTCGATACGCTGATGGAGACGCCCAATAACCGAGCCACATTAGTTAGCCCCAGCGGCACCAAAGTCATCAACAACTCGCCGATGGAGTCAGACTCTTATTGGCGGAGTCCTGTCATTTTGCCGGAGAACGGGACCTACTCGCTGACTGTGGATGGTGACAACCAAACAACTGACCCTTACAGCTTCCGCCTGGTAGATGCCAGCAACGTGCCAGTCTTGCAAAAAGACGCCACCAGCCCGACCTCCGGCACGCTAAATCCTGGGAGAGCGATACAGTTCTATCAATTTACAGGAGCCAAAGGCGATCGCGTTTACTTCGACAGTCAAGAAAACTCAGGCACTGCCGCCTGGAGCCTCTACAACTCCAACAATGGCGTACTTGTTAACAACGTAAATCTTTCCACCGATTTTGAATACCCCCTGGAGGGAGACGGAACTTACTACCTGATGCTGAGGGGAGAAAACAGCACGCCCGTCAACTACCAAATTCAGCTAATTACCACGACTTCACCCCCCGCCCCGATGACGCTTTCTGCCCCCGTTACCAGCAGCATCAGCAAGCTGGGAGAACAAGATGCCTACACCTTTACGGGTAATGTCGGTCAAACGCTGTACTTCGACCCCCGCATCGGCAACAGCGATATCACCGTTAAAATTTACAGTCCCAGCGGTAAAGAGGTTTTGAATGGCAACACGGGTACAGACCGCCCGCCCTTCACCCTCACCGAAGCGGGCACTTACAAGGTGACAGTTGACGGCCTTTACGGTAAAACTGGAGATTACAGCTTCATTCTCTCTGACGCAGCGCCGCTACTGCCGTTGGGAACCCCGCTAAGCGGATCTCTGGCTGCAAAAGAAACCGTCCTGTATAAAATAAACGGCACGGCAGGACAGCAATTGACGTTCGCTGGCTCTAGCGCGAGTTCCGGTGCAGAGTGGGTGCTGTACGCTCCTCAAAACCTGCTGAACCCTGAAAGCTACTACTACGAAAACAACAGGGTCGGCTCGGCCAACCTTAACACTGGCTTCACCTCCACCCTGCCCGCTGACGGCACTTACATCCTGGCGCTGCGGAATCCTTCGGCAAATTCGGTCAGCTACAGCAACATCCAAGCCAACAGTACCCTACCGCCAGCTACAACCAACAGCGGGTTGGGGATGCCCTACGGCGGTACGCTGTCAGCACCGGGTGAAGTGGATGAAAACTCCTTCACAGCCAAGGCCGGGACGCTAATTTATTTTGACGGTCAAAGCAACGCTCCAGGGCGGTGGGTGAGACTTTTAAAGCCAAACAGCACTAATGATTTTGTCTTTAACAATCTTGACAGCCAGAGCGACGGCGGCGCCTATCAACTAACGCAAACAGGCCCCTACAAGCTGGAAGTTTACGGTTACCCTGCCACTACCACGGGCAATTACAGCTTCCAATTGGTTGACCTCAAAGCATCGCCAACGCTCGCCTTAAATGCCCCCATCAATGTATCCTTAAATCCTCGGGAAACGAAAGCATACAAATTCACGGGGACAGTCGGTCAAAAAGTTTGGTTGGACGGTTTAAATACTAGCGGTACCAACGTTACGGCAAAGTTGTTGAATTCGAGCGGGCTGCAAGTTGCTTATACCGGAGATTTATCAAACGATATTGAATTGCAGACTTTAGAAGCTGACGGCGAATACTATTTGGTGCTGCAATCAAATAATACATCGCAAACTACAGCCAACTTCCGACTGCTCGACAATACGGATACGGGCGCAACAACTTTAACCAGCTTGGATAATACAACTGTATCCGGCAATTTCGGTACGAGCAAGCGAGAAACTGTTTTGTACAAGTTTCAAGGCTCAGAAAACCAGACCCTCTATTTCGATCGCCTTGATGGGGATTTTTACAACTACTACAGGCTCTACAGTCCCAACGGCCAGCAGCTTTTCTATCAATACGGTGTCTCTGATTACGAACAAAAACTGCCAAGCTCCGGCGAGTACGTGCTCGCTTTTGATGGTGACAACCAAACTAATAACAATTACGGCGTGCGGCTCGTCACACCAACAGAT
Organism: Oscillatoria nigro-viridis PCC 7112; assembly: GCF_000317475.1. Lineage (NCBI taxonomy): Bacteria > Bacillati > Cyanobacteriota > Cyanophyceae > Oscillatoriales > Oscillatoriaceae > Phormidium > Phormidium nigroviride. The sequence goes on from NC_019763.1 coordinate 84,085, forward strand.
GGTGCATTTTCCTTGACAATCGGCAATACCGTGAATGGGGAAATTAGCAAAGCCGGCCAGCAAAATACTTATACTTTTGCGGGTACGGAAGGTCAGCGTTTGTGGTTCGACAGCCTCCTGGCTGCGGGTAATATTAATGGCACTTTGTACAGCCCCACCAACGCTATAATCTGGAACAGTCAAAATTTGGGAAGCGATCTCGAACCCGCTGCTCTTACTACCCTTAAAGAAACGGGTAATTACCGCTTTGTAGTAGATGGTTCTGGTGACGCTACCGGCAGCTACAGCTTCCGCCTTCTCGATTTGGCTGCTGCCGCACAAACCACCTTTTTAGATACAAATACTACCGGCAATTTTGGCACGAGCAAGCGCGATGCGGTCGTGTATAAATTCACGGGTACTGGGGGTCAATATGTCTATTTCGATCGCATTGAGGGAGGCGGGTCTAACTACTCCGTCTACAGTCCCGACGGGCAGCGCTTTTTCTATCAGGACTTGTCTTATGACCCTCCCTATCCTTACTCCTACGATTACGGCGTTGAACCGACAAAGCTGCCTAGTTCTGGCGAGTACACTCTTGTTTTTAACGGGACGGGTCAAACTAATAACAATTATAATTTGCGGATGGTAACGCCCGATCTCGTCACCCAACCTCACACAATTGGAAATACAATAATGGGTGCGATTGGCGAACCAGGAGAACAAGATACCTACACTTTTACTGGAACTCCCGGTCAACAGTTGTGGTTGGATAGCTTGTTCCCCAGCAGCAACATTACCGCTTACTTGTATTCGCCAACAGGCAAACTTCTGTTGAACGGTCACAATCTTGGCGACGATAGAAATTCCTCAGATTTATTGACTTTAACTGAGGCTGGAACTTACACCTTAAAAGTAGACGGTTCCTACGATTATACGGGTGCTTACCAATTCCGCTTCCTCGACTCGGCAGCGGCAACTGTTACTTCTTTAGATACTCCGATTGCGGGGAACTTCGGCACTTTCAAGCGGGAAGCGATTGCCTATCGCTTTAACGGCACTCAAGGTCAGCCTCTTTATTTTGATTCTACGGTTGGCGATGCTGCTAACAATTATTTTCTCTACGACCCCTACGGAAAGCAGATTTTTGATTACGCGGGTTTGAGTTCTGACAATGAGAAAACAGCGCTGCCTTTTTCGGGCGAATACACTCTAATTTTGTCGGGCAAAAACGCTACCAACAACAACTACAACCTGCGGATAGTAACGCCGGATATCGTTACGACACCTTACACTGTGGGCGATACAGTTAGCGGTACGATTGGCGAAGCTGGGGAACAGGATATCTATGCTTTTCGAGGAACTATAGGTCAAAAGCTGTGGTTTGACAGCTTGGAAAATTCATCAACTTTTCTGACAGTAAAATTGGTAGACCCGGATGGAGTAACGGTTTTTGGCGAGTGGTATAACGGTCAATATGCCTCATACGATCGAGAACCTGTAATCCTTACCAAAGAAGGCAATTACAAGCTAATTGTAGATGGTTCTGCTGACAGTGCGGGAAATACTTACAGTTTCCGATTGCTCGATTTGGCAGAAGGCGAAACTTTGACTTTAGATGCTCCGATTTCTGGCAACTTCGGCACCAGCAAGCGCGAAGCTAAAACCTACAAATTTCAAGGTGCAGCAGGCAGCTCTTTCTACTTCGATATGACTGCCGGAGATCCGTACAATTACTACTACCTTTACGACCCATACGGCAAGCGCCTGACCTCTGGAGGCTTGACGAACGATCCCGAACAACCTTTGTCCGTTACTGGCGAATACTCGTTAGTTTTATCAGGTCAGGACAGACCTAATAACAATTACGAGTTTAAAGTGGTAAGGCCCGAGTTAACAACAGTGCCTTTAACTCTCGGTCAAACTGTCAGTCAAAGCATCGACAAAGCAGGCGAAAAAGATACCTATACTTTTGATGGTAAGGTCGGACAAAAGCTGTTTTTTGACGGTTTAACTGGGAACAGCAATTTGTCGGCGCAACTCTACGATCCTTTTGGCAACGCAGTTGTTGGCACGTCGGGCTATTCGAGTGTTAATACGAGCGCTGACTGGCAGCCGCCAACTTTGAATGCCAGCGGAACTTATCGCCTGGTAGTTGATGCCACCAACAATAACACGGGCAATTACAGTTTTAAATTGAGCGATTTAGCCGACTCTTCTCCTCTAAATTTGACCGCGCCCAATATCGGCACTGCTGAAATAGGAGAAGTTGACTTGTATAAAATTACCGGCCGTCAGGGTCAAGTATTAAACTTCGATTTAAGCGCTGCTGCGTGGAGCAACGGTGGAAATTGGGTGCTCTACGGACCCGATAACAAAGCAATAGTTTCTCCGCCTTGGAACTCACCAGACTTTAAGGTGGCGCTGCCGACAGCAGGTTTGTACACCCTAGCTATTACCGGAAACAACTCTTCACCCGTCAGCTATAATTTTAGCGCGACTGATAACACGCCAGCACCACAAACTAGCGCCGGACTCAATTCTATAATTAGCGGTACGCTGACGGCCGGGGGCGTTACAAATCACACATTCACCGCGTCGGCTGGCACTCAAATTTTCTTGGACAGCATCAACAATAATAACTGGCAAATCAGAGCAAGGCTGATAGCCCCTGACGGCAGCAGAGTATTCGATAACGAAGATACTAGCCTAAATACCCTGCCAAAAGTATTGCCGCAAACAGGAGAATACACTCTACAAATATACGGCTATTACACCTCTTCAACTGGCAGCTATCAGTTGCGCGTTGCTGAGTTACCCAACAGCCTCAGAAGCCCGATAACTAACTACTTAGAAATAGGCAGTCCTGTATCTGGAACGCTTTCGGGGGCTGAAGCTAAAGTTTACACTTTTGACGGCGTGGAAGGCCTGCGGGTAGCTTTCAACGGCATGGTGGGAACTAATGTTTCTGCAACTTTATACGACCCGACCGGGAAAGCAGTATTTACTAAACCCAACTTCCAGTACACCGATGTCGAACCGCTTACTCTGACTCAGAACGGTTTGTACCAACTGGTAATCGAAGGCCAGCAAGCAACCAACCAAAACTACTCGTTCCAACTCCTAGAACTGTCAGGAGCCAGCTTCATGCCGTTCAACTTGCCGGTGACCGGTACTTTAGCATCCGGGCAGCAAAGCAAATTCTACAAGTTTGAGGGCAATAAGGGCGATCGCTTGTTCTTCGATTCTATTGTCGGTAATTATTCAAATTACTGGAAGCTAATCGGTCCTGACAACAAGCAGGTTACTTATAATTGGCTCGGCAGCGATTTGCCAGTGGAACTGCCGGCTACTGGAGAGTACGCTCTGTTAATAGAGGGCGGGACTTCGAGCGCTCCGGTCAATTACCAATTCCGGGCTCTGCGCTACGAGAAAACGGCAGCCGATATCGTGACTCCGGGGACGGGAGAAACGGGCAGCAATTCTCTTGGTTCGTCCGGTTTGTATCCCGTGAAGTTGGAAGCGTCAGACGGTCAGGGCGGCAAAGACTTGCAAGAATACAGCATCCGGGTGTGGCCCGACCCGACCAACAGCAATCCGGTTATCGTCAGCGACCCCGTAGTCCGCTTCGGACTGGACGATAAAATTTACCGCTATCAGTTAGCTGCGGTTGACCCGGACGGCGACCGACTCAAATACCGCTTGGTGGACGGCCCGCTGGGAGCATTGATTAACGGCGATAGCGGAGAGTTGCTGTGGTTCCCGGAAAATATTGCGGCCGGGAGCAAAGCTGACTTTACCGTGGAGGTGGCAGACCCGCGCGGCGGCAAGGGCTTGCAAAAGTTTACCGTGGATGCTTACGGCGCTTTGGGTAAAATTCAAGGGGCCGTATTTGACGACTTAAACGGCAACGGCTTCCGCGATTCTAAATTAGTTAAGGGCAACAATCCAGCTATTATAGTGGCGATCGATGTTTCTGGCAGTACCGCAGCCCCGTTTGCCGGCCCTGCTGGGGTTGATGACGTTCTCAAAGCTCAAGTCGCCGCTACCCTGACTCTTATCGATACATTAATAGCTCAAGGTTTGGGCGATAGAGTCAATATCGGCTTGATTCCCCATCAATACACCGCCCAAATTCAAGATATGGACCCCGCAACGCCTGGGGTTCAGCCCTACACGACGCCCCTGGCAGATAAAAACAACAACGGCATCCCCGATATCCGGGAAATCCTGGCAAGTGACACTTACACCATTCCCAACGGTCACAACGATTTTACTCGTGCCGTAGAAGCTATCGACCAATTAGTCCCCTATATGCCGGGAGACAAAAATATTATCTTCATGTCCGACGGCTACGGCGCCCTCGATGCCACAGTCTCCGCGACCGTAAGGGCAGACCTCACAACCAAAGGCATCGGCTTGACAGCCTTCGGTATCGGCCAATATTCAACCCTGGATACCATCAAAAAACTCGACCCAGAAGCAGTAATACTGAGCGATATAGACCAGTTAAGCAGCGTTTTCGGCGGTTTCGACCCCCGCTACACCATCGAGCCCTTAATGGAAAACGTGCCAGTCTATCTGGATCTTAACAACAACGGAGTGCTAGATCCAGACGAACCGAAGCAATTGACCAAAAAGGACGATTCCGAGTCAATTTTGGGTCAAACAAACTATCAGTTTACCTTTGACAACTTAGTGCCCGGTACCTACAAAGTGCGGGCTGTAGCGCCAAGCGACTACATACAAACTGCACCCAGTTCCTCAGTTTTTACAGATACAGTCACGGCTGCGGGACAAACATTCACTCATTTATTCGGCGTCCACAAAGATTCGCAAGAACCTGTGAATTCCGACCCCACCTTCCTGACAGTAGCGCCTCCCTTCGGGCTCAAAGCCGGGGAACCCCTAGTTTACAGGGCTTTGGCCTCCGACCCCGATGCCGACGAAGTGACTTACAGCTTAGTTCTCAACCCTCCAGGAATGAGCGTTGACCCGAAAAACGGCACTGTAGTTTGGACTCCGACAGCAGCGCAGGTCGAAGAATATTATAAAGAACTGCGGGCGACGCGCGATCGCTTGATTGCTTTCGGTCGCCCGGAAGCGGCACCCTCTACGGTGAAATTCAATGTCGTTTTGCGCGCCACTGACGGCAAAGGCGGTCAAGCTTTGCAGTACGTCGAAGTAGAATTGATACCGCCCAACAATCCCCCGCTGTTTGCCTCCATACCGCCGTCGGACTTGCAACCTCAAATCGGTAAGCGATTCGAGTATCGCGCAGTAGCCGCGGATGCCGACGGCGACATTATTACCTACGCGCTGTTACCGAACGCGCCTGCTGGTATCACAGTCAACCCAACTACCGGATTGGTAACTTGGACGCCGACAGCCGGACAATTGGGAACGAATTCTTTCACAGTTAAAGCCACGGATGGAAAGGGTGGCGAATCCAAGCTAGAAGTGCCGCTGCGGGTAATTGAGGCGATTCCCAACCGCCCGCCGGACATTACTTCTGACCCCCGCACTTCAGCCCGCACCGGCAGCGGTTATTTCTACAAACTCGCTGTAACTGACCCCGACGGCAACCCCATCAGCTTTACATTAGTTTCCAAACCCGCTGGGATGACCGTTGACTCAGAAGGTTTGGTAGCTTGGACTCCGACTGCTGCCCAAACAGGCCCGCAAACAGTGTCTGTTTCGGTTAGCGACGGACAAGGTGGAACCGACACCCAATCATGGACTGTCAACGTATCGAATTCCACCGCCAACCGACTTCCCAGCATTACTTCAGTACCGGATACCGTTACCAACTTAGAAAAAGTTTACCGCTACCAGCTAACAGGAACCGACCCCGATGGAGATTACTTGCTCTGGAGTCTTGACAGTGCGCCCAATGGTATGGTAATCGACACAAAAACAGGGGGTTTGAGTTGGCAACCAACCAGCGAACAAATAGGAGAACATACAGTCGCCGTCCGGGTAACTGATAGTTTGGGTTCCTATACAGGTCAAGAATTCAGCTTAAAAGTAACGGGAATTAATACGCCGCCTGCGATTGTATCCATTCCAGTCACGATTGCTGGAGTCAACGGAACATACAAATATCAAGTATTTGGAACTGACCCAGAAAACGATACCCTGCGCTACAGTTTGGGAACCAAACCGGATGGCATGAAGATTGATGCCAGAACTGGTTTAATTGAATGGACTCCGGGTGCTAATTTTGTAGGTTCTCATACTGTTGAAGTTTTAGCAACTGACACCCAAGGTGGGGTAGGGAATCAGAAGTTTGCGGTGTCTGTGGGAACTGCTGCAATCAACCTGCCTCCAACAGTAGTTTCAACTCCTGTATTTGCAGCATCTTTGGGTTCTCAGTACAGCTATCCGGTACAAGCAACTGACCCGGAAAGTGGCAGTTTAACTTATCAGTTATTAAAAGCCCCGATGGGGATGGCAATTAATGCCGCAACTGGATTGCTGACTTGGGATAACCCGACTGCTGGAAACCATCAAATAGTTGTAGGCGCTGCGGATGCTGGAGGTTTGGGGGCGGCGCAAGGTTTTACATTAACTGCAAGGGCAAATTCTACACCGATTGTTCCTGCTGTTCCTGTTGTTCAGTCGGCGGTTGTTGGTTCTACCTATCGTTACGATTTAAGGGCGACTGATGCTGAGGGGGATTTGCTTGCTTATTCTCTGATACAGTCGCCGTCTGGAATGACTGTTGATGAATTCGGCCGCATTAGTTGGATGCCTCAAGCAACTGATGTCGGTACGACGGGGCCGGTGCAAGTTGCTATCACCGATACTTTTGGCAAGACTGTTTCTGTTTCTTACAATTTAAGTGTTGTCGCGGATACTTCCGCACCTAAAGTCAATATTGTTGCCAGCAAAAATACAGCTAATCTCGGAGATTCGGTCACGTTTACCGTCAATGCTGTCGATAACGTGAAAGTTGAATCTTTGGGTTTGACTATCAACGGCACTCCTGTAGTTTTGGATGCACAAGGTCAAGCATCTGTCAAGGTAAATAATTTAGGCAATTTCACGGCAATTGCAACAGCTAAAGATAGTGCTGGAAATGCCGGAACTGCGACTCAAACAGTAGCAGCAATTGACCCCACCGATGTCAACGCGCCTGTTATAAATATCGCCCTGGAAGATGATGCAGAAATCACCGCGCCCTTCAACATCACCGGCACGATTAGTGACAGCAATTTAGCTTACTATACATTGGAAGTAGCCCCGGTTGGTGGCGGGCAAATTCCGGGCGATGGCGGAGGGTTTAAGGAGGTTTATCGGGGAACTGCTGCTGTCAGCAACGGAACGGTTGCGACATTTGACCCGACTGTTTTGGCTAACGGCGCTTACGTTCTCAAGTTCACTGCAATAGATACCAACGGTAACGGTTCGACTACTGAAAGGACGGTGAATGTTGCGGGCGATTTGAAGTTGGGCAATTTCCGGTTGTCGTTTACCGATTTGACGGTTCCGGTGGCGGGTATTCCGATTAACGTGACTCGGACTTACGATTCTTTGAATGCGAATAATAGCGATGATTTCGGCTACGGCTGGCGGATGGAGTTCCGGGATACTGATTTGAAGACTTCTTTGAAGGCTGACCCGACTTATGAGGAGTTGGGCATCAATACCGTAGCATTTGATAGCAAGACTAAGGTATTCATCACCCTACCCGGAGGTAAGCGGGAAACCTTTACTTTTAAGCCGACTCCGCATCATTTGAATCAGTATTTAGGGGCTGCTGGGCCGGGGGCTGCGATGTACAAGCCGGCTTTTGAATCTCAAAAGGGTTCGACGGTGACTCTGACGGTTAAGGACGCGAATTTGATACGGAATGAGTACGGCGAGTATTACGGGGTGAACGGGCAGCCCTTCAATCCCGAAAATCCTGCTTTTGGTGGGGTTTATGTGTTGACGACTCAGGAAGGGTTGGTTTACGAGATTGATGCTAAAACTGGGGATTTGCTGACTGCTACTGATGCTAATGGGAATAAGCTATCTTTTAGCGATGCGGGGATTGCTAGCAGTACGGGTAAGTCGGTGACTTTTGAGAGGGATGCTGCTGGGAGGATTGTCGGTGTTGTTGACCCGGATGGCAAGAAGGTTAAGTACGAATACGATGCGAAAGGGGATTTGGTTGCTGTAAAAGACAGGGAGAATAATACTACGACTTTTAAGTATGAAGATGAGGACAGACCGCACTTTTTGACTGAGGTTATCGATTCGTTGGGACGGAGTGGAGTTAAGACTGAGTACGACGAGAAAGGTCGCCTCAAACAGATGATTGATGCGAATGGGTCGGCGGTTGAGTTGGTTTATGACCCGAATAATTCGATTCAGAAGGTTAAGGATGTTTTCGGGAAGGAAACTACTTACGTTTACGACAGTCGGGGGAATGTTTTAACTGAGATTGACCCGTTAGGGAAGAGGGTTGATAGGACTTTTGATGGGGATAATAACGTTCTGACTGAGACTGTAATTACCACTGAGTTAAATGCTGCTGGCAATTCGGTTGAGGTGAAGTCGAAGACTGAGTGGACTTATGATGCGAAGGGGAATAAGTTAACTGAGAAAGATGCTTTGGGTAATGTTACGCGGTGGACTTACAACAGTCGCGGGCAGGTTTTAACTGAAACCGACGCCCTGGGGAATGCTGCGACTTATACTTATTCTCCGAGTGGCAATTTGCTGACTGCTAAAGATGCAAAGGGGAATGTTAGTAAGTTCAGCTACGACATGAGGGGAAATCTTCTCACCCTTACCGATACTGCTAACAAAGTTACTAACTTTACTTATGATGGTTCGGGTAACGTACTGTCACTGAAGGATGCTTTAGGAAATACAACAACTTACACTTACGACAGCAGTGGGAATCGTTTAACTGAAACTCGCACGGTAACTACTCCTTCGGGCGTGCAAACTTTAGTTACTAAATCAACTTACGACAGTAACGGTAAAGTCAAGTCAACAACTGATGGATTAAATGGAGTTACCAAATACGAGTACGATGCTAATGGGAATCAAGTTGCTGTAATTGATGCTTTGAATCGTCGGACTGATTACCGCTACGATAGCAAAGGTCAGTTGGTTGAAACAATTTATCCCGACAATACTCTCAGCTATCCGGCTGACAATCCGAGAACGATTAACATTTACGATAAGGGCGGTCGTTTGCGGGCTACTGTTGACCGGGATAATTCGGTAACTCACTACAATTATGACGATGCTGGGCGGTTAGTTGAAACGATTTACCAGGATAAAATCGATACACTAGCGCAATTAATTCAAGCAGTCGCGCCAAATCAAACTCCTGCTACAATTGATTGGACTCAGGTAATTTATCCCGACATCGCACCTGTTTTCTTGTCAAACAATCCCAGAAGCAAGACTGAGTATTACAAGAATGGTGATGTCAAAGCTGAAATCGACGAAAGGGGAAATCGAACTGAGTATCGGTATAATATTAACGGTCAGCTTGAAGAGGTTATTTATGCTGATGCTACGCCTGATAATTCTGATAATCCGAGAAGTCGTACTGAATACGATAAGTTGGGACGGACTGTTGCTAGTATTGATGCGTTGGGAAGGGTGACTCGTTACGAGTACGATAGTTTAGGTCGGTTGGTGAAGACTGTTTATCCCGATTCTAGTCCCAACAATCTATTAGATAATCCGACAAATCGCACCGAATACGATAGTTTGGGACGGCGCATTTCTGCTACTGATGCTGCGGGTAAAACTGTCAAGTACGAGTACGATGCGTTGGGACGGTTAACTGCGGTAGTGCAGACTTTAAACCAAGCTGGAACTAACCCAATTAATCTTAGAACCGAGTACGGTTACGATGAAGCTGGGCGGTTGATTTGGCAGGAGGATGCTGAAGATAATAGGACTGAGTTTGAGTACGATAAAAACGGTCGTCGGGTTGTTGTTGAGTTGCCGTTAAATCAAAGGTCGAGTACGATTTATGATGCTGCGGGTAATGTTCAAAGTGTTACTGATTTTAATGGTAATACTATTACCTACGGTTACGATGCTGAAAATCGCTTGACGAACAAACAGTTTTCTGTTAGTGGGGAATCTCCCGTTACGTTTACTTACACGAGTGGCGGGCAGATTAAGACTGTTGTCAAAGGGCAGGAAACGACTACTTTTAATTACGATGAATTGGGAAGGTTGGTATCGAGAATTGACCCAGATGGCCCGTATTTGGCAAGCGGGGCGACGATTGAGTACGGGTACGATGCTGCGGGCAATCGCACCTCTGTGAGAACTCCTGCTGGGTTGACTCAGTACGAATATGACGAGCAAAATCGTTTGGAGAAAGTGATTGACCCGGATTTGGCCCAAACGAAGTATTTCTACGATGCTGAGGGGAATTTAGAACGAACACAGTTACCGAATGGGGTGGTGGAAAGTCGGACTTATGATGAGTTGAATCGGTTGAAGTTGTTGACTTATCAAAGGAATGGTGCGACGCTTCAAAGTTTTGATTATAGCTTAGATCCTGTCGGGCATCGGCGAGTTGTTACCGAACAGAACGGGCGCAAGGTTGAGTACGAATACGACGATTTGTACCGCTTGAGGTCAGAGACAATCTTTGCACCTGGGGGAACGGTTGAGAGGACGGTTAGTTACGGTTACGATGCTGTGGGGAATCGGTTGAGTAAGACTGATTCTGTTGGTGGGGTGACGACTTATAGTTATGATGATAATGATAGGTTGTTGAAGGAGGAATTGAGGCCGAATGGGGTGCTGGTTAAGACGACTGAGTATCGTTACGATGCGAATGGGAATACTACTCGCAAGATTGAGAACGGTACTCAAGAGACGGTTTATACTTGGAATCAAGAGAATCGTTTGATTGGCGTTCAAACTCCGACGGGCGAGAATATTAGTTATGCTTACGATGCGGATGGGGTGAGGGTTAGCAAGACTGTTAATGGGGTGACTACTGAGTATTTGGTTGATAAGAATCTTCCTTACGCTCAGGTGTTAGAGGAATCTGTTAATGATGCTTTGATTGCTAGTTACGTTTATGGGTTGGATTTGATTAGTCAGGAACGGGGAGTTAATGATTCGTATTATTTAGTTGATGGCTTGGGGAGTACGAGGGGGCTGACGAATGCGTCGGGTGTGGTGACTGATACTTACAGTTACGATGCGTTTGGCAATTTAATTGCTTCTGCTGGTAATGTAGAGAATGACTACTTGTTTGCAGGAGAGCAGCTTGATGAAGACTTAGGTCAATACTATTTGAGAGAGCGGTATTACAACCAAAGCGTGGGGCGGTTTACTCGGCGGGATACTTATGAGGGCAGCTTTGAAGATCCGATGTCGCTGCATAAGTATCTTTACGCTCATGCAAATCCGGTTACATATACCGATCCGACTGGTTTGTTTAGCGCGGGTGAGGCTCAAGCGGCAGCGGATATTGCTAACACTTTAGCGGGCATACAGTGGGAGAGTGGTAGCCATCTAATCGGAGCTACTATTAACAAAGGTGATTATAGTACGGCAGATTTAGTTATTTCAATGGCGATAGGCTTTGGCTTAGTCACTGGTCCAGTTGCCCTATCTTTCCTACGGAAAGGTGTGGGTGCGAAAAAGCTTTCTTTTCCTAATACTCTACCTGATAATTTGCCTCAAGAGCTTGCTTTAGCACGACGGCTTAATGTTAAACCTTTAAAAGCAGGAAATCCTGCTTTTGATAGAATGATTGATACAGGAGAAAAAGTAAAATGGGCTGTTACAGAAACGGGAGAACTATTTTTTATCCCTGCAATAGTAAATGGGCGAGAAATTGCACATTCTGTTATCAATAACGGCGAACCAGTTTTGGCTGCTGGGGAGGCAATGATTGCGGGAAGTAGAAATCAATACTTTGTCCTAGAAATAACAAATCATAGCGGTCACTACTTACCTAACGGTATAAGTTTAGACATTGGTAGAGCTGCTTTTGAACTAAATGGATTGCATCTGTCACCCCGAACAATAATTGATCGAATTTGAGAGTAGTAAAAATCCCCAAATCGGACAAATATTTGTTTTCACAAAATTAAGTTAGCAAATAGGTTTGAGTTCTATGAATGATGAAGCAGTAATTTTTTTGAACAATCTGTTACAACAAGAACCCAGTAGAGTGCAATCTTGGCTGAACAGCGTTTGGGAAGATCGACAACAAGTGCCCATAAATTTTAACTGGCTTGGGCTAGCCGAAACTGCTGCCTTTAAAGCCAGCGATCTGGCATCTAAATCTGAGGAATACCGTCAGTCAAGTTTAATTTGGGCGCAGATAGCAGTTTTAGTCTATAACTTTTTAGCTCGGAACCGCTCTAATGGAGCTATTCGAGAATCCCTTATAGAATCGTTAATGAACTTGCGTTTATACATGATATTGCAACTCGGAGCGAGGGTTGACGATCCTGTTCTAGATCCGGCACTAATTATAAGTTGTTTTTTTGAAAATTTAGAATTTTCTTACGAAGATACTCTAGCTAAAGCTTCTGTTTGGAAAAAACTTTTTAGAGATAATATCCCCGAAGCGATATCTCAAAAACTTGAATCAGATATGGAGGAACTCAGGAGTTTAAAAAAATTAAAGTTGCGTTTAGGAATCATAAAAACCTTATTAGAAAATAATCGAATAGCTCCAAACCAAGTTCTTCAGGCTTGGGTTTCTATTTGGGAAAATTTACCGTAAAAGGAAAAATTGAACGCTCGCACAACCTCGATGCTGAGTGGAAATGAACTTCCCCCTGTACAAAAGCAGCCAACCCTGTATAAAATACAACAAAACATCGCTCTACCAGCAACCATGACACCTAAAGTAACCATCCAAGAACTAGCCTTAGCCCTCACAGCCAAAAACCACTCCCCCACCCTCCTCAACTCAGACTTCCTCAAATACAGCGGCATCGTCCCCCCCGACTGGGAACTCGCCCGCCCCCCCGTTTTCAGTCCCCAAATCTCTCAAGTTGCCTTCACCAACGGCATCAACATCGTCGCCCAATCGAACGCCATCACCTTCATCGAATCCCTGAGTACAAAATCACAAGAAGACGTAAAAATTCCCGCCGTCATCCGCAAGTACGTCGAAGCTTTACCCCGCACCGACTATCAAGCTTTAAGCATCAATCCCAGAAGCTTCATCACCTTTGAAGCAGGAGACGAAAATGCCGCCCGCGAGTTCATCACCTCCACTTTACTCTCGAAAGGCACTTGGTCTGATGTGGGGAAAGCTCCCGTAAAAGCTGCTGTCAATTTAGTTTATTCTCTGGAACAAGGAGAACTCAATTTGAGCGTTGCCGAAGCTATGCTGCAACTGCAAGAAGCTGACCCAACTCCCGCAGTATTGTTCTCCGGTAGTTTCCAGTACGAAATAGCAGGCGAATTAGAAGGCGAGAAACTGCAACACTTGTACAAGCTTTTGGAAAATTGGCAGCCTGATTTAGAGGCTTACAGGGAAATCGTCAACGTGCGGTTTTTGGGGGTGAAAGAAGTTGAAAAGTTGCCGTCTGCCGCGTAAAAGATAAGAAGGTAGGGGCGTGAGCTATTGGAGCCTCAATCAACTTCTTTCAACCGCTCCATCTTCATCGCAGTTCGCTCTGATTTCCAAGGCGTGAGTCCCTACCCGGACACTTCTTTCAACCCATCCTCCAGCAGCATTCGCACGATATCCACTTTCTTGCGCCCAGTCCTAGCCGCCAACATCGACAGCTTGCGGTGCAAAGATTCAGACATATCCACAGTAAACCTGACCGTCGCTTCTTTGTCGGGTGCTTGCAACTTGCTCATCAGGCTAGGCTCCTTCGCTGAAATACACTCATTGCTAATTTAGCCGCAGACCGATTTAAAATTTGAGCGCGGTTATAGTAATTTTCAATAGAGTGAGTAGTTTTTTCATAGAGAGTTTGTTCGCTAATTTCACCTTGAGTGAGTTCGTAACTCAGAGTGTCTGAAATTCGCATCGGATAGATGAGAGTGCCATCAAAACGCACCATTTCCTCTTTGGTGCGTCGCATAAAATGTTGCTGACGAGAAGCAGGAGGGTAAGTGTTAAAAGCGTCATAAGTTGACAAGACTTCTGGCTCTAATAACCGCCACAAATAATAGTAGGGAAAATCCTTCCCCTGATGAGGGGTTGCTGTCAGTAACAATAAATGCTGACAAGTCCATTCTAATTGGCAGTTTTCATCATCGTTAATTCCGACCAAAGCTTCTGCCAGTTGGTAGCGTTTAGTTTTGCGAATATAAAAGTCTGGTTCGCGATCGGCCGAGAGTTTGTGAGCTTCGTCAAATATTACTAAATCATAGGGAATTACTGGCGACTCTTGCAGACGCGAAAACATTCGCTCTCCTACTAAAGTATCAACGCTAACAATAAGAAGGTTGCTATTTTCACCAATAAAGGGATTAGTAGATTTTGCTTCGTTGCCAGTGGCAATGCGAAACGGCAGACTAAATAATTTGTTCATTTCCCGTTGCCAGTTTCCCAATAACCCAGCCGATGATACAATGAGAACCCGGTGAATTAAGCGACGCGATAGCATTTCGCGAATGTAGAGACCTGTCATAATGGTTTTACCAGCACCGGCATCGTCAGCAAGGAGAAACCGCAGTCGCTGATGTTGCAGTAAATGTTTGTAAACTGCAATACGCTGGTGGGGTAAGGGTTCAATAAGTGAGGTTTCTGTGGCGAAGGTCGGATTAAATAAATAACCGTAGGCCAGACGCTCTGCTTCTGCAACTGCCCAAACTTTTCTGGGACTGGCTGAAAATTTAATCATAATATTTGTTCGCGCCTGTTCCTTCAGTTTTTAATTTCTCATCCTTCATAGGAAAGATAAACCATTCTGCCATTGCGATTCCCTAAAAAAATCTAAAGGTCTAATAGGTTTAACTGTTTACGCAACTGCTCAACATTCTTGATTTGGCTCCAGTCCACATCAGCCTGTTGTAACAGAGAAATCGCCACCCCCATCAAATGCTGAGGATACACTCGTTCTGCTGGTGGCACAGCTTGGGCGTTGTTGTCCCTAACAAGTCTGGCTGTATCTGCTAACCATTCGTGCTGGTTGCGAGTAATTTTGAAATTGACCGCTACCAGTTTCTCCTTGGAATTAGCCAGAGTCGCAGCTTCAACCGGAGGGTCAAGAGCGGGTACCCTATCAGCTTCAATATCTACTGGTGCCGGTGACTGCTTAATTCCCGAAAACTGGCTCAGCTTTCCCATCCCCCCCATCTTACTCTTGGGTTTGTTCACGACAACCTCCACAATTTTTTGCACTCTGAGGCCAAAAACCGATAAGATGAAGCACCGGAGGACTTGGCAGCATAGGCGGTGACAGGCTTTTGCTGAGCAATAGATTCTGCCACAGCAATGTTGTCAGGAATCACCGTATGCAGCAGCCGATAGTCCAGTTCCACAGAAGCCTCAACCAGCAAACTGTCAGCTTCCTGGGTTAACAGCAGGCGCGACTTATAGCGAGTCCGTAACACCTCAATTGGCACTCCTGTTTGCTCCCCTCGAATTAATTCCACCGCTTCCGACAACCCTTTAAGAGCAGCCGGTTCGCACAGAGTCGGAATCAACACGCGATCGCACGCCAACAAAGCTTGTACCGAAACAGAGGAAAGCCCTGGCGAACAGTCCATCAGGCACACATCAAACCCCTTAAGCTTAGAGAGGGCTGGGGTGAATAAATCATGAGGTGACTGCAACTGGAACAGTCCCAAATCCCCCGGAATCAGCCACAGATTTTTTACCTCTGTATTTAATGGCTCTACGTTATCTCCCTGAAGCCAATCTAAAGCTGTCGGCTGCTGACCGTCTTGACCTAACCCAAAACTAAGGGTGCGCTGCCCATCCAAGTCGAGCAGCAGGACGCGACACTTACTTGCAGCGAGGCAAGCTCCTAAGTTTAAAACTGTGGTACTTTTCCCCGTACCGCCTTTGAAATTGAAAATAGCGACCTTTAACATAAAATCCTATTAAGGTCTAATCATCCTTTAGCTTAACACTTTTATATGCTTAAGTGTTAAACTCATAAACTGTTAAACGTCTAATAGGTTTAACAGTTTAATGACAAGTCTGAGGTCAGCCGCAGATTGGCAGTTACAGCACGAGTGAGGTAAGTAGGTAGGCGGAACCCATTTCTTGATGAAACCGGGTTTCTAGGGTGTACTTCATAACCCTCTTCTGTCACTCTGGGAAAATCAAAGTGAGAGCCAAACTTTAACTGTAGATAAAGCGGGGATTTGAGCGTTTATTTCCTAACAGAATGGCGAAATCAAAATTTTTGATAAAAGCCTTATGCTCTAAGGATTCCAGATTATTCTTTCCCGAAAGTTACAAAAAAGGGATAAACCTGCAATTTGCTGCTGGCTGTATAGTCTGGGGTTTTTTGTCTGACTGGTTAGACCCAAAGTCAACTGGGGCGATTGCTCTTTTGGGTAACGATCAAACGATCAATCGCTAGCTTGCCGTAATTGGTTAAACAGTTAAACGTATTATACCTTTAGCTGTTTAGATGAATATCCTATAACTGGCTTTTCAGGCAACTGAAGCGATGTCGCGCTGGGGCATAGCGTTCCGTTAACTGCGATCTCCGTGCTACCTGCTGATAGCTCAACAAATGCCTTGGCTTTCTTGAGGCGATCGCACCACCCTCAGTTAGGATATCCGCGATCGCACGGCTGCCTGCTCTCCCTAGATAACTCAATCGTATAGGGTCAAGGTTGAATGGCAGATAATGTTATTCAGGGTGAAGGTTGCACGGTCAGAGAAAGCAAATTCGACTTCTTTTTCGGGCGCGTTAAGTTAAGTAGGCGCTGTAAAACGCAATTATGTAAACGATTGTAAAGTATCCCAATTCCCTAAGCATGGCTAAGTCAGCCCTGTTTACATACAGTTACATAGTTGAGTTTAATTCCGCCTACCTACTTAAACTCCCTCTTAATTAATTCCTTTAAAAGCTCCACTCTTCAACAAAAATTGAAGGAGAAACGGCAGCATCTGTTGATGCTCCCGCACTTGCAGCAATTTCTAGGGGCCAGTCAAACTTTTTTTGTTGTGATTGCACTAATTGTCCGACAATTAAGAGGAATTCCTAGAATTGCTGTTCTGACAATTTCATAGGTCGTCCTTTGAACGCTGTTACCTCAGATTTAACGCTCTTGTTGCCACAGCCTCTGCCGCTGACTTGTCACCCGGTGGCGGTGTACCTTTCTCTGTTGGCACCCGGCTCACAGCCGACGATGCGGCAGTCTCTTGATGCGATCGCGTCTTTGCTGACGGAGGGGCAGTGCGACGCGATGACGCTGAATTGGGCGACGCTGCGCTACCAGCACACGGCTGCGGTGCAAGGGGCATTGATAGCACAGCACTCTCCGGCTACTGCTAAAAAGATGATGTGTGCTCTGAAGCGGGTGTTGAAAGAATCACTGCGGCTGGATTTGATGAGCGCGACTGACTATGCCAAGGCGATCGATTTGCCTAAAATTAGGACATCTGACAAACTCAGGGGGCGGGCCTTGAGCGCTGATGAAATTGCCACTCTGTTTGAGGTGTGCCACAATGACTCGACTCCGGCAGGCGCTCGCGATGCGGCTCTGCTGGCGATTCTGCGGGTGGGTTTGCGCCGGGCTGAAGTAGTGAAGCTGGAATTGAGGGACTTTAGTGCTCGCACGGGTGCTATGAAGGTACGAGGCGGTAAGGGGAACAAAGACCGCACGGTGTACCTTCCTGGCGATGCTGTGAAGGTGGTGGAAGATTGGCTCGTGGTTCGGGGTCGGGAAGCGGGAGCGTTGTTGTGTCCGGCCTGGAAGATGGGTCGGATACATATCAGACCGCTAACACCGCAGGCGGTATTAGTGATTTTGCAAAAGCGGGCAATAGAGGCGGGGGTGGAGTCGTTTTCTCCTCACGATTTCCGCCGGACTTTTTGCTCGGATTTGCTAGATGCTGGAGTTGATATCGTGACTGTGGCGGAGCTGGCGGGGCATTCTTCGCCTGCAATTGTGGCTAAATATGACCGCCGGGGAGAGGAAAGGAAGCGGCTCGCTGTGGAGCTGTTGTCGATTCGGAACAAGCGTTGAACTGCCAACAAGCGACCGTAGTCTGGGAGTGCGAATTGACTTCTAGGCTTATAGATGAAGCTGGGAGACGGAGCGAATGAGAGCGATGTACAAGGCAGCTTCGGCTGAATATCACTGCGTTATTGACGGGTAGTTGTTCATCGTCTCCACTTCACCTATAAAGTATTCTGCCGAACCCTAGAGACAGACAAAATATTTCACTCCTCAAACCGTCACGGAGCAAGGGTTTCAGGCGTTGATTATCAATTAACTCCCAGATTCTTTCAGTCAAGGCGTCAAACCTTTATCCCGCCTAGGTTTTATCCACTTGGGTATAATGCTCAACTCTAGGGTTGATCCGTACTACTTTGCATCAAGTCCCACAGCGCGCATTAACGAATTTCGGAAACCCGTCAGGTTTCCAGCCCAACAGAGAACAATAAAATGCCTGTACTCCAAATCCCATCCATCGCCTAAAATATCAGCAGGCTCTAAAAATCCAAGTTTACGATGGCATGGAGGTAAAGGTTGCGTCGATTTGGGGCGGGGCTGTGGTGTTTAAACGGCTAGGAGTTTTAGTTTCCCAAGTTTTGCCTGCATCTGTCGCTTGATTTTCGGCCTCTTTGACTTAGCAAAGGAATCGTTTCGTCGGCTTTCGGATTGAGTCGCGGTGCCAGAACCGCCGCATGGAATTGAAAATAACCGCTCAGGGCGAGAGAATCCGTCGCCAGCCAAGCTTCACCACCGGCTCCCGTTACTCCGCCACCGCTCGCCAGACGCTCGCTCACCAGCAATTTCTAGCTCGCCCGGACGCACGTTGCAGACTGGCACATCAGAAGTGATGCGCTTTACCGAGACTAGCGACAGCATTAGTTTCAAGGCGGAGATCGGCTTAGTAGTTGGTGCGGTAGCGTCGGTGTGGCGATCGGTTCTGGGGCGGTAGTTTTGTTTGTACTAGATGAATACTAGCATTATGTCTAGTAAATTTTTAGTAATAAAGCTAGTTTTTGTGTCTAGTATTTCTCCCGAGTCAATGCTAGTATTTTTGTCTAGCTTATGTACTAGATACCGCTAGCGAACCCTCCCATCGCTGGGGGCGGGCAACTGTTAGCTAGCGTCCCGGAGATCGGACTCTGTGACGATTGCCTTTAACCTCGCTGCGATTGCTGCTCGCGTCCCTTTTGTGTCGGTTCCCGGAGCCGATGCCAGCTTGCGGATTGATTGGATCGAAAGTTTATTAAGCCGTCCCTCGATGTCCGGCGTTGTTGGCGCGATCGGCCGGCGCCGTGCTAGGGTAGTTGGCGCGGTAGCGTCGGTGTGGCGATCGGTTCTGGGGCGGTCGGAGTTTTTTCGGGCACTGGTTTTGTTTGTACTAAATAAATACTAGCACTATACCTAGTAGACATTTAGTAATTAAGCTAGTTTTTGTATCTAGTATTTCTCATGAACCAACGCTAGTATTTTGTCTAGTTAATCTACTAGATACCGCTAGCGATGGGAGGGTTCGCTAGCGGTCGGGCAACTGTTGCTGATAGTCTTGGATCTCGCGCTCGCTTGGCTTGTAGGGCTGCGATTTGGGCATTCGCGGCGTCGATTTTTGAGGCGATTTGAACGAACTTGTTGGCTAACAGAGTCATTGTTCTTCGTCCTTTGGTTGTGTGTGCTGATTGTGAAGCGTATGTAGCGAGCGGTTTGTGTCGTTTCCGTTTCGCTCTAACAAATACTAGCATGATGTCTAGTATACGTGAGGGCAGAGACACTAGACAAAAAGCTCGATTAAGATGCTAGATAAAAAGCTATTTGTGTACTAGCATAACGTCTAGTATATATTGATAGTTTACGCGAACACTAAGGTCAAAAGCAACCCCATCCTTTGCAGATGGGGTCAAGTATCTGGCAAATTTCAGCATTCCAAGTTGAGCCAGCACCGCCGACTGATTTTCACTTTCAAGCACTAGAGCCGGTATCGTCTCGCCGGCGTGCAGGGTTGAATTTTCGTGCCAGAACTGCGGCGTGAGGCTTGAAAGT
The DNA here is from genome assembly GCF_000317475.1 of Oscillatoria nigro-viridis PCC 7112. NCBI lineage: Bacteria > Bacillati > Cyanobacteriota > Cyanophyceae > Oscillatoriales > Oscillatoriaceae > Phormidium > Phormidium nigroviride. Next base: position 104,191 of record NC_019763.1, read on the forward strand.
GGCCAGAGATGACTTTGTACCCATCGCCATCTCGCCGTAACACCGGGGGAATTACGAAGCCACCAAGAGCCAAACTCAACTCCCCTGCGATTTCTAATTCGTTCGCGTCAAAGTTGCAGGCCGGGATATCGGACGTGATGCGCTTGACCGAAACCAGCAAGAGCATTAGTTTTTTGGCTGGCGGAACCTGGAAGAGCGTCCGTTATCTCCCCGGTTCGGCGGTTCATCGCCGTTGTTGGTTCCGGTGGCTGTAGTTGGTGTTGCCGTTACTACGGGAGCAGTAACGGGGATGGCTGCTGCTGGTGCGGGTGTCGTTGGTGCGGTTGCGGGTGTCGTTGGTGCGGCGTAATGTTTTTTCGGTTGTGTCGATTGCGTCGGCTTGGGAAAAGGCGCTGCTGTTTCGGCGGCAACAGGTTCAAGAGTTTTCGTGGCTTCTGCTTTGACAGCTTCGTAGCAGGATGTCCGCGCTTCCCAGTGACACCTGACAACATCGGCGGCTGTCTCCGACACTTGGCAGACGTAGCGGTTATCCTCAATCAGGCGGGCAAAGGGACAGACGCTCGCAAGTCAGCGTGGAGGCTGTGGGGCGGTCGATCGTCGGTGTGGCAGATTGTGTTACGTTCATGATTAGATCCTTTGGGATTTAGCCACCGCTTTAGGCGTCAGAAACTTTGGGCGGTGGTTTTGTCTGTACTAGACATATACTAGCGTTTTGCCCCGACCAATGTCTAGCGTTTTGCCAGCCATGTCTAGCGTTTTACCAACTAATATCTAGTATATTAGTCTAGTTTGTATGAGTATATTTGTCTAGTTTGTATGAGTATATTTGTCTAGTTTGTATACTAGATACCGCTAGCGATGGGATGGTGCGCTAGCGGTTGGGCAACTGTTAGCCAGCGGCCCGGATATCAGACTCTGTGACGATCGCCTTTAACCTCGCTGCTATGCTTGCCCGCGTTCCTTTTGTGTCGGCTCCGGGAGCCGATGCCAGGCGAGCGAATCGACGGGATCGAAAGTTTATTAAGCAGTCCCTCGATGTCCGCCCCTGGTATTGGTGTCGCGACTGTCGGCTTGCGAAAAGGCGCTTCCGTGGTAGCAGCAACCTCAACGTCAATTGCCGGGTCAATCTCAGGCTCTGCCCAAGTTTCCGGCGCAATTCGGTGCGGTAGGTTCCGGCTCGATCGGCTCAGTCGCTTTTGCGAAGGCCGGGGAGAGAATGCCGATCGCCGAGGAGTTGAATTTGCTCTCGTTAGCCGCTTGGAAAACTTCCACCTGAGACGGATCGACGTGATGCAACATCATCAGCGCCGTGTCTACCTGCTTGAGCGCCGACTGGCAAGCTTGTTCGACTGATAGTAGTTGCTCCTGGTGTTCTTGCAGTTCGCTCAATTTTGCCAGTCGGCGCGGTGATTTGAGCGTTTGTGGTGTCGAGCGCGCTCTGCAATTTGAGCGAACTTGGCGGCGAGTAAGTTAATCATGGTTTCTACGTGTGGTGTGAAGTGTGTATGTAGCGCGGGTTGTGTCGGTTCCCGTTTCGCTATATTTATATACTAGCAATTTGTCTAGCAATTATTAGCGGTTAATGTCTAGTATTTGTGAGGATTAGCGCTAGTACATTTGTCTATTTTGTATTTAGACAAATATACCAATATACTGCTAGATTAGAGCTAGTACACCAACTAGACATTAAGTAAAAACTATGGCAGACAAAGAACGCCTTCAACTGAACCTGCGACTAGACGGACGGCAGGATTTGCTAGACACCATCAAAATCATGGCTAAAAAGGAAGGATTGAGCCTCAATGCTTGGGTTGTGGCGGCACTGGCCGAAAAAGCAGGGATGAAGCCTGCTAGACCTGCACCAACCGATGATTTAGAATCAGCAATCACCTCTGTACTAGACAAGGTACTAGGCGGCAAACTAGCCAATATCAAGTCAGAGCTGAGGGCGGAATTGGGGGAGCTCGCCGCCGCTCGCGATCGCAACCAAGACGAATCGCTCAGGCTGGAATTAGCCCAAACCAAGCGGCAGTATATGGAATTGCTCGAAAATTCAGCCGCTACTATTGGCAATCTCAAGAAGGAATTAGAGGAAGCGCGATCACAATTGGCAACTGTGCAGGCCGATCGGGATGAACTAGCCCAACTCAAGAAAGAAGTTAAGGAAGCTGCGACAGAGATTCACCTGGAGGAACGGTCGATCGAGACTCAGAAACTCCGCTGGCAACGTGAACTTTCTGATGCCAAGTCTGAGCTAGCCGACGCTAAAGCAACCATTCTCAAGCAAGGGGACAAGATGCGGGAATTGGAGCGGGGATACAATTTCAAGCCTAACCCCGCAGAGTCCGCCTTGAGGCTGGAAATAGGCGACTTGCAAGATGAGCTAGACGCTTACAAAAAACAGCAGCCAGCCACTGCCAGCGAACTACCAGAGCCAGCCGACTTGCTCAATCAGTTGAAGGGGCGACGTAAGAAATCTAAGGCAGAGTTAGCAGATGTTGAGAAAATCTTAGAAATCCTTGAGGGTAACGATGACGAATAAACAGTTTGAGCAATGGATGGATGCAGAGAAGGCAAAGCTTGCTGAGTGCCTGCGGGGTAGCGGGCGGCTAGATGAGGATGGGCCCGATATTCCCGGAATAAGTGGAGCCGACAGCTTGAAAGATCAATACTATTGGTTTGAGTTGGGCAACAACACCCCGCCAGCCGAAGATGGCATCGACTGGGAAACTATCGAAAAAGAGCTAAAAGCCTTTGCTGGCGAGGTAATTACCGAATGGTACGAAAAGAAGAAAGCCCAAGATAAGCGCGAAGCCTACGAGATGGGGAGGGAGTGATGATGATGAACCAACTTGAACAGAAAACCTTTAAGGAGCTCAAAACGATCGCCCACCAGCTCAACGCCAAACCGACGGGGAGCCTGAAACAGCGCCAGACTTGGGAAGCGGCGATTATCAACCAAGCTCAAAAAATGGAGCCGCTTCGATCGACGCGGTGACAAACCCCATCCTCCGCACCTATTGCCTCGGTGGCCGGGATGGGTGTAGCACTCTCGACGATCGAAGCGGCCCTCGAATTGGTTGAGCGGCACTGCTACCCCAGTCTTTTTCGCAAGGCCAGTCCGATTGACTTAATCGAGAACAGTCCGGCGGCTCAATTGGCGGCGAAAGTGTTGCCCGGTATTTTGGGCCCAACAAAAACCCCCGGCACACGGGCGGGGGTTTCTAAATGAAGGGTAATTAATAATTGGTAATTGGCAACGGGTGTTACCCCAATTAACTTAACCACAGTGTAGCGGCTTAGGAGTTTGGGCGATCAGTACAATAGGTTTGTCGTTTCAGCAGCGGCGACACATTCCAAAAAAGAAGCCCCCGGAGATTCCCGGAGGCTTCTTTTTTATTCGAGCTAGTGTTCGTTTGTTGTTGTCAAATCACCGACAACACAGTCCGGCTCGGTTCATCTGTGACAAGGTAGCGCTCGGTTTTGTTGGCGATGTTCAGTGTGGCTATCTGTTCATGGGTTAGCTGTTGAATCTGCTGCGGTGGCTGCCAGCGATGGCCCCAGTTCTGCCGAAGTCGGGAAAGCGCGATCGGACTTGGCAGAAGTTCGGCGGCATCAACCCAAACACCAATACCCGATTCCTGATTGGTGTAATAAGTCTTGAACTGTTCGCGCGATACTTTTGCCAGCCTTCCTTGCCGAGATTCTTGCCACAGTCGATCGAGAGCTAGCAACTCACGCTTGATAACTTTGACTGTGCCGATTACTTCGCCTACTGGCAAAGTCGAATAAATGACTATACTGTCGCCAGCTTGGAGGGATGCTCCAAAACTTCCTTTCCTGAGTTCGATCGCCTTTGGGTTGTAGGTAAGGAAGAAGGCTCTTGCCCAGCGCGGATGTACGGATATCAGGAAAGTGTGGGAAGATTTAATCATTAGTTTGTACCATCCGGCTCTTTATCATCGGGATTGTAAAGACCATCAAAATCACAGTAATTGCACCCGCATCCTTCACACCGAGGGCATATAGCAAGTGCCGGATATTCAGCCTCAAATTGCTTGATAGTAGCCTCTACTTGCTTGCCTAAGTCTTTGCTCTCTGTGTAGCTCTCAAGCACCATTGCTGTGATGATTTCCTGTGCTTCCGGTGAGAATCCATCGGGGATGAATTTCGAGATTAATTCCTTAAGTGTCATTGGTTTATTCCTCCCCATTGATTAGTCGATCGAGCATTGCCCGCGCTTCAGTATATAGGGCGTGATTCCTTCCCCCGCGACGCACTCCCCACAATAGCCAGATAGTCTTTTCTTGCCCTAATTCTTGCGCGATGACGAGCTTGGCTAACTTCATTTTGTCCTCCTGTTCCAGCGGAGAATCAGCGGCAAACACTGCTTTTTCGGCTGTTCCGGTTAACAACTGTTCCAGCATCTCAGAAAGGTGTTCCCTTTGTTCAATAAGGCTTCCGGGCTGTTCCGGTTCTGGCTCTAGCGGGGTTTTGGGTGTTCCAGAGTTTTCCGAAGTGTTGGGAGTGTTCCACGTCGGAACATCGGCAACTGCGGACTTATGCACGTCAATTTTGGGCATCAAGCCTAATACTGGATTCCCGATCGTAGATAGAATAATTGGGGTTTGTTCAGTCATTGAAGGCTCGATTAACAGCCTCAAATCTGACGTTAATCTGTCTCTGGTTTCCTTACTGGCGATGACGTTTGAGTTGTTTAACATTTGCTCAATTACACCATAGGAGCCTTGCTCTTCATCATTGCTCGTAGTCCTCACTAAACCCTGAGCTAACAGCGCTAAATTAAGCCGGATATTACAGTCAGCAACACCACTAGAGGCGATGTTGAACGATTGCGTACAGATGAAGTAGCCGACATTGTATTGCCCCCCGACGGTAGCTATCGTTCCCAGCTTAGTCGCGACAGATTCCCAGATAGCAGCATTTCTTTTTTGGGACAAACATTGATGAGTCGCAAACCAATCTTCTAAGATTAATTTGATTGGTCTGTCGCGGTAGGTTTCCTCTGTCGCAGGTTTCGACTTCCGGGTCAACAACTTTTCGTAAACTTCATCAAGGAACTGCATTGACTGTTCAACCTGCATAGGGTCAAAAACCATCAGACGATTGCTACGAACCCCTGGAAAGTCTTCGTATTTCTGGGAAATCACGTAAATGTCAGACCGTGGGAACCTCGTTATCAAGTCCCCTAACCACTTGTGCAGAGTGTGTGTTTTGCCGCACCGGGTAGGAGCTGCTAGGAAAATTGATGTATTGATGCCCGCTAAAGAATTCAAGACTTTAGCGGCTATTTGTCGGGATATCTCAAGGTTGGGATTTGGCTCAATGGCTGGTGCTGCGACTGACTGATCCACTTTGTCGCCGGGGTTATTGATGCCTGCCAGAGTTTGTGTCAGGGACAACAGGAACGGAGTCTTTTGATTCCGCAAGAACTCCATATATTCTTGCTTTTTGTCATCCGACAGTCCTGCCGTTTCCGCCTCAAAGATGGCTTCCTCAGCATCTAGTTGAGCGATTTTGATGTCAGCCTCACCTAATACTTCGCACTGTTTGAGTACCACGGCCCGATCGTTCGCAGCAGCTTCTAAGTCAGCTTGCAGGTGAACTTCAGAGATTGCAACACCGCGATAATCCTCCAACAACTCCCCGCGAGCCGTGATTTCGCCTTTCGCTAAGTCGCGTTTTTGGGCGATGGCTTCATAGCCGGCAAGTTGGCGCTCGGAGTTTTGCAAGCTCCGCAACCCCACTCCCGCAGCACCAAAACTACAGGCAGAAAGCAACATCCACAGCGCTTTATGGGGATTAGTTGCGGGGATGGACTTACGAAAAACTACCTCACCGGGGATGCCGTCCGCTTTCCACTGTTGGGCGTGGTACTCGGTCATCAGGTAGGACTTGCCAGATTTGTCGGCACATTGCAGTGTCTGTTTGTTGCGGATGCAGACTTGTACCGTATCGCTTGCTGTCCCCTTGAGAGCTTGTATGCCGCCACCGCAAGCGAGAGCTAGAGCTACGCCAACTGCCGACAGTTTGGTCGTTACCGAAAATCCCTCAAAAGTCAACAGCAGTGCGCGATTCGATTTAAGTAACTGAGCGTGTTTTGCGGTTAGTGCCATTACTTGCGCCCTCCTTTGAGTTTGAGAACTAGACAAAAAACGATGATGGAAAGCGCTAGAGGGGGAAAGTAGTTCAGGTACAGCATCGGATTCGTTGGCTTACCCGCTGCCCTAATTTGTTCAATGCCTGTGGTGATACGTGCTTTTGCCCCTGATGCTTGCTGCGATTCGGAGATAGGTTCGGATAAGCTGGCAATCATGCCCCCAGTTACTCCCAGTCCGACAATTGCAGAAGTCCAGCGGTTGCCTGATTGCCCGGTAATCTTGGCGGCCAGATAAATTTGATAAAGTCCGATCGCGAATACCGACCCGCCCGCGACTTGCATAGAGTGAAAAGCAAACACCACTGCCGAACCTAGTGCTGCGGGTGCTGCGACTTCGCAGAAATTGGCGGCATCTCGGTAGTTGCGTTCGGCGTTAGTCTCTGGCAATGGGTCAATAGTCGGTGCTGTAGCTTGCCGATATTGCTGTTGTTGTGACTGTTGTGGCTGTTGCTGTTGTTGAATGCCCCCTCCCGTAAAGGAAAGGGGACTTGACCCGATGAATTCGTGCATTAGTCAGTCCCCTTTTGTTTAACGGTTGAAGTTGATTAAATTTGCGAACCAACCCCCAAACCCTCTAGCCGTACCAGTTGCTGACACGCCGTTAGTTGGGTTTGATTGCCCGCCAACCATCACTGGCACTTTGTCTTGAATACCTTGGCTTGTTCCATTTGTTGCTCTATTTAGCAATTCTTGGCGCTTTGCCCTAAGCCCTTCTTGGATTGATTGACGTGTTGCTGCAACCGCCCCCCTGTTGGCGATCGCCCCCATCTTGTTCTCATGCGCCCACATCTGAGCTTGTAAATCTTGCTGGAGTTCGTGGGCAATTTCGGTCAATCCCTTCTGCCTTTTGTCCTCAATCTTGAGCATGGTTGCCCGGTCTTTGGCATCCAGCAATTCCATCTCGGAACCAAACTCCGCATTGAGTTTGCGTATTTTAGCGATGGCATTTGCAACTTTAGATCCAAATGTTTTCCGTAATTCTGTCCATGTCACTTGCCCTTCAGCAACTTTCGCCATTGCTTCAAAGTAGGTGCGGGCGTTGTTTAAGAATGGTTCCAGAACTAAGGCAAGCTGTTCAGCATTATTTGCTTTGTCGGCAAAGGCTTCGAGCTGGCTAACATCCGATAGATAGGAGATGATGTCAGATTCTACACCGCCCCATTCTGAAGCTTTCTCATCAATGTGTGGGCTGTGTCCGGCGGCTGGATTGGCGATCGCCAAACTGCTGTTGTTACGTCCAAAATCCATATAAAATGTCCTTAGATGAGTCCCCCAGCGCAAGCTAGGGGAAGAATTACGAGCCAGTCGATTTACTTTCCTAGGGCGATCGGCTGGCTTTGATTTGTCATTTGGTTGAGCTTGTCGGATACTCGATCGGCTGCCTCGTGTCCGACATGGGATAAAAACTCCCCGCGTCGCCAACTTTCCGAAAGTTCGATCGCACGTTCTAAGTCGAGCCCAACTGCGACATACTGGCACTCAGGAAAGTCCATCTCTTCGGATTCATCCTCTGGCATAGCTTGCCAGCCGATGATGAAATTTTCGATTGTTTGTCGCTGTTCGGGAGAGAAGCGGGTATCAGGGGCCAGATTATCAAAGATTTCGAGATAAGAGGCCAGCCGATAAAGGGCATCATCCCCGCAATCAGGGATAAGAGCGATCTGAGCATCTATGTAGCTAGAATTTTTCATCTTTTTAATCCCTCAAGCTTTGAATTTGTCCGATTATTTCAATCCCCTTCGCGTCGGTAATTCCTTCTTCTCTCAGGCTTTGGGCTGCCACTAGAACAGCATCCTGAGATTTCTTGGCACTGACATTAAACACTCGCGGGGTGTTGCTTTCGCGTTGCACTTGAACTTTGTAAAAAGCCATAATTACGACTCCTGTAAGTCTGCAAGGCCGGCTTTGACTTCTTCGGTAAAGCCCATCCGCACCTCTGCCGCTGCCTGTTTTCCTAATGCGCGCCCCAGTTCTCGGTAATTGTTCAGTAACCCAGATTTAAAGGAAGCAATTTGGGTCAGGTTGCTGTCAGCCACAGTTGCAGCAGTGGTAGCGATTTGGTTATGTTGCCCCAAATAAACAATTGCTGACGATGCTGAGACAGATGGCGCGGCCGGTGTCTTTTCCACTAAGTTGCGGAGTTCGGTAAATTTTCCATCGTTCAGGAGTTCGATCGCGTCCAAGGCAATTTGAGAATACTTGGTCGCTCTCGCACCACCGCGTCGCAGGGCTTTGATGTCAATGCCGTAGATGCCCTGCAATTTAGCGATCGCCTTTTGCAGTCCCGACTTGTTCAAATTAAGAATCCGCTGCACTTGCGCCGCTGAGTACCAACGTTCAATCGATTCTTCCTTTGGAGTATCGATTTCTGTAACCTCTACGTCAATCACAGCCTGGTTTTCAAGTTCCATAGTTTCGCCGGCTTTAGGAGAATCAATTCAGAATCGATTTGGAATCGATTCGCTATGTGTGCTATTTTAGTCTCAGCTTACATCACTTGTCAATAGTGATGTAAGTGATGCTAAATTTTTGTATTAGGAGACTTTTGCGGATAATGGTGAATATGTAGACACCACAAAGCAATGACCACTAAAAGGCCACGAACTACCATCAGCTTTGACGATGATGAATATGCAGAATTAAAAGAATGGGCGGATTCTGAATATCGCACCATCCCTCAATTAGTTCTGGTTTTTGTCAAAAGGGCGCTGGAGGAACGAAGAGAACGCAACGGCCAAGACTCGCAGACAGTAACCGTCGCGTCTACAACAGTAAGACCGACTGCAACAGCGAAAGCTAAGCGGAAAGGCAACTAGAGGTGCTAGTTAATGTCTAGCGCTTCTCTAACAAATGTCAAGCATTGGAGAAAAAACTTAGTGACCGAATCAGTTAGAGCCACCCGCGCCATAGTACAGATAGGCTCTCTCACAGTCGATGGGTTCATGCTGCCAGACGGCAATTACCGCATGAGCCAGACACAGGCGGCGGAATGTGTTGGAAAACCTGAAATTAACGCCCGACGGTTTTTGAGTTCGCGGTTTCTTGAAGGTAAACCGTTTGCGTTGATTGACGTGGAAACGCCTTGTGTGATAAGAGGCGCAACGAGAATTCGGGCAGTCTCATTCGACCAAGTTGTCGAGTATTGGCAACATCAGGTTAGGTTGGGCAATCAAAAAGCTGTGGCTCTCCTAACCCAGCTTTCACGCAACGTCACACCTGGACTAGAACAATTCAAAGGAATGCGTGTCGTTTCAGTTGCCAAACAACGAGTTAAACGCGAACAAGACTACGAGAAGTGGTATGTTAACCAACTTCAAGTAGAGATTGGAGGTGAAACTGAAGTCCTGACTCCTGCTGGTTCAATTGACCTGTTAACGACTTCTCAACTAATCGAAGTCAAGCATATCAAGAACTGGAAGACTGCGATTGGGCAAGTCCTGGTTTACAGTGCATATTACCCATCGCACGAAAAACGAATTCATCTCTTTGGAACCTGTCACGAGTCATTCCTAGATACCGTTAAGCAACACTGCCAAAGACAAAACATTGTTTTGACATGGGAACTATAACCGCACTCGAACGAACGACACTTTTGGATTCAAAAGCTATCAAAGCTTTACTGGGTCAAGGTTATACGCCCGACACTATTGAGATTGAAAGCTCCGATCAACTTCGCGGTCAAAGTCGATTCAATGCCCTTCCCTTAGAAGTGGCTACTGCTTACTGGCTTACTCAGGCCGGCGAAGGAAAGAAACAAGCATTGAGCTTAGTTTGGGCGCTGCTGACTGAAACCCTAGAACGTCGCTTTGACACTGCTTTTAGCATCACTCGCACCGAGCAGGAGCGAGACGAATTGCTCAGTCAGCGAGTTCAACAGCTTGAGCGCGATATCCGAGAGGCATTCGCTTGTTGACGATCGAGCCAGAATCGAACGCGACCACTACGAACGGTTGCTTAGAGAAAACGGCATCGACCCTTGGAAAATTCCGGGGACAGGCGATGAGTCTGGCTGAGCGGCAGCAACAGCAAAACTGACTATCCCGTCTCAGCTATTCCGCCGATCGAGGGAGAAGATGCGGCGGGGGATGCTTCTACTAATTTCCGCAATTCGCTAAGCTTCCCTGCATTCAGCAATTTGCAAGCTTTCAGGGCAAGCTCAGAGTATTGAGTGGCCCGTGCAGCGCCACGGCGTAAGGTTGCGATATCGAGGCCGTAGATGCTCTGGAGTTTGGAAATCGATTGCTGCAATCCCGCTTTGCTCAGTTTCAGCAGCCCTTGGATTTGTTGGGCGGAGTACCATTCTTCAGCATCCTCTGGCTCAGAGTCAATCGATAATTCGGCTTCAACGTCAATTACAGCAAGGTTTTCGGATTCCATCATTCAGCCTGTTTTAAAAACGACATTTATCGATAAAAACGATTTCTATCGATGTGTGTTAATGTAGCAGATAGCTTCGGAAGCTGTCAACTATCTTCTGAAGTTATCGGAGAATCCCCATTGAGGACAGCTTCTGAGGTTTACTGAAGATATCTGATATCTTCGGAGCTTATGGGAGTTACTAAAAAAGCGAAAATTACATTTACTTGTGAGCCAAGTCTTAAGGACGGTTTAGAGGTATGGGCACAATCAGAAAGTCGCACTCTCTCAAATTTGATAGAGATGATTGTTCGACAAGCTTATCAAGAACGCTCTACTCCCGATCGCCCATCCGATCGCCCCCCTGAACCGCAGCCAACACAAGCAAAGCCAGCAACAGCAGCGAAAGCTAAGCGGGGCAAGGCAAGTAAGGGTGCTAGTTAATGTCTAGCAACTATTTAGTAAATGTCTAGCCAAGGAGAAAAAACTTAGTGACCGAACCAATCAAAGCCATAAACGCCACCATCGAATTAAGCGATACCTTGTCAATTGACGGGTACATGATGCCAAACGGCGAATTCCGAGCGGGTGCAGTCAGCGTATCCGCAGTAATGGGTTACAAACGTAACTGGCTTTTGGAGATCGAGGATAAGTCCCCAGATAAGCTAAAAGCGTTATCAGACAAAGGTTATAGAGGCACGAGTCTGATACCAGTTCAAAGGGCTGGTAGAGGCGGAAGTAACAAAGCTCGAACTATCAGCCTCAAAGACCTCACCACGCTAATAACGGTTGAGGCGCTTGCTGGCAACAAACGAGCGATCGCACTTCAAGCGGCCTTCACCCTAGAAGGACTGGACTCTCGGTTCCGAGATGCTTTTGGAGTACAGCAGCGGACACCGGATGAAAAGCGGCGGTTCTTTGGCCTGACTTTTGAGGAGTTTCTTGAGGCATTAGCTGAAAATCGGGCTGAGCTAGAACAGTTGCGGCTACCGGGCGATGACTTGTATTACCCAGAGGGCGATGAGGAGTGACCCTTGGGCATTCCGGGGACAAGCGATGAGTCTGGTTGAGTTGCTATCAAGGTTCTCCCAGCTGATCGCCCGTGGGCATCGCGACTGTGGGAGTGATCAGCTACCTATTAAATAGATCGTTTACGGTTTTATTAGGGGTGAGAATACCACTTTATGTAAAGTGGTAAATACGCTAAATCACCGATGCCTACTGGTTTCTCGATCCAATTCTCTGGTATTTTTTGGTGGATTATAAGGCTGTCAAAATACACCATATCTCTAAAAAAATCAATAAACGCTCGACTGATATATAGTCGTCTATCTACGCGGGTAGCTAATTTTTTAGACAAAGGCGCGATGGCTGTCCGATCGAATCTGCGCGGTCTGGAGGATTTTCGGGTTTAGATTTTGCCAACCTTGGCATGACACCTACTCCCTAGTTTTGAGCCAATCACTCCAGACGTTTGGAAAATTAGTTTGAGTGTTCGATCGCAATAAACTTTTGTAGTGTAAGATATGAGGAAACAACGCTCTTTTTTAAGTTCGTATGTCGCAAGAAACTCAAAAAGTATTCCCCCGAATGACGTGCAGCCTCAGCAATGAATTACTGCACGACATAGACAAGATTTGCTACGAACATCGGGTAAATAGATCGGAATTTGTTCGGGAAGCCCTAACAACCTATCTCAAATACTTTCACGCACAAGCTCACAAAATCAACACATCAAACGAAGAATCCCTAGTAGTCTAAGGGCTTCTAGGGATTTAAATTGTTTGAAATTGTTTGAAATACACTCCCAACTTTGTTGATTATCGGGCAAGACTAGCAACAAAGTTGGACTCTTCCACATCAGAGATGTGGCTAATAGTCTAATTATGAACTATAACGGCTTTGATTATGCAGTGCGTATAATCAAAAGGTGGAATTCTTTTCCCCAAAACGCTAGACGCGGTGCTATTGCTTGCTTTGCGAGATTCTTCAAAAATGCGTCTAGTCAAAAAAACTTCTTTAAATCTGGAAACCCTGGATATCGCTCAATTCTACCACAATCCCTTGTAAATACGCAAGCAAACCGGGGATTCTCTGCACCTACCTTTGAAGCGATCGGGGGTGCAGCATGAATACCCCACAATCTACGCAAGAAAGCCACGAGCTTGATACCGCGCAACCTACACCGGAACATCAAGCCCACATCGAAGCCGACATCGATCGGGGTGATGTAGTGGTGGCACAAGCCACGCCGGATTTAAGCGGCTTCGGGGTATTGTGCAGCCTTAACGAAAAATTTTCCCTCACCCCCGAACACGAGCAAAAAATCGCAGATAGAGGCTTACTCAACGACTGGGCTCGTGCGACTTGCTGCTCTATAAGTAAGGCTCAAGCTTCTTTGGCAGGGTTCTCGGTGAAATCGGCAGGAATCTTGTTCAAAGGAGCGAATGGGCAAGAGCAACTCCGGCCCGACAAGCCAAGGAAAAAGAGCAACGGCGACATCATAAAGTACGAAACCAAATCGGGGGAGGCTTTCGATGCTATTCTCCCCACAAGCCCCTACACCCCAGATTACTGGGATGAAGCAAATCTGAGAAAGGAGTGCTACCACATTAACGATGTGCCCTACCTTCTCGTTACTGAAGGGGGCTACAAAGCGATTTCTGGTTGCTCAAATGGCATTCCCACGATTGGATTGCTAGGTGTCGAGATGGGTTTGACGGGCAAAAAAAGCGACCCCGAAAAACAGCGATTCCTGATACCGACTTTGCGAAAATATGCAGAGGCTGGCTTCGGCTTTATCATTGCCTTCGATGCCGATGCCCTCACAAATTCCAATATCTGCGAGGCCGAGCGAAAATTGGCTAAGCAATTGGGTAAATTCGGTGTGCCAGTGCGGACTATTACCGGAGATTGGGCCCCCGCCTCAGTGATTGAGGGAGGCGAGGTGAAAAATACAAAAGGTATGGATGATTTTATTCAGCATAAAGGGATTGAAGAATTCCGAGCAATCCTCACCAAAGCCAAGCTATTCGGCGAGAAAGAGAATGATGAGGCGGGAGAACGCCCCGACAAAAAACCTCCTACACCTCGCAAGGTAGCAGCCCAAATAAAAGAGGATTACGGGCATCAATGGAAATACGATAACGAGCAAAAAACGTGGCGTGTATGGAACGGTAAGTGCTGGGAGAAGATTGAAATAGGGGCGTTTACCAGTTTGGTCAAAACCACGCTAGATGCAAGAAATATAAACTACCGTGGGAGCGCATACATTGAGGATGTTAAGAAACTATTGGAGCATGATTTGCGCCAAGTTCGCTGGCTGGCATGGGACAATACGCAATACATCAATTTCAGCAATTGCGTACTCGAAGGCAATAAGAATAAAGCCCTAGAACACTCTCCGGGCATGGGATTTATTTCATACTTGCCGTATGATTATAAGCCATTACAAGGCGACTTGGGAGATGGTCTTGAGGCTCTATCGGTAAATTGTCCAAAAATTTATAAATTTTTTCACGAGGCAATGAATGCCGACAAGCGCAAAATGCTAAAGCTTTTGGCTATCATCAATGCCCTACTCAAGCGCCGTTTTTTTGACTTGCAAATGTTCGTTCACCTAATAGGAAAGCCTGGTAGCGGTAAGGGTAAATTTGCTCGGCTCTGCCAGAAGTTGGTAGGCAAGGATAATTCTATCGGATGCCAGCTTGAGCGCCTAATCGACGGCTCGACTAAAGCTTCCTTAATTGATAAGCAATTGGTAGTTTTTCCCGACGAACGCAAACCAGTAGGAATTAATAGCATCCTAAGCTTGACCGGGGGCGACGTAATTAGCTACCGGGAACTGCACACTCCGGCAGCTAGTGCTTACTTCTACGGGAGCCTGCTGATTTGCTCCAATAAACCCATCTTTATTGGCGATACCACTGGATTAGAGCGCCGATTATGCCTAGTTGACTTCGATAATCCCGTACATGAGGATAAGCGCGATCACAGCCTCGAAGCAGAGCTTGATGCCGAAATACCTGCACTAATCACCATCGCCCTCTCATTGCTCGATTCTGCTGTTACCCAAGCAATACGCGGCACTGGAGCAAACCAGATTATGGAATTCAAGCTGAAAGAATGGGAAATGAAAATCGAGACAGATTCTATCGCAGCATTTTTCGATACAGAGCTGGTGCTTGCCGACTCAACAACGACTCCGACCTCAAAGCTATATGAGGCCTACAAAACTTGGTGTGAGAATAGCGGGCTGAAGCCTTTTAGTCTGACCAAGTTCCCCCGCCACCTAAGCGAACTGCTGACCGATCAGAGACTACCCGCCAAGTGGTGCAAGGCTCGAACATCAACGTTTGAGGGATTGCGACTGCGATCGGAACATGATGAGCATCCCACTTACTCACAATCCCTAGAAAGCCTTGCACCACTTGCTACACCACTTTGCACCACTTCTACACCACTTGATGCACCACTTGAGAATATACCCAGCAAGGGTTTGCACCACTTGCACCACTTAGAAGATAAACCTTACCAAGAAAACTCAAACAATCAATTTTCATCACCGGAAACAGCTTGTAATCAAGAGGCAATTACAGAAATTCCTGTACAAGCAAAAGAAAATCCCCCCCCAAGTGGTGCAAGTGGTGCAAACTCCCTGCCTGCAAACATTTCAACTGGTGCAGCAACTGGTGCAGAAGTGGTGCAGGATACCCCCTCAAGTGGTGCAGTCGGTTCAAAGCATAAGGAATTTAAAGAGGGCGACCGCGTAGTTATAACCGAGGTCGGCCACCTACACCACGGGCAGAAGGGAGAGGTGATTTGCGTTAGCTACGGCAGTAGAGAGACGGATTATCGAATCAAGCTCGACAAAGCATCGCACAATCTGGAAGTGATTACAGTTGCGGTTCCAAAAATCTCACACGCGCCCGTCTTGATGCAATTGAAGGCCGAGGAAGGCACACCATGCTAGAAACTAAGCAGCAGTCCCGATCGCCCTCCCCGTCCTCGATCGCCCAAGATGCCCACGCCGAATGTGTCGAGTTCATCCGATCGGCAATAGCCGAAGCCGATCGAAGCCGCTACCAAAAAAATAGCTAATTTTTGTGTGCCCAAAAGTCAGGCAAGTGCCGTATAAAGTCGGGCAAGTGCTGTACAAAGTTAGTGAGAATGCAGGCATTTGCAGGGGATGCACTTTACCTGCAAATGCCTGTAAATATCCTGCTTTCCGCCTGACTTTGTAGGTCAAATTGCTGCTTTTTTGTGCTGTTCGTGTCTTGACCTGTTGAGACTGTTTATGGCTGTTCTTTCTCGGTAGCAAGCAATGTTTTTGTGATCACAAACCATGACTAATGTGTGCAGACATAAAAATAATCCGCCCCATCAATATTGAGCATACTGCTTACCCACAGTTCAAACCTTATTGATATGGAATAAGGAACGACTCGCGAGTCGCGACTGAAGCGTCCATGCCTCAATAAGAGCGGTAAGGTATGGGACAGGCACTGCGAATTATGTTTTTGTTGGAATATATTAGCGATCGCTCCTTACGGCAAGAGATTACTGCTTGTACTCATAACGTGGAGAATTATAACCGCCATTAATAGGTGGAAGTTGAGCGACTGCTGTAAACCGACCGACTGCTGTAAACCGAGTCAGGCGGTAAATTTTTATCCGACTGTCAAGTTTTGTTAGACAACAACAGTTTAGCCCATTGCAAAGCGCGAGTCCGACAACAGCAATTTACGCGACTGTCAAGGCTGACATAACGGCTGCTGTGGTGCCAATTTTCTCATACTCCTTAAATTTGATTTTTTATTCAATTTAGATAACGGCTGCTGCGCTTCCACTTTTCTCGCACTTGCTCAACTTGATTCTTAATTCAACTTAAATACTGTAACTTGACTATTAAATCAATTCGGATTTTGTTAAAAAGGCTAAAAAATTAGCTAATTGTTGCGTCAGCTAAAATCAGGGATTTGCAGTATAAAGTCAGGCGTTTGCAGTATAAAGTCAGGCAAGTGCAGGTAAAGTGCAGGGGGTGCACTTTACCTGCATTTACCTGAAAATATCCTGCAAATGCCTGACTTTTTCGGTCAAATTACTGCCTTTTTGTGCTGTTCGTGTCTTTACCTGTTGAGGTTAGTTAGGGCTGTTCTCTATCGGTAGCAAGCAATGGTTTTGTCCGTACAAAACCTTATTTATTACTTTTAAATAAAAACGATGCACCCTGATGAATGGGGCATCCTAGGTGTCAAGGCGATCGCGCTCTTGCTGGCTATCGGACGAACGATTCTCTCGCCATCATCGACATCAGCCGGTTGCTTCGCTTGCAAACAGGAGGGCAAGGCGCGATCGCGTCGGGCATCCATCGCTAATGCCGAACTGCACCAATTAGCTTGTGTCGTGCCCGGCGACGCTCCATCGTAAAGGCGGCTGTCCTGTACACTCGCTCGCGTGAGTCGATATTGAAGCCAAGAGCGAGTGTACAGCGGGCGTCAAAATCCAAACAGCGAGCGAGTCAAACTTTCTCTTCAAGGCTTCCCAGAGTGAGCGTGAGCTAAACTCCAAATTGCAACAATTCCTATGGCACTTTGCAAAAACCATGAAAACCATAAATTGATCATTTTTACCCCCCTCTTACGTCTATTTGACATGGCTTGCTATGCGACTAGCGCACTAACTAGGAGGATTCAAGAGGTGTCGGAGTACAAAAAATCAATTAAAAAGCAGCGAAACTTAATTTAACTTAATTAAATTTTGTGAATTTTGGAGGAAATATTAGGAAATATTAGGGACAAGTAGGAGATCTTAGGAAAAAAGAGGAAAAAAGAGGAAATATAAGGGTTAAAATATAAAGCTTTTTATTGCCTTCAGTAACAATTGTGGTGTTATTTCTTCTTACAAAAAGTTGCACCCTCTGTGTGGAGAATGCAACTCGCGCTTATTGCTGGCAGGCATTACTTCTTAGAAGAACCTGACCTTTGTAGTAGTCGTAACATCACTGGCATTAGTACCTGAATCAGCGAGGCAACAGAGCAGATGAAGATAGCGAACACTCTGCATGAGCATTGTGGCAGCCCGAAAAAAATACTCTTCCACTTCACTTCTCTTATACAAAAGTGCGTTAGCACTGCATTCAATCAAACTCGCCTCCCTGTACTGCAACTCAAGAAGAGAAAAACGCTACCGCTATTGTTCCGATACATTAATATGCAATAGCTGAATGGCTAATAACGAGGCCGCTATCTTTTAGGCAACTTTAACAGTCTATTCGTTTAGTTCGGTTTGCTCAATTATGAAAGTACAGCTTGCTATAACTGCTACAGTTGGTAGCTTGCCTCTGCTACAATCACTTAATTTTGGGAGTGCAGAGTTTGCTGTTAAATTGTTAAATAAATCTTAAGCGTACCGGAACGGTAAAAAACCTGAAAATTAACTTTTTGAGACTGGCTTTTCATGATTTTTTTTGCATAAATTTGAGTTTTTGTGAGTTTTCATGAGTAAAACTATGCAAGCTCAGCTTGAACTATTAGCTGAAGTCGAAGCAGTATTTGCAGCAAAAAACTCACAAAAACTCACAAAAACTCAAATTTATGCAAGCTGGGAAACCAAGGAAAAAAGCAGAGATGAGCGATAGCAAGCAATGTTTTTGTGATCACAAATTGGCTTTAAAACAGCAAGGCTTGTGCGTTCTGGCGCTCAAACTAATGCAGGCTGCAAAACAACTGCATCAATCGGTACTGACTCCCATGCAATACGATCGCGCTTGTCCTTGTAAGCGGATTAGCATAAACTTCTACAGGCGCACATACGAAAAGCGGGTATGGGCAGTAGCAACAGCAATGTTCAGCGATATATTTATACTGCTAAAGAAATTAACCGCCGAATGGATGAAACTTATGGTGCGATCGCTCCTACAACCGCAATTCAGACACAAGCGATCGCTGTACTCCCGAAATAGCTCACGCCCTTCAACGAGCGCCGAACATTAAATTAAAGTCGGGGACTGCCAACAGCGCATTCTGCTGAACCGTTGAAAAGCAAGCTAATTGCCTCACCGTCTGAGGTTTATGTCTGGCCTGACCCTGGCTGGTGTCGTCAGAGGGCAGGCGATCGCGCCTCTGTACCGTTCAGTCCCCCAAGCTGCTAAAAACGATCCAGAACTCTACACATTGCTTAGCTTGATTGACGCACTGAGAGTAGGTCGAGTGCGGGAGCAACGTTTGGCAGAAGGCGAACTTAAAACAGGCTCCTCACTGTCAATACCCTGGACAGTTTTTAGAGAAACGGCCCAAACCCTCATTATACCGTTGGCGAGCGCGGCGAACTTGGAGTCCAAAACCCGCATTCTACCGTTGCCCATTAAAAAGTGTCCGAAGTATTGCACTGTATGAACCCGCAGATATCTATGCTGGAAACAGTCGTACCCAATGTAATAGAACACCAACAGGCTTGGTGGATGGCTGCAAGAGCAACGGTCACGCACAAGCCAACTGAACTACAACTCTTGCTATAAAATGGCTACCGCCCTTGTTCCGAAGATTGATACGAATAGCTGCATAGCGAATAACTGGGGGGCAATATTTTAGGCAATCTTAACAGTCTATTCAATTAGTTCGGCTTACTCAAGACAGTCTATTCGATTAATTCGGCTTACTCAAGACAGTCTATTCGATTAATTCGGCTCAGCGAGAAACAACCTATTCAATTAGTTCGGCTCAGCGAGAGATTGAGATTAAATTATCAATCTTGAGCCTGTTTTGAATCAATTGCAATTTCCATTGCTTCAATTCATAATTGCAGAGTTTGTTGTAAAAATCTTAAATAATTCTTAAGCGTACCAGGACGGAAAAAACCCTCAAAATTCACTTTTCTCAAGTGAGTTTTTTTGAGTTTTTCTGCATAAATTTGAGTTTTTTTGAATAAATTTGTGCAAGCTGCAAATTGAAGTGTTCGCTGTTTTTGGCTTAATTAGCAACAAAAAACTCATAAAAACTCAAATTTATGCAAATTTATGCAAATTTATGCAAGGTAGAAAGCTTGCACAAAAAGCAGAGATGGACGGTAGCAAGCAATGTTTTTGCGATCGCAAACCTAACTTTTACGTGCAGAAATAGAAATAATGCACCCTTATGAATGGGGAATCTTAGGTATCAAGGCGCTTGATTTTTACCCGCTCTGAGACTGTGCCGATTGCTCACATTGCTCAGGCAGTTGTTGTGGCGACTTTTGTGGAGGCGATCGACGCCGACAACTGTCACAACAGCCGATGTGGTGGCGGTTGTCGGCGCGGCAGAATTTGCCCGGTTCAAACTGCATTACTGCATTGCTCTTCAACATCTGTTAACGCCCCATCAGTTGCCAGGAGAGTACGCTGATATCGCTCCTCAAAAATAGCGATCGCCAAATTTCCCAAATACCGCTCTCTGAGGAAAGTGTTTGTAGCTAGAGATCGTAGAGCGCCGTTCGGTATGCTGCATTCTTCCGACACCCGCTCTCCACGAACCGAGGATGTTTCTCTTTGAACAAGCGAGCTCCCGGGTAGAAAATTGGCTCTAGTTGAGAGTCAGGTTGCTGACACCGCCGCCACTGCTGGATTTGCCCGGAGTCGAGTCGGGTGTCCGAGCAGTGAATGACTTTCCAAGCGGTGCTGCCGAGCAAGAGGAAACGGGCGCTTAGGAAGCTTGGAGTGGATTCGTTAATTTAAGTATTTTCCTGCCTGATTTAAGTATTTTCTCGCAGGAAAACAGTTACTTTTATAAAGACTTAACATAAGTCAAACAACTCTCAGTAAATATACAGAATTATTTTCTGACTCGCAGCAGCAAAAACTATAAAGTTCAGTATTGTAACTAATATATTTATAATCGAGTCTAGCCGATAATAAGGACGAGCAACAAGTCGAGCGCAGTCGTAGGAATAAGCGTAAGTAAAGATTCCTCGAACTTGCTCAACGCCAAATCAATCAATTAAAAATCCAGGGTGCAGCCATGACTTTAACAAAGCCGTTTCGATTGCCTTTTCCCCAAAAAAGTAGCAAAAGCACAAATTTGGCAACCCCTACCTTGACTGTCAATCCTACAACAGACAGTTTGAGAGCTCGAACATCAAGCAAAACAATCAATAATAATAGTCCTGGACGCATAGACTCTACTTGTATGATGCGCCGCTCCCCGCCTTACCGCTACAGATAGTGTCAAAATTGACCCGTTGAATCGAGGACTGAATAAATTGAGCCCTTGACTGAATAAATTGAGTCCTTGACTCAATAAATAGCGAAAGCGAGTAACAATAGCGAAGGCGGGCTACAGTCGCTTAAGGAGTACGGATTCGCCTTATAACTCCATTCAAACAGGCGTCTCGACCAAAGCGGGTAACATAATTGCAACTCGCATCTCCTCAAAAAAATAAGTGACGCATCCAAGCTTACCAAAACTATAATTTAACCCTCAAATCAGGAGTGCAAGCGAGTGCCTTTAACAGACCCGATTGGAGAACCTTTAATAGAAAAACAGGAATCCTTAATTCCCGGACTTGCCCCGACAAAGCCCCCTCTGCTGCCGGGAATTCAAACCTCAAAACCTTTATTATATCAAGCTCCGGCAGAATCATCCGAATCCGAACAGCTTAACTTAAACTTAATAGAACCAGCAAGCGAACCCGCATCCGAATTCAGTCTAACAGAAACTGATGCTTTTATTATTAATAAACCCTCCGATCTTAACAGCATATCTTCTGCAAACACCAGCCTTCTGATAACTAACAGCACTCTCAGGGATACAACAAATTCTGAAGTTGATCCCCTAATTGGTAAACTCGACTCCGACTTAGGAGACCCCCTAATAAACCCGAATCAAATTGCATCAAATAACGTTTCTGATGATTCTAATAAATCTGCGACTGACATACCTCTCAACTCCTCAATCAGCAACTCAGAACTAAATAAAACCACAGCAGCTACAACCGCGGTTTCAGATGAATTGGTGGAAAATAAAACACAATTATCGCCAACCGCCTCCACAAAATCAGAAAAAGATTCGGACAAAACATTACCCGTTGCAACTGCATCTACCGCAAGCGAAAAAGATTCGGAGAAAACGCCATTACCCGCTACCGCTGAAACGACTTCCAAACCTGAAGAACACCAAACGCCCTTATCATCAGGGACTACACTCTTCTTCGAGTCATCACCAAACAAAATATCACCTGCAACTGCATCAACGTCGGACAAATCAGAACCAGATCCAACATCACCTGCAACTGTATTAACGACTGATAAATCAGAATCCAACAAAACATCACCTGCAACTACATCAACTCCTGACAAATCAGAATCCAACAAAACATCACCTGCAACTGCATCAGCCGCTGAAAACCCTGAACCAGATCGAACATTACCTGCAACTGCATCAACTCCTGACAAATCAGAACCAGATCAAACATCACCTGCAACTGTATTAACGACTGATAAATCAGAATCCAACAAAACATCACCTGCAACTACATCAACTCCTGACAAATCAGAACCAGATCCAACATCACCTGCAACTGCATCAGCCGCTGAAAACCCTGAACTAGATCGAACATTACCTGCAACTGCATCAACTCCTGACAAATCAGAATCCAACAAAACCTCACCTACCGAAATCTCCACCACCAACAACTTAGAGACCGCCACTAATTTAGAACCAAATAAAACCTCAACCCCAGAACCAGATCGAACCTCAACTCCCCCAACCAACATCAACTTTGACTCAAACGCATTCACTGTCGATGAAAAAGGAATAATCGGCATACAATTCACATCCGACGGCGGCTGGTATAGCGGACAACTAGCCATCGTCAGCCTACTCGGAATGGAAAAATTCGTTCCCGGTTCCGAAGCCTTCATCTTTGAAGCAGCCAGTCGAGCTTTAAGCAACTCGACAAAGGGCTACATCGCAATAAATGACGATTTAGAATCCGCATATTACACCGACCCTAACAGCTCAGAAAACCTCAATTCCGGGCAATATCTCGGCACAAAAACATTTGCCATGACGCCTGGGGACAAATTCTTCTTCATGCTAGTCCCCAACGGCACCGTACAGCAAGTATACGACAACCCCGCAATCGGCGGCGACAAAAAACCCCTATTTTCAATAGCTACAGACAATCCCAGCGACGGCTTCAGTATCGGTCAAATTGCCGATATTACAGGCGAAGGCAAACTTTTCGTCATGGAAGACATGGGGCTGATTCAAGGAAGCGATCGCGATTACGATGATATCACATTCCGAGTCACGGGCGCTACATCTAAAATCGTTCCCCTCAGTCAATTAGTTGACCCCTTATCAGCATCAATTCACTCCCAGTTAGTTCAAAAACTGAAGGGTGAATCGGATAAATCAGAACCGAAATTTACCGCTGAATCAACTGTTACTAATTCCGGCGATAAATCCCAGGGAGAAACACCATCGATAACTGCTGATAACGACCAACAAAAACCTCAGCCAACAGCAACATCAACAGTTGCTAACTCAGACAGCCCTGAAGCGCAACCAACAGAAACATCAACAGTTGACAAATCAGATACTCAAGAATCGCAACAAATAGAAACATCAATAGTTGGCAAATCAGATACTCAAGAATCACTACCAACAGAAACATCAACAGTTGGCAAATCAGATACTCAAGAATCACTACCAACAGCAACATCAATTGCTGTCAAATCAGATACTCAAGAATCGCAACCAACAGAAACATCAACAGTTGGCAAATCCGATACTGAAGAAGCGCAACCAACAGCAACATCAACATTTGGCAAATCAGATACTCAAGAATCACCACCAACAGCAACATCAACAGTTGGCAAATCAGATACTCAAGAATCACTACCAACAGCAACATCAACAGTTGGCAAATCAGATACTCAAGAATCGCAACAAATAGAAACATCAACAGTTGGCAAATCAGATACTCAAGAATCGCCACCAACAGCAACATCAACAGTTGGCAAATCAGATACTCAAGAATCGCCACCAACAGCAACATCAACAGTTGATAAATCTGATAGTCAAGAATCACCAGCCACAGAAACATCAATAGTTGGCCAATCCGATACTGAAGAAGCGCAACCAACAGCAACATCAACAGTTGGCAAATCAGATACTCAAGAATCGCAACAAATAGAACAAACAGCCTCTCCCCCAGAGACACCCAGTGTTATCCCTAATGAATTAAATTCAGAAAGTGAACTGCCAGTATCAGCAGAATTTATTGTCAGCCAGTCAGCAGATACTGAATCAATTAAAACCGACACAACTGCAACTAATCGCATTCCTCAATTGCCGGCTTCAGCCGACTATGCTGTAAATAATGCTGCTTCTCCACCAACCGCTGAAACTCTGCTAATTCCCACTCCCATCGCGTCACAGCCTCCTGCAAAAACATCTGAGATTGCCGATAATTTGGGCGAAGAATTGCCAAGAGAAACCGACGACAATCTTCCTAATGCTGCGTCACAATTGCCGGTCCAAATTACTGAGGTTATTCCCGCATCCAAGGCTGTTGATACCCAAGAAAATGACCGGGATGTTACCGAAACCGCAGCCGAATTTGAAACAGAACAATTTCCCACAACAACCGCTGAGATTATTGCTACAGAAACAGAAAAGGTTGCCGATTTAATTGAAGATGACACCGCCTTCCCTGAAATAACAGCCGAATTTGAAACAAAACAATTGGTGACAAAAACCGAATCAATTGTTTATACACCAGAAGCGGATGATACGGTTGAACGCGAACTCCCTGTTGCTGAAATAACAGCCGAAGTTGAAAGCCAACAATTGCCATCAAAAACAGACGATTTCGCTTTTGCAGAATTCGCTGCGGATACAATTGATACGGACATCGCTGTCACCTTCACCGCAGAATTAGAGACTGAAAACTCCCCGGCAACTGTCGTTAATTCTCTCGAACCCGACCCGCTAATTTCTCCCTCAAACTCTAGCGTACAAACCGATTCTCCTATACCGGCACTTTTCTCAACTCCATCAGAAACAGCAGCAGGTACGGCACAGATAGCCTCAGTCGAAACCAGCATTTCACCCTCAACTCTTAAATCCCCACCCGAACCAAATTCAAACACTTATAATAGCAATTCAACTCAAACAGAAACCGCCGCCGCCCAGCCCGCATATTCAGATACCGAAATTGCGCCCCAAGGAGCAGATATAACAAGCGGTTTGTTGCCGTTAGAGGCAGAAGAACCGGCTCAATTTTCGGACGGTATTGCAGACAGTCAACCCAATTCAACACAGCGTACGGGCGACTTCCAAAGCAATACAAATCCCCCAACAAATTTATCAATAACAACAACAGCCAATTTACCACCAATCCCCGGTACTTTTCTTGTAGATAACCAAGGACAAGTCAGATTTGACTATGTATTTGACGGCGGTTCCTTTGAAGGCGAACTCGGAATTTTCAGCCTGGCAGGAATGTCCGGGCTTACACCAGGAACTCCAGAATTCATTACCGAAGCATTGCGTAGAGTTTTAAGCAATTCCACCGAGGGACACGTTGTCATCAGCGATGCTACAGAAGGAGCAAAATTCACCGGTGCGATGCCGTTCGACGGTTCGCGGAACAGCGGCGAATATCAAGGTATCAAAACTTTCAATATGACCCCAGGCGACACCTTTGCCGTCATGTTAGTCCCCGACGATACAGTACAGTCATCGCTCGATTCCTTTTATTCGGAAAACGTGTATTCCGGCAGTCGCCCCTTATTCAGTATTGCGAATGCCAATCCCAACGATACATCTTACGTGTTGCCTCTAGCCGACACAACCGGAACGGGGAACACTTTTGCGATGGAAGATATGTCGGCCGCTAACTCTGACAGCGACTACAATGACCTTATCTTCACAGTGCTTGGGGCAACAGGAAACGCACCGCTGCTGGATTCCGTCATCGACCCTGACAGAGAATGGCGCAATACAGCTTTAGGACAGCAACTGATAGAATACGCCAACAGTTTGGTAGAGCCAACTGAACCGAACCCCGATACAATTTGGTTGGTAGAAGGAACGACATTTGCCAACACTTACTCGCAAACCTTAACAATCCCAGCATCTCCTTCAACCCTCGATATTGGCATTGTCGGACTCAATTTCGATACCTCTGATACCAACCCAAAATCGATTAACGACGCCTTTGAAATATCGTTAGTGGATGGGACTGGGAAATCCTTAATCGGCACCATTGCCAGCGGCAAAAACGCCTCCTTTAACATTACTGAAGGTCTGCCGCCCCAACTAGCACCGGGCGTCACTTTTAACGGTGGCAAAATCAGCATAGACTTGTCGCAAATCGCGCCCGGAACCGCCGCTACTCTGCAAGTGCGATTGGTCAACAACGACGGCGACGCGGCAACCAAAGTCGGCATCGCCTCGATTAACGTTCAAGCCGGTGCAGCACCGCCACCAACACCGACAACACCCTCCGGAACAATCCCCGATAACACCCCGATTGACTTCGCTGCTTTGAGGGATGTTTCCGGGGGCGTGGAAACCGAGTACGGGCAGACATCGTTCAACTCTACAACCAAAGTTCTGCACGCCGATTTAGCATTAAAAAATATCGGACAATACCCGCTGCGCGACAGGTTGTTGGTGGGAGTAACTAACATTAGCGACCCGACAGTCAGGCTGTTGGATGCCTCGGGAATTACGCCGGATGGAATTGTTTATTACGACGCAACTTCACTCTCCAGGGACGGCCTGTTAAAACCGGGAGAAACGACGCTTCCAGGCACGTTAAAATTCTACAATCCCTCGTCCGTTCTATTCAGTTACGATTTAGTATTTTTGAGCGAATTGAACCGACCGCCCGAGTTTTCGGGAACTTTAGATACGGAAGTAGTAATTGGAAAACCTTACGTTTATACCGCTGCTGCTGTTGACCCGGATGGAGATGCAATTACCTATTCCCTGTTAGAAAAACCGAACGGAATGGAGATAGATTCCGTAACGGGAAGGATTGCTTGGCCGACGGTGGCGGGAGATATCGGCAACCACGCGGTGACGGTGCAAGCGGATGATGGGAACGGGGGAATTACCACACTTACCTACACCCTGTCGGCCCTCAGCCAACCGCCGAACAGGCCGCCGATTTTCACTTCGACACCCGTGGTGGATGCTTGGATAAATACACCCTACCGCTACGACAGTGACGCCACCGACCCCGACAGCGATACAATCGGCTACAAACTGATTCTCGGCCCTGAAGGCATGAAAGTTAACCCCAATACGGGACTGGTGGAATGGACGCCGCCGGCCGTTCTCGTGCTGGGAGATACGGTACTGGGTAAAATCAGCTTGCCAGGGGAAAGAGACGAATTCACCTTCAGCGGCACGGCCGGACAGCGCATTTACATAGACCCGCTGCAATACAGCGGTGCTGCTGGGAATTGGAAATTCGACATCCAAAGTCCCAGCGGCGAGACTGTATCAACGAACTTAGACAGCAACAAAATCCTCAACCTGACAGAAACCGGCAATTACCGCATCGTAACGTCAACCAACGGCGACGCCACCGGCAGCTACGGCTTCAGCGTTATCGACCTCGGCTTAGTACCCGCCGTTCCCTTCGATACAACCATCAAAGGCACTCTCAGCCCCGGTTCGGAAGACGACTTATTCCGCTTCACCGGCAGCAAAGGTCAAAAGCTGTTCTTCGACAACAAAACCAACAGCGGCGGCTTCAACTGGATACTCTACTCGGCCGACAGCAAAGAAGCCAAGTATCGCGGCTCGGAAGCAGATATGGAACTGTACTTGCCGAAGGACGGCGAGTACGTGCTCGCCATCAGGGGCAACTCCAGCTTTACCAGCACCGTCGATTACTCGTTCGAGATTGTCACGCCCGACGACATCACAGTACCCATCGTCCCCGGCAGCAACGCGGAGCCCAACAGCGTTTACGGGGAACTCAAGGAAAAAGGCGAAACAGATTACTACACCTTTACCGGAGAAGTCGGACAGCGCATTTACTTCGATCGGCTGTTCTACAAGCAAGATATCCCGAACGGCTACTGGCCGCACACAGCAAAACTGATCGGTCCCAGCGGTGCCGCTCTGCCGATTTACAATCTCGAATACAACTATGACGGAAATCCGATTACTTTAAAAGAAAGCGGCACTTACCGCATAGAAATTGACGGGACTGAAGAAAACACGGGTACTTACAGCTTTAGCGTTCTCGACTTGGGACTGGCAGCACTCCTGAACTTGGATACCGACATCAGCGGCACCCTCAACCCAGGGCAGGAAACGCATTTATATCAGTTTACAGGCTCGAAAAGCCAGCGCCTCTTTTTCGATACGCCGGGGGGAACTGTAAATACAAACTGGACTCTTTACGATTCTGGGAATAACGTGGTTCCCGGCGGTGACGCTTCCCAGAATACCGACATGGAAGTGGTACTGCCGAACTCCGGCACTTACACGCTGGCAATCAGGGGCTACAACAACAACACCCCGGTCAACTACTCGTTCAAAGTAATTACTCCCGACGTGCAAGCCGGGACGCTGGCATTTAATGTCCCTGTTTCGAGTTCCATCGGCGAAAAAGGCGAGCAGGACGTTTACACCTTTACTGGCACCAAAGGACAGCGGGTGTTCCTCGATACGCTGATGGAGACGCCCAATAACCGAGCCACATTAGTTAGCCCCAGCGGCACCAAAGTCATCAACAACTCGCCGATGGAGTCAGACTCTTATTGGCGGAGTCCTGTCATTTTGCCGGAGAACGGGACCTACTCGCTGACTGTGGATGGTGACAACCAAACAACTGACCCTTACAGCTTCCGCCTGGTAGATGCCAGCAACGTGCCAGTCTTGCAAAAAGACGCCACCAGCCCGACCTCCGGCACGCTAAATCCTGGGAGAGCGATACAGTTCTATCAATTTACAGGAGCCAAAGGCGATCGCGTTTACTTCGACAGTCAAGAAAACTCAGGCACTGCCGCCTGGAGCCTCTACAACTCCAACAATGGCGTACTTGTTAACAACGTAAATCTTTCCACCGATTTTGAATACCCCCTGGAGGGAGACGGAACTTACTACCTGATGCTGAGGGGAGAAAACAGCACGCCCGTCAACTACCAAATTCAGCTAATTACCACGACTTCACCCCCCGCCCCGATGACGCTTTCTGCCCCCGTTACCAGCAGCATCAGCAAGCTGGGAGAACAAGATGCCTACACCTTTACGGGTAATGTCGGTCAAACGCTGTACTTCGACCCCCGCATCGGCAACAGCGATATCACCGTTAAAATTTACAGTCCCAGCGGTAAAGAGGTTTTGAATGGCAACACGGGTACAGACCGCCCGCCCTTCACCCTCACCGAAGCGGGCACTTACAAGGTGACAGTTGACGGCCTTTACGGTAAAACTGGAGATTACAGCTTCATTCTCTCTGACGCAGCGCCGCTACTGCCGTTGGGAACCCCGCTAAGCGGATCTCTGGCTGCAAAAGAAACCGTCCTGTATAAAATAAACGGCACGGCAGGACAGCAATTGACGTTCGCTGGCTCTAGCGCGAGTTCCGGTGCAGAGTGGGTGCTGTACGCTCCTCAAAACCTGCTGAACCCTGAAAGCTACTACTACGAAAACAACAGGGTCGGCTCGGCCAACCTTAACACTGGCTTCACCTCCACCCTGCCCGCTGACGGCACTTACATCCTGGCGCTGCGGAATCCTTCGGCAAATTCGGTCAGCTACAGCAACATCCAAGCCAACAGTACCCTACCGCCAGCTACAACCAACAGCGGGTTGGGGATGCCCTACGGCGGTACGCTGTCAGCACCGGGTGAAGTGGATGAAAACTCCTTCACAGCCAAGGCCGGGACGCTAATTTATTTTGACGGTCAAAGCAACGCTCCAGGGCGGTGGGTGAGACTTTTAAAGCCAAACAGCACTAATGATTTTGTCTTTAACAATCTTGACAGCCAGAGCGACGGCGGCGCCTATCAACTAACGCAAACAGGCCCCTACAAGCTGGAAGTTTACGGTTACCCTGCCACTACCACGGGCAATTACAGCTTCCAATTGGTTGACCTCAAAGCATCGCCAACGCTCGCCTTAAATGCCCCCATCAATGTATCCTTAAATCCTCGGGAAACGAAAGCATACAAATTCACGGGGACAGTCGGTCAAAAAGTTTGGTTGGACGGTTTAAATACTAGCGGTACCAACGTTACGGCAAAGTTGTTGAATTCGAGCGGGCTGCAAGTTGCTTATACCGGAGATTTATCAAACGATATTGAATTGCAGACTTTAGAAGCTGACGGCGAATACTATTTGGTGCTGCAATCAAATAATACATCGCAAACTACAGCCAACTTCCGACTGCTCGACAATACGGATACGGGCGCAACAACTTTAACCAGCTTGGATAATACAACTGTATCCGGCAATTTCGGTACGAGCAAGCGAGAAACTGTTTTGTACAAGTTTCAAGGCTCAGAAAACCAGACCCTCTATTTCGATCGCCTTGATGGGGATTTTTACAACTACTACAGGCTCTACAGTCCCAACGGCCAGCAGCTTTTCTATCAATACGGTGTCTCTGATTACGAACAAAAACTGCCAAGCTCCGGCGAGTACGTGCTCGCTTTTGATGGTGACAACCAAACTAATAACAATTACGGCGTGCGGCTCGTCACACCAACAGATGGTGCATTTTCCTTGACAATCGGCAATACCGTGAATGGGGAAATTAGCAAAGCCGGCCAGCAAAATACTTATACTTTTGCGGGTACGGAAGGTCAGCGTTTGTGGTTCGACAGCCTCCTGGCTGCGGGTAATATTAATGGCACTTTGTACAGCCCCACCAACGCTATAATCTGGAACAGTCAAAATTTGGGAAGCGATCTCGAACCCGCTGCTCTTACTACCCTTAAAGAAACGGGTAATTACCGCTTTGTAGTAGATGGTTCTGGT
Organism: Oscillatoria nigro-viridis PCC 7112; assembly: GCF_000317475.1. Lineage (NCBI taxonomy): Bacteria > Bacillati > Cyanobacteriota > Cyanophyceae > Oscillatoriales > Oscillatoriaceae > Phormidium > Phormidium nigroviride. The sequence continues at coordinate 134,719 of NC_019763.1, forward strand.
GACGCTACCGGCAGCTACAGCTTCCGCCTTCTCGATTTGGCTGCTGCCGCACAAACCACCTTTTTAGATACAAATACTACCGGCAATTTTGGCACGAGCAAGCGCGATGCGGTCGTGTATAAATTCACGGGTACTGGGGGTCAATATGTCTATTTCGATCGCATTGAGGGAGGCGGGTCTAACTACTCCGTCTACAGTCCCGACGGGCAGCGCTTTTTCTATCAGGACTTGTCTTATGACCCTCCCTATCCTTACTCCTACGATTACGGCGTTGAACCGACAAAGCTGCCTAGTTCTGGCGAGTACACTCTTGTTTTTAACGGGACGGGTCAAACTAATAACAATTATAATTTGCGGATGGTAACGCCCGATCTCGTCACCCAACCTCACACAATTGGAAATACAATAATGGGTGCGATTGGCGAACCAGGAGAACAAGATACCTACACTTTTACTGGAACTCCCGGTCAACAGTTGTGGTTGGATAGCTTGTTCCCCAGCAGCAACATTACCGCTTACTTGTATTCGCCAACAGGCAAACTTCTGTTGAACGGTCACAATCTTGGCGACGATAGAAATTCCTCAGATTTATTGACTTTAACTGAGGCTGGAACTTACACCTTAAAAGTAGACGGTTCCTACGATTATACGGGTGCTTACCAATTCCGCTTCCTCGACTCGGCAGCGGCAACTGTTACTTCTTTAGATACTCCGATTGCGGGGAACTTCGGCACTTTCAAGCGGGAAGCGATTGCCTATCGCTTTAACGGCACTCAAGGTCAGCCTCTTTATTTTGATTCTACGGTTGGCGATGCTGCTAACAATTATTTTCTCTACGACCCCTACGGAAAGCAGATTTTTGATTACGCGGGTTTGAGTTCTGACAATGAGAAAACAGCGCTGCCTTTTTCGGGCGAATACACTCTAATTTTGTCGGGCAAAAACGCTACCAACAACAACTACAACCTGCGGATAGTAACGCCGGATATCGTTACGACACCTTACACTGTGGGCGATACAGTTAGCGGTACGATTGGCGAAGCTGGGGAACAGGATATCTATGCTTTTCGAGGAACTATAGGTCAAAAGCTGTGGTTTGACAGCTTGGAAAATTCATCAACTTTTCTGACAGTAAAATTGGTAGACCCGGATGGAGTAACGGTTTTTGGCGAGTGGTATAACGGTCAATATGCCTCATACGATCGAGAACCTGTAATCCTTACCAAAGAAGGCAATTACAAGCTAATTGTAGATGGTTCTGCTGACAGTGCGGGAAATACTTACAGTTTCCGATTGCTCGATTTGGCAGAAGGCGAAACTTTGACTTTAGATGCTCCGATTTCTGGCAACTTCGGCACCAGCAAGCGCGAAGCTAAAACCTACAAATTTCAAGGTGCAGCAGGCAGCTCTTTCTACTTCGATATGACTGCCGGAGATCCGTACAATTACTACTACCTTTACGACCCATACGGCAAGCGCCTGACCTCTGGAGGCTTGACGAACGATCCCGAACAACCTTTGTCCGTTACTGGCGAATACTCGTTAGTTTTATCAGGTCAGGACAGACCTAATAACAATTACGAGTTTAAAGTGGTAAGGCCCGAGTTAACAACAGTGCCTTTAACTCTCGGTCAAACTGTCAGTCAAAGCATCGACAAAGCAGGCGAAAAAGATACCTATACTTTTGATGGTAAGGTCGGACAAAAGCTGTTTTTTGACGGTTTAACTGGGAACAGCAATTTGTCGGCGCAACTCTACGATCCTTTTGGCAACGCAGTTGTTGGCACGTCGGGCTATTCGAGTGTTAATACGAGCGCTGACTGGCAGCCGCCAACTTTGAATGCCAGCGGAACTTATCGCCTGGTAGTTGATGCCACCAACAATAACACGGGCAATTACAGTTTTAAATTGAGCGATTTAGCCGACTCTTCTCCTCTAAATTTGACCGCGCCCAATATCGGCACTGCTGAAATAGGAGAAGTTGACTTGTATAAAATTACCGGCCGTCAGGGTCAAGTATTAAACTTCGATTTAAGCGCTGCTGCGTGGAGCAACGGTGGAAATTGGGTGCTCTACGGACCCGATAACAAAGCAATAGTTTCTCCGCCTTGGAACTCACCAGACTTTAAGGTGGCGCTGCCGACAGCAGGTTTGTACACCCTAGCTATTACCGGAAACAACTCTTCACCCGTCAGCTATAATTTTAGCGCGACTGATAACACGCCAGCACCACAAACTAGCGCCGGACTCAATTCTATAATTAGCGGTACGCTGACGGCCGGGGGCGTTACAAATCACACATTCACCGCGTCGGCTGGCACTCAAATTTTCTTGGACAGCATCAACAATAATAACTGGCAAATCAGAGCAAGGCTGATAGCCCCTGACGGCAGCAGAGTATTCGATAACGAAGATACTAGCCTAAATACCCTGCCAAAAGTATTGCCGCAAACAGGAGAATACACTCTACAAATATACGGCTATTACACCTCTTCAACTGGCAGCTATCAGTTGCGCGTTGCTGAGTTACCCAACAGCCTCAGAAGCCCGATAACTAACTACTTAGAAATAGGCAGTCCTGTATCTGGAACGCTTTCGGGGGCTGAAGCTAAAGTTTACACTTTTGACGGCGTGGAAGGCCTGCGGGTAGCTTTCAACGGCATGGTGGGAACTAATGTTTCTGCAACTTTATACGACCCGACCGGGAAAGCAGTATTTACTAAACCCAACTTCCAGTACACCGATGTCGAACCGCTTACTCTGACTCAGAACGGTTTGTACCAACTGGTAATCGAAGGCCAGCAAGCAACCAACCAAAACTACTCGTTCCAACTCCTAGAACTGTCAGGAGCCAGCTTCATGCCGTTCAACTTGCCGGTGACCGGTACTTTAGCATCCGGGCAGCAAAGCAAATTCTACAAGTTTGAGGGCAATAAGGGCGATCGCTTGTTCTTCGATTCTATTGTCGGTAATTATTCAAATTACTGGAAGCTAATCGGTCCTGACAACAAGCAGGTTACTTATAATTGGCTCGGCAGCGATTTGCCAGTGGAACTGCCGGCTACTGGAGAGTACGCTCTGTTAATAGAGGGCGGGACTTCGAGCGCTCCGGTCAATTACCAATTCCGGGCTCTGCGCTACGAGAAAACGGCAGCCGATATCGTGACTCCGGGGACGGGAGAAACGGGCAGCAATTCTCTTGGTTCGTCCGGTTTGTATCCCGTGAAGTTGGAAGCGTCAGACGGTCAGGGCGGCAAAGACTTGCAAGAATACAGCATCCGGGTGTGGCCCGACCCGACCAACAGCAATCCGGTTATCGTCAGCGACCCCGTAGTCCGCTTCGGACTGGACGATAAAATTTACCGCTATCAGTTAGCTGCGGTTGACCCGGACGGCGACCGACTCAAATACCGCTTGGTGGACGGCCCGCTGGGAGCATTGATTAACGGCGATAGCGGAGAGTTGCTGTGGTTCCCGGAAAATATTGCGGCCGGGAGCAAAGCTGACTTTACCGTGGAGGTGGCAGACCCGCGCGGCGGCAAGGGCTTGCAAAAGTTTACCGTGGATGCTTACGGCGCTTTGGGTAAAATTCAAGGGGCCGTATTTGACGACTTAAACGGCAACGGCTTCCGCGATTCTAAATTAGTTAAGGGCAACAATCCAGCTATTATAGTGGCGATCGATGTTTCTGGCAGTACCGCAGCCCCGTTTGCCGGCCCTGCTGGGGTTGATGACGTTCTCAAAGCTCAAGTCGCCGCTACCCTGACTCTTATCGATACATTAATAGCTCAAGGTTTGGGCGATAGAGTCAATATCGGCTTGATTCCCCATCAATACACCGCCCAAATTCAAGATATGGACCCCGCAACGCCTGGGGTTCAGCCCTACACGACGCCCCTGGCAGATAAAAACAACAACGGCATCCCCGATATCCGGGAAATCCTGGCAAGTGACACTTACACCATTCCCAACGGTCACAACGATTTTACTCGTGCCGTAGAAGCTATCGACCAATTAGTCCCCTATATGCCGGGAGACAAAAATATTATCTTCATGTCCGACGGCTACGGCGCCCTCGATGCCACAGTCTCCGCGACCGTAAGGGCAGACCTCACAACCAAAGGCATCGGCTTGACAGCCTTCGGTATCGGCCAATATTCAACCCTGGATACCATCAAAAAACTCGACCCAGAAGCAGTAATACTGAGCGATATAGACCAGTTAAGCAGCGTTTTCGGCGGTTTCGACCCCCGCTACACCATCGAGCCCTTAATGGAAAACGTGCCAGTCTATCTGGATCTTAACAACAACGGAGTGCTAGATCCAGACGAACCGAAGCAATTGACCAAAAAGGACGATTCCGAGTCAATTTTGGGTCAAACAAACTATCAGTTTACCTTTGACAACTTAGTGCCCGGTACCTACAAAGTGCGGGCTGTAGCGCCAAGCGACTACATACAAACTGCACCCAGTTCCTCAGTTTTTACAGATACAGTCACGGCTGCGGGACAAACATTCACTCATTTATTCGGCGTCCACAAAGATTCGCAAGAACCTGTGAATTCCGACCCCACCTTCCTGACAGTAGCGCCTCCCTTCGGGCTCAAAGCCGGGGAACCCCTAGTTTACAGGGCTTTGGCCTCCGACCCCGATGCCGACGAAGTGACTTACAGCTTAGTTCTCAACCCTCCAGGAATGAGCGTTGACCCGAAAAACGGCACTGTAGTTTGGACTCCGACAGCAGCGCAGGTCGAAGAATATTATAAAGAACTGCGGGCGACGCGCGATCGCTTGATTGCTTTCGGTCGCCCGGAAGCGGCACCCTCTACGGTGAAATTCAATGTCGTTTTGCGCGCCACTGACGGCAAAGGCGGTCAAGCTTTGCAGTACGTCGAAGTAGAATTGATACCGCCCAACAATCCCCCGCTGTTTGCCTCCATACCGCCGTCGGACTTGCAACCTCAAATCGGTAAGCGATTCGAGTATCGCGCAGTAGCCGCGGATGCCGACGGCGACATTATTACCTACGCGCTGTTACCGAACGCGCCTGCTGGTATCACAGTCAACCCAACTACCGGATTGGTAACTTGGACGCCGACAGCCGGACAATTGGGAACGAATTCTTTCACAGTTAAAGCCACGGATGGAAAGGGTGGCGAATCCAAGCTAGAAGTGCCGCTGCGGGTAATTGAGGCGATTCCCAACCGCCCGCCGGACATTACTTCTGACCCCCGCACTTCAGCCCGCACCGGCAGCGGTTATTTCTACAAACTCGCTGTAACTGACCCCGACGGCAACCCCATCAGCTTTACATTAGTTTCCAAACCCGCTGGGATGACCGTTGACTCAGAAGGTTTGGTAGCTTGGACTCCGACTGCTGCCCAAACAGGCCCGCAAACAGTGTCTGTTTCGGTTAGCGACGGACAAGGTGGAACCGACACCCAATCATGGACTGTCAACGTATCGAATTCCACCGCCAACCGACTTCCCAGCATTACTTCAGTACCGGATACCGTTACCAACTTAGAAAAAGTTTACCGCTACCAGCTAACAGGAACCGACCCCGATGGAGATTACTTGCTCTGGAGTCTTGACAGTGCGCCCAATGGTATGGTAATCGACACAAAAACAGGGGGTTTGAGTTGGCAACCAACCAGCGAACAAATAGGAGAACATACAGTCGCCGTCCGGGTAACTGATAGTTTGGGTTCCTATACAGGTCAAGAATTCAGCTTAAAAGTAACGGGAATTAATACGCCGCCTGCGATTGTATCCATTCCAGTCACGATTGCTGGAGTCAACGGAACATACAAATATCAAGTATTTGGAACTGACCCAGAAAACGATACCCTGCGCTACAGTTTGGGAACCAAACCGGATGGCATGAAGATTGATGCCAGAACTGGTTTAATTGAATGGACTCCGGGTGCTAATTTTGTAGGTTCTCATACTGTTGAAGTTTTAGCAACTGACACCCAAGGTGGGGTAGGGAATCAGAAGTTTGCGGTGTCTGTGGGAACTGCTGCAATCAACCTGCCTCCAACAGTAGTTTCAACTCCTGTATTTGCAGCATCTTTGGGTTCTCAGTACAGCTATCCGGTACAAGCAACTGACCCGGAAAGTGGCAGTTTAACTTATCAGTTATTAAAAGCCCCGATGGGGATGGCAATTAATGCCGCAACTGGATTGCTGACTTGGGATAACCCGACTGCTGGAAACCATCAAATAGTTGTAGGCGCTGCGGATGCTGGAGGTTTGGGGGCGGCGCAAGGTTTTACATTAACTGCAAGGGCAAATTCTACACCGATTGTTCCTGCTGTTCCTGTTGTTCAGTCGGCGGTTGTTGGTTCTACCTATCGTTACGATTTAAGGGCGACTGATGCTGAGGGGGATTTGCTTGCTTATTCTCTGATACAGTCGCCGTCTGGAATGACTGTTGATGAATTCGGCCGCATTAGTTGGATGCCTCAAGCAACTGATGTCGGTACGACGGGGCCGGTGCAAGTTGCTATCACCGATACTTTTGGCAAGACTGTTTCTGTTTCTTACAATTTAAGTGTTGTCGCGGATACTTCCGCACCTAAAGTCAATATTGTTGCCAGCAAAAATACAGCTAATCTCGGAGATTCGGTCACGTTTACCGTCAATGCTGTCGATAACGTGAAAGTTGAATCTTTGGGTTTGACTATCAACGGCACTCCTGTAGTTTTGGATGCACAAGGTCAAGCATCTGTCAAGGTAAATAATTTAGGCAATTTCACGGCAATTGCAACAGCTAAAGATAGTGCTGGAAATGCCGGAACTGCGACTCAAACAGTAGCAGCAATTGACCCCACCGATGTCAACGCGCCTGTTATAAATATCGCCCTGGAAGATGATGCAGAAATCACCGCGCCCTTCAACATCACCGGCACGATTAGTGACAGCAATTTAGCTTACTATACATTGGAAGTAGCCCCGGTTGGTGGCGGGCAAATTCCGGGCGATGGCGGAGGGTTTAAGGAGGTTTATCGGGGAACTGCTGCTGTCAGCAACGGAACGGTTGCGACATTTGACCCGACTGTTTTGGCTAACGGCGCTTACGTTCTCAAGTTCACTGCATTCGACGCTAACGGCAACGGTTCGACTACTGAAAGAACGGTGAATGTTGCTGGTGATTTGAAGTTGGGGAATTTCCGCTTATCCTTTACCGATTTAACGGTTCCGGTGGCGGGTATTCCGATTAACGTGACTCGGACTTACGATTCTTTGAATGCGAATAATAGCGATGATTTCGGCTACGGCTGGCGGATGGAGTTCCGGGATACTGATTTGAAGACTTCTTTGAAGGCTGACCCGACTTATGAGGAGTTGGGCATCAATACCGTAGCATTTGATAGCAAGACTAAGGTATTCATCACCCTACCCGGAGGTAAGCGGGAAACCTTTACTTTTAAGCCGACTCCGAGTCATCTGAATCAGTATTTAGGGGCTGCTGGGCCGGGGGCTGCGATGTACAAGCCTGCTTTTGAGTCTCAGAAGGGTTCGACGGTGACTCTGACGGTTAAGGATGCGAATTTGATACGGAATGAGTACGGCGAGTATTACGGGGTGAACGGGCAGCCCTTCAATCCCGAAAATCCGGCGTTTGGTGGGGTTTATGTGTTGACGACGAAGGAAGGATTGGTTTACGAGATTGATGCGGCATCTGGGGATTTGCTGACTGCTACTGATGCGAATGGGAATAAGTTGACTTTTAGCGATGCGGGGATTGCTAGCAGTACGGGTAAGTCGGTGACTTTTGAGAGGGATGTTGCTGGGAGGATTGTCGGTGTTGTTGACCCGGATGGGAAGAAGGTTAAGTACGAATACGATGCTAAAGGGGATTTGGTTGCTGTTAAGGATAGGGAGAATAATACTACGACTTTTAAGTATGGAGATGAGGACAGACCGCACTTTTTGACTGAGGTTATCGACCCCTTGGGAAGGACTGGAACAAAAGCAGAATACGACCAAGTAACTGGACGGCTGAAACAAATGGTAGATGTCAACGGTAAAGCCGTTGAAATGACCTACGACCCCAACAATTCTAAACAAACTGTCAAAGATACACGCGGGTATTCTACCACCTATATTTATGACTCGCACGGTAACGTCCTGCAAGAAATAGATGCCAAAGCAGGCACTATTACCCGCACCTACGACTCCGATAACAACCTATTAAGTGAAACCGATGCAGATGGTGTTACAACTCTCTATACCTATGATAGCAACAACAACCTGCTAACCATAAAAGACGAACAGGGTAACACCACCCGCATGACCTACGACAATCGCGGTCGCGCTACATCCATTGTTTCACCCACAGGTCTAAAAACTAATGCTAAATACGACAGCCGCGGCAATTTAATCGAAAGCATTGATACAGATGGACTAAAAACAACCTACAGCTACAACGCACAAGGTCAACTGCGTTTCCAAACCGCACCAGACGGTCAAGTAACAGAATTTGACTACGACCGTTTTGGTAACATCAATCGCATGGTGGATAGCCGAGGTAATGAGGTTAAAACTGATTACGACCTCAACAACAGAATCAAGAAGGCAACAACCACATTTAACCTCAACGGTCAAACTTATACCCAATGGATGGAGTATGACTACGACTCCGAAGGTAAAACCATTGCTAGCAGAACCTCCCAAGGCAACAATCAATCGATGATTTACGATAAATTGGGACGGGTTACATCAATGACAGATGTATTTGGCAATGTCACTTCTTACCGCTACGAATTGCCAGAAACATCGGGACAAAATAACAATTCAACTCCACCGTCTGTTGGTTCAGTTGTAACTCGCATTGATGAAATTACCTTACCCGACAATACACCCAATGACAGCAGCGATAATCCGAAAGTCATCAAAAAATACGACCAAGCCAATAATCTGATTGCAGAAGTCTCGACTACTGGATTAGAAACCCGTTATACTTACGATGAATTAGGCCGTTTAGCAGAAACAATTCTACCGGATTCTACGCCGACTTGGGATGACAACAAGAGAGTCAAAACCGAATATTCAGCAGCCAGTCGCATCAAATCTCAAACAGATATTTATGCCAATCAAGAGGCGTATTTCTACAACGACATCGGTCAATTAATTCGTTCAAAAGATGTTCTTGGTAATGACACCACCTACACCTACAACCCAGGCGGACAAGTTGAGTCAGTCACCGACTCCAGAAATCGTACAACCCGCTATATTTACGATGACAAAGCCCGAATTAAAGAAACAATTTACTTCGATAACTCCCGCTTATCGCTGACCTACGACTCACAGGGACGGCTGAAAACCGAAACCAACGAACTCAATCAAACCACCACCTACGAATACGATGCTTACAGCCAAATCAAAGCGGTTATTAACGCCCTAAACGAACGCACCGAATTTGAATACGACAAGCGTCGCCATTTAGTTCGAGTTACCGATGCACTCGGTCGCAGCATTCGTTATAAATACGATGAATACGGACAGAAAGTAGAAACAACTTTCCAAAATGGCGATAAAATATTGATGGGTTACGACCAGTTCGGTCGCATAACCAGCGTCACTGATGAGAATTTACACGCAACCAAATACGCTTACGACAATCTCAGTCAGTTAACCGAAATCGAACAAGCAAATCAAGCCAAAACCAAATACACCTACGACAATTTAGCCCGATTAACCGAGATTAAAGATGCCAACCAAAACGTCACCAAGTTTGAATACGACGCATTTTTCCGCCCCACAGCAACCATTCTGCCAATGGGACAGCGCAATCAAACAGTTTACGATAAATTAGGGCAAATCGTCAGCGAAACTGATTTTAATGGATCCACGATTAACTATACCTACGACACCCTCGGACGTTTAAATCAAAAAACATTCACAGACCCCAGAATCTCGCCCGTTTCCTATACCTACGACCCCGTTACATCGCAATTGCGGACTGTGACAGACGGACGCGGCGTAACGCAATACGCTTACGATACTCGCGACCGGTTAAAAACAACTACTACGCCAGATTTGAAAACTGTCGGTTACGGCTACGACCTGTTAAACAATATTACCTCTCTGACGACTCAAGCGGGAACGACTTCTTACGGTTACGACAAGCTGAATCGTTTGGATACGGTCAAGGAGGGAAATCGCACTTTAGCTGATTACGATTACGATAAAGTTGGCAATTTAATTCAAACTAAATTTGCTGACAGTTCGGTAGAAACGCGCAAATACGATACGCGCGACCGATTAACTGAGTTAACTGCTAAAAATGTCACGGGTACTCCTTTCTCTGGTTTTAACTACACTCTTGATGCTGCTGGCAATCGCAAGAAAGTTGAAGAATATAACGGTCGCACTGTCGATTACAGCTACGATGCACTCAATCGATTGACGGAGGAAAAGATTGTTGATGCTGCTGTGGGAAATCGGACTACGGGCTATGGCTATGACTTGGTGGGGAATCGCTTAACTAAAACCGATACTTTGTCAGGGTCAACTACCTATACTTACGATAACAACAATCGCCTCAATCGGACAACGGAAGGTAGCAAGCTGACAAACTTTACTTACGATAATAATGGTTCTCTCAAAACTCGGTCGTCGGGTACTGAGACTGTTTCTTATGATTGGATTAATGATGGTGAGAATCGCTTGGTTGGGGTGAATAACGGTACGTCAGGGTCGCAGTTTGTTTACGATGCTTTTGGCAGCCGCGTCGCAGCTATTAATAATGGTGTGAAAACGAATTATTTGACTGCTCCGATTTGGGGTTTACCTGAAGTGTTGATGGAGTACGACGCTAATGGAGCGGTTAAGGCTGATTATACTCAGGGTGTGGGATTGGTCAGGTCGCGTTATGATGGTCGGGAAGGGTTTGTTCATACTGATGGATTGGGTTCTACGAGGGCGATTACGGATAATGTTGGTTTGGTAACTGACCGCTATACTTACGATGCGTTTGGAGGATTGTTAAACCAAACGGGGACTTTTGGTAATTCTTTTCAGTTTGCTGGGGAACAGCGGGATAGCGCTACTGGATTGGATTATTTACGTGCAAGGTATTATGACCCTAGTTTGGGAAGGTTTATTTCTAAGGATGCTTTTCCTGGGTATTTAGATGACCCGATGAGTCAGCACGATTATCAATACGCTCATGCTAATCCGGTTAGCAATACTGACCCCAGCGGCTATTTCACAATGGGTGATGTGATGGCTACGCTGAGTGGGGTTTCTGCGCTAGCTGCGATTGGTGGGGTTGGTTTCGGTCTGGGATATATTGGTGGGGCTGCTGCTACGGGTGCAAGTGGTGAAGAAGTTTTAGGAATGTTTGGAGAATGGGGTGCTGGTTTTGCTAGCGGTGTGTCGGGTGGTTTTTTAACTGATGTTTATGAATACACTACTGGCAATAAGGTAGAGCCGAATCATGCGATGCTCTACAATGCTGGGAATGTGACTGGCATTGGGGTTTCTTTTATAACAGGAATGAAGGCAGCTACTTGGGCTACTACTGCAAGTGGGCCTTTGAAGTGGGTTGCTGCTGTGAATACGGGATTGGATGGTTATGGGGCTGGTAAGGCTACTTCTAATCTTTATCAGAGTTATCAAGATAATGGTAAGTTTGAGGTTGAGGATGCTTGGAATTTGTTGGCTTATGTGCCTTTTGCTGGGGCGGCGCTGGGTGGTATCAAGACTTTTATGGCTGCTAATAAGGCAATTAAGGGCGGTGCTGAGGGTGTTGATAATGTCTTGCAATCTACTCAAAGGACAGTAACAAAAGCGGGGAATTGTTTTGTTGCTGGTACGGAGATTCTGACGGTTGATGGGATTAAGAGTATTGAGGATATTCAGGTTGGGGATTGGGTGATTGCTGATGATCCTACTACTCCGGGGGGGATTGAGGCAAAGCAGGTTTTGGATACGTTTATCAGGGAAACTGATGCGCTGTACGATTTGTATGTGGATGGGGAGGTGATTTCTACTACTGGGGAGCATCCTTTCTGGGTATCGGATAAGGGATGGGTTGAGGCGAAGGATTTAGTTGTTGGGTCGTTGTTGCAGACTGGGGATGGTCGGGTTGTTGATGTCGATAAAGTTGAGAAGCGGGAAGGTAAGTTTCCGGTTTATAATTTTAAGGTTGAGGGAATTCCGACTTACTTTGTTTCTGAGTTGGGGGTGCTGGTTCATAATGCAAACGGTTACAGAGACTTTGCTCATGGTTCTTCACAAGAAAATATTGATAAGATCGTTACTCAAGGATTTAATAAAGCTAATGCCGAAAATGCCTCACTAGGTGGAAGGGTTAATAAACCTGGTTCGTTTTTCACAGTTGAATTAACGGGGGAAGGTGGTCCTTCTGTTAGTGAGAAACTAACATTAGCTTATGAATTTGGTCGTCGCCACGCCGACGTGCTTGGCGAGAAACCATCTGTTGTAATTATGCAACTTCCCGATGATATTTTTCGCGAACTTGAGGCGAGTCAAAAAGTCACCATCAGACGGATACCTGGAGCCGAGAATTTTACCGAAACAATTTTTAGACCCGAATCATATGATATTTTAAATCAACATGCAACATTTCCTCAAGTTCTTAAATTTTAAAGAAGATTAGGTAAATTCAATGAAGTATAATGTAGATGATGTTGTAGTTCGTAACTGGGCTAATTTGAGACAAATGCCTGATGGAAGATGGAATCGCATTTGGGAAATTACACTCAAACAAGCAATCCCTGAATCGATAAATCTTGAAAATATTTCTAAGTTATTATCTCACGAAGATTTTGATATTCGTGTGGTAATGAGAGAAGGAAACAATCTTGCAATCTCTGTCACAACTGAAAGGTGGGGGTGGGAAGACGAACTAATTTTTGCTACATATAGAATGTTCGAGGAAATTGAGCATTTGGTGGGAAAGATTGATATAATCCAAGCACAAAACCGAGATATTTGGCATTTACAGTTTCAAACAAATAAACTGAAATCTTTTAATGCAGACTAAAAAGTAAGACGTTGCTAATGTTTTTGGGGGAATTAAATTCTATGGAAGAACTAGAAATTGGATTACGCATAGAGTCAGCCAAAGGCTTAACTTTCTTCGGTTTAGAAGAAATTAATGAGTTGTTAAAAAATGGAGCCAATATTACAGCTATTGAGCCAGTTGGAACCCTGACACAACAGATTCAAAAAGAGGACGGCATTGTTCATCTGGCTATTACTGGCTTCAGCCTCAAGGTAAAATTTGTAAAACCTAGCACATAATTTGAGTTACAGGAACTCATACCAAAGAGAATAGGGGTCTGTTTTGTTGCTGGTACGGAGATTTTGACTGTTGATGGGATTAAGAATGTTGAGGATATTCAAGTTGGAGATTGGGTGATTGCTGACGACCCTACTACTCCGGGGGGGATTGAGGCAAAACAGGTTTTGGATACTTTTGTACGGGAAACTGATGCGCTGGTTGACCTTTATGTGGATGGGGAGGTGATTTCTACTACTGGGGAGCATCCTTTCTGGGTAGCGGATAAGGGGTGGGTTGAGGCGAAAGATTTGGTTGTTGGGTCGTTGTTGCAGACGCAAGATGGTAGGATTGTTGATGTCGATAAAATTGAGAAGCGGGAAGGTAAGTTTGAGGTTTATAATTTTAATGTTGAGGGAATTCCGACTTACTTCGTTTCTGAGTGGGGGATTCTGGTTCATAATGCCGATTATCCCAGTGCAGCTCAGGAAATACACAACAACCTTCCCAATAGTCTTAGGAAGGAGAAGACAGTTGCTACAGATGGACAGATCGAAACTATCAGTGGCTATAACCCAAATTTGAAGCCCCCTAATTTTTCACACGTTCCTGCTACTGAGGTTATTCGTAGAGGTCAACAAATTGGACATGAATTTCCTAACTTAGGCTCTCGAGATCGAGGCATTCCAGGTCAAGCAAAAGCCAGCCATGCAGAAGTACAATTAATAGTTGGTAATCCCAGTGCAAATAATATTGAGATTGCTCCCAGAGCTATGTGTCCAAGCTGTCAGGGATTCTTTCAAAAGGAAGCAAGAGCACAGAATAGATCGATAAGAGTTATAGATACGAACGGTAGCAAAACTTTCAACCCAGATGGATCTGTTGATTAGAAAATAATACCGACAAACAATGAATACCTTGCCAATATCTGTCAAACAAGTTTTAGAAGAGTGCCATTCTCATCTCGATTCAAAGGGTGAACTACCTGCCTCCTACCGAGGGAAAATATATAAAGTAATTGGTGATTGCTTTGATAACAATTCTCAGAATGCTCATGTTATTAGATCGAGATTAGAGCTAAGTTGTGCGTGGAAAGTGCTGGGGATTTGGGAGTCTTGCGAGTTGACAGATGACTCAGCAAGAAAGTTACTAGAGATGGCTGAGAATTTTTTACGGAATAAAGGTGACAGAAAAACATTAGAAACATTTGACAATTTCTTTTACGATAAATTAGAGAATTTAATGGATAATGGGCAAGAGTATTTTATAGCAGCCTACGCAGGATATGCGTCTTCTTCAGCTATTAGTACAGTGCTGTATGATATTAACTTTGATACATTATATCGATCGGAAATAGAGATTGATCCTGACGATTGGACAGCTTGCTTTAATGCTTCTTTAGCGTACTGTGGAGGGGCAACATGGGAAGAAGGAGTTGGAGATGATTTGAAGAGAAGAGAATTTTGGGAGTGGTTCCTGAATGATGCAGTACCTGCCTTATGGCAAATATAGTAAATACTAAACAGGGCTAAGGATAGCCACTCTTTCTCTAGAATCGATTGAGGCGCGAGACCCATAATTACAAGTCCTACACAGCACTAAGGGAATCAAGAATATTGAGGATATTCAAGTCGGAGATTGGGTGATTGCTGACGATCCTACTACTCCTGGAGGGATTGAGGCAAAACAGGTTTTGGATACGTTTGTACGGGAAACTGATGCGCTGTACGATTTGTATGTGGATGGGGAGGTGATTTCTACTACTGGGGAGCATCCTTTCTGGGTGGCGGATCAAGGGTGGGTTGAGGCAAAGGATTTAGTTGTTGGGTCGTTGTTGCAGACTGGGGATGGGAGGATTGTTGATGTTGATAAAATTGAGAAGCGTGAAGGGCAGTTTCCGGTTTATAATTTTAATGTTGAGGGATTTCATACTTACTATGTCTCTGATTTAGGGATTCTGGTTCATAATGCTGGTTATGGAGGTCTTGAAAGAGGTAATATTAACCAAAACATAGCTGGTGGCGTACCTTCGGGATATCAAGGACATCACTTAATTCCGGTGAAGGTTGCCCAGGAATTTCCAGTAATGCAAGAAGCTGCTGATAACTTGGGGTATAATATTAATAGGGGTAATAATGGTATTGCTTTACCAGGAACACCAGCGGAATCTCTTAGCACAGGATTACCGTATCATGGTGGTAGGCACACACCAGAATACAACGACCTTGCTAGAGGGTATCTGGACAATCTTCAGAGACGATACGATAGAGGTTTAGTGAGTGACAGTGATTTGGTGAACGAGATTGCTAATGTTGAGAATCAGATAAGATCCGATTTACTAGATGACAGAATTAGACTTCAAAGAAATGACCCCAGGCCGTGATGTTGAGGTTCTGTTCCCATAATGTCCAAATTACAGCGGTTCCCACTGTAATGCGGTACACTTAATGAATCCTCAACATTTAAGAAATTGGGAAAGTTAATTTTTGCTACTACTCATAAGAGCAAAAACCGTTGTAAAATTGTAGACATTACTGTGCAAAGCTTCCGACAAAAATTGTCTGAGCGCAAAATTTAGTCAACAATAAAAGATATTATGACTACGATAAAAATCTGGAAAGCTGATACAACTTCGTGGGAGACTTATACAGAAGCAAGAATGCTTAATCGAGAAATTGCAGCAAAGATAAGTCCTTACATTTCAAGATGCCAATCCCTGAAAAATACAATTTTAACATCTAATATAGTTTTAGAAATATACTCAGAATATCCACCAACATACCCACCAAATGATTTTTTTACAACTGGTTCACTTCGGATAATTTCTAGTAAAATTAAAGAAATACTAGATTCTATTGATAATATCAAAGTGGAGTTTTTTCCAGTTACAGTTATTTATGAAGGTGAAGAATATTTAGAAAAAAGTTATTTTCTTATGCACATTCTTGACGAGTTAGACTGCTTTGATTTTGAAAATTCAGAATATAAGTCTCATCAAGTACAGTCCAGTGGAGCTACATATATAGATTCCATAACGAAACTTTCTTTACTACCTGTAGATACATCAAAATACAAAGTGTTCATAGTAGGAGAAGTTGGATTTTTCATCATTTGCATCGACAGCTTTATTGCAGATAAAATAACTGAAGCGGGTGCTACAGGCGTAAAATTTGTAGACCCTTCAGAAGCTTACTGATAAGTATGAATGGTAGTCAGCTCTTCCATTTATCATAGGATGAGTTAAAGCACTCTTCCTATCATCGCAAACATCATCGCAGACCTCACTCACCTTTGCTAAAAAGAATATTGAGGATATTCAAGTTGGGGATTGGGTGATTGCTGACGACCCGACTACTCCGGGGGGGATTGAGGCGAAACAGGTTTTGGATACTTTTGTACGGGAAACTGATGCGCTGGTTGATTTGTATGTGGATGGGGAGGTGATTTCTACTACTGGGGAGCATCCTTTCTGGGTGCCCGATCGCGGTTGGGTGGAAGCGGCCGATTTAACTGTTGGGTCGCTGTTGCAGACTGGGGATGGTAGGATTGTTGATGTCGATCGGGTCCAGAAGCGAGAAGGTAATTTTGAGGTTTATAATTTTAATGTTGAAGGGTTTCATACTTATTTTGTTTCGGATTTAGGGATTCTGGTTCATAATGTTTGTGTTTACACTACCACAAATAGTCGGGTTGATTTAAATCGCCCTGAAGGTACATACGTTACACGACAGAATATTACAGAACCCGCAACACTATACCAACACATAAGCAGGAATGTGCCACCCAGTAGTAAACGACGGGGACAAGGCTTTCTTGATTTTGTTACTGAAATCGATGTCCCGGAAGAAGGTTTGCGCGTCGATCCATGTGGTAGACCAGGAGTTACAGCGTGGATTCCTCCCAATACAGATGGAGCTAGAATTACTAGGGAATGGAGTGTTACAGAACCAGTTGTAGGGGAGCCACCAGTAATTAAATTGCTAGACGAGTAAATATACTTGCAATCATGAAAAAAATAATAGAAAATGTCAGACGAACTATAGCACACAAAACAATACTTTGGGCTTATCCAATTGCACTCAAACTACAAAAATATCACTATAGTTTGGCAATCCAATGGGCAGTAGAATGCATACAAATATATTCATCAGACATTAAATCAAATAAATTCTCCCAACTTAATAAATATATTCAGCAAGCAATGGATGAGCAAAATGTTTTAACACCTTTACAGTGTGATGAAATTAGTCAAGAGATATGGTATTTGCCTGAGAGGGAAGAAATTCAAACCGCCATAGCTCGATTGTGGGGTTCTATCGCAGCTTTTAAAGATGGAGAAGAGCATGGTGGAGTAATGGAAACCACTATGGCAGTCGAATTAGTATTACCTGATACATCCAATCATCGTCTATTAGATCAATACTTAGAAGCTGCTGTAAGAATTTGTGAAGAATACGAATCACAAAACTAGGCGTGTGAGCAGTTCAAACTATCATCCGTCGGGGGGCAAAATTTTACTCTCATATCGACTTTCAGAAAGTTCCCTCGCAACTGCTGCTAATCCTCTCTCGCTACCAAAAACCCAACATCGATCGCAAACGAACTTCCCCCTGTACAAAGACAACCTGCACAGTATAAAATTTAACATAATATCGCTCTACAAACAGCCATGACACCCACAGTAACCATCCAAGAACTAGCCTTAGCTCTAACAGCCAAAAACCACTCTCCCACGCTCCTCAACTCGGACTTCCTCAAATACAGCGGCATCGTCCCCGCCGATTGGGAACTCGCCCGCCCCCCCATTTTCAGCCCCCAAATCTCTCAAGTGGCCTTCACCAACGGTATCAACATCGTCGCCCAATCGAACGCCATCACCTTCATCGAATCTCTCTCTACAAAGTCAACAGAAGACGTAAAAATTCCCGACATCATCCGCAAATACGTTGAAGCGCTACCCCGCACCGACTATCAAACTTTAAGCATCAATCCCAGAAGCTTCATCACCTTTGAAGCAGGAGACGATAATGCTGCCTCGGAGTTCATCACCTCCACTTTACTCTCGAAAGGTACTTGGTCTGATGTTGGGAAAGCTCCCGTAAAAGCTGCTGTCAATTTAGTGTACTCTCTCGAACAGGGAGAACTTAACTTGAGCGTTGCCGAAGCTATGCTGCAACTGCAAGAAGCCGAACCAACTCCCGCAGTATTGTTTTCGGGAAGCTTTCAATACGAAATTGCAGGGGAATTAGAAGGAGAAAAACTGCAACACTTGTACAAGCTGTTGGAAAATTGGCAGCCGGATTTAGAGGCTTACAGGGAAATCGTCAACGAACGGTTTTTGGGGAAAGAAGTTGAAGAGTTACCGTCTGCCGCGTAAAGGATAAGACTGTGGGGGCGATCGCACGACGCAAACAAATTCTAGTTGTGCGATCGCCCGAACGAGGGGTGACTGAATAATTCGTAATTAAAGGTACAAGCTAATGGCCAAATAATTCGGAATTAAAGAAACCGATCGCTAATTCCGAATTTAGTGCCAGTAAACGAGAGCCTCATTATAAAGCCTGCTCGATCGCCCGCCGCGCCAATTCCACCTGTTCCACAGCATCCAGATAAGCTAGCGCTGCTGCATCCCAAACCACTTTTCTCTGCATCCTGTTCAAGACTATTTTCCCAAACTCGTACACCGTGCCGAAGCTTTGCAGCCTGAGAATTCGCTCAGCCCTAGAGCAAAAACTCGGCGTTGGGTTCAATATCGCCACCACATCCGAGTGAAGGAGCGACACCACCTCTGAACCCATATCGACTTTCAAAGTCGCTCCAACTTCCACAATCCGGCCCCAAAATCCATTCCACTTCCTTTCCGCTATTTTTTGTTTAGGAATAAAAGGGATTTTGACAATAACCCACGAAAGAGCGCTGTCTGGACCAAAGCGCGTTTTGACTCCCTCACCCGTAATTGGTTCGCAAGGAGTGCAAGTTTTACATTCTCCACCGCAATCGCCTTCTTGAACCGGCTCGCTACTAATGCTGCCCTCGATTTCCTTCGAGGCGGAGGATTTTCTCAAAGCAGCCTTAATCATAGCTTTAGCTTGTTTCGGGGTTTTCGCTGCTCCCGACGAGATCGCAGCCAACGCCACTACTCGCTTGTCCTCCTGCATCTTCGCAAGTTGATACCCCACATCTATGCTGTTGTCATTAATAATGTCCAACCACTTTGCAGCCAATTCGGGGCGGTCTTTCTTGAGCTCGTCGGCAGCTTTGACGGCAATGCGCCCTTTCCTGTAGTTCCTGCCGCACCCCAAGCCGACTATAGCTGCCACAATATTTTCCGTCAGTTCCATTTCCCTTGGAGTCAGACCTAAGTCGATCGGGTTCAATGGAAAATTTTCCATCAGCGGTTGCTGGTTGTCCGACGGCAGCTCTGCTGAGCCAGCAGCTTCGTGGCGAGCTTTCTTAGCAGCGTGTCTGTTCCTCAGCTCTCTAGCTATAGGCTCCACAACAATTCCTTCCCGAATTCTCTGTACTGGACTTTGGTGGCGGTGGCGGTTTTCTGCCACCAAGACGAACAGCTCGTCATCTTCAGTCTGGAAGTGGCAGACAATAACTGGGACAGACTTCCAGCCCAGCGCTGCCAGCGCCCTCCACCGCCGATGACCGCTGACGATCGTGCCATCTGTTTTGACGGTCAGGGGTTGGACGTAGCCTTTGAGTTGGATCAACTCTACCAGGTCAGCAATACTTTCGGTGCACCCGTAAATTTCCTCATTGCGAGGGTGAGGCTTGAGTTGGTCAAGGCCAATATACTGAATCGCGTCGCTGACTGAGAGCGACACAGTTTCATTTTTATTCATTTGGATAGCCCTGGTTGTTTATTTGGGGATTGGGGCTTTGTACCTTTGCCTGCTAAACCCAATAAGGTTTCCTAACAGAAAGTTGGGGTTATTCTCTGTCGAGGCGGCGCGGGCTGTATCGGCAGGTCGCCTTCACTGTCAAAAGGTTCCCTGCTTTTACATTCTTAGAATAGCATATTTCTTAAACTAGCAATGCGCTACATTATGGTATAACAAAAGACTATTATGTTTAAAATATTTTTTAATAATTATTGATTATTAGGATAGCGTTTCTGATAAAAAATGGAGAAGTAATTAAAATTAATTATAACAGAGCCTTTATCACGTTGTATTTCAAATTTACAATTACTACAAACATAATGTTTGTGGGAGAGTTTAGCCCATTCATTACGAATTTTTCCACATTTCGGGCATCTGTGTGAGGGTTTTATTTTTTGAGTAGCAAGCATTAACATTGGAGTGATTTTAGTTTAATTAATAAGTTTTATAAGGTGTTTTGGTAAAAAAATAAAAAATTCCCCCGTTTAACTTCTTGCATTAGTTAAACAAGGGGAATGAACACTCGCGCTCGCCCCTATATCGCCCCTACATCACTTCTACATCGCCCCTACATCACTTCTACATCGCTTCTACTGAGCGCTTCCTTGCTTTCTTAGAAGGAAACAGTTGGGCGATCGCCAGAATTGCAGGCAACATGGAATCCCCTTTACGCCCAAGCTTCAGCGAACCCTCTAAATCAAGCAGCAGGGACATCGCAGCCGCAAGAGATGTTAGAGAAACAGCAGCTACTTCTTTTCTCAGAAAGTACACTCGCTTCGGGTTAGCAATTTGACAAATCCGGGCAATTTCAGCGTCTTGCTTAACTCCTCCAACTATCGCCGCTTTTACCCACAACCAAGTTCTAAATTGAGCAATCAGCGTCGCACAAATCGCCAGCGGGAAAGTTTCTATTGCCAAAAGGTAAAGCAGCAAACAAACTGCTCTCTTAGAGTTATTTTCCCTCAGCGCTTCGGCAAGCTGGAGGCTATTTTGAGTGGTTGAAGGAACCAGCGATCGCACAGAGTTTAAAGTGAGGGAAGCGCCGCTGCTCAGGGTCGCCAACTTGTGCAGTTCTGATTCAGCGCGAGCAGGATTGTTCCCGATCGCAACCGCCAAGTAATCAATAGCATTTGAGTTCAGCGACAGCCCTATTGCCAAAGCTTGAGTTCGGATCGATCGGGCAATGAGATCCGTTCGCCAGGGGGGAATAAGGTCGAACTCAAACAGCTTAGCTTGAGAAAGCAGGAATTTTGCCACCTTCAGGCGTTTGTCAATGGAAGGCGCTACAAAAACCAGGTGCGTCTTTTGCGGTATCTGCGGGAGCACCTGAAGAACCTCCAGCGCCTCTTCAGTAAACTGTTTGAAATTACACCCTTCTACCACCACTAACTTTGCTTTTTCCGTTCCCAAGGCGGGAGTCAGGGCGCAGTCAACCGCCTCATTCAATGCCGAAGCATCAAAGCGGTGATAATTGAAACTCATCCAAGCAGGATCGAGGTTCTTTTTAAAGGCAGAAAGCTTTTTGTGAATCGCGTGGAGGTCATCCCCTATCAGCAAGCTAATCATGGGTTCTTCTCCTCGAACGACACTTGATAGCGGACGCCCGTTGCCGCCAGAAATATCTTCTGCACCTTAGCTGCGTTCCGGTTGAACTTGTCCAGGTATTGGGCGGGCACAGCCAGCACCGCTTTCTTTTCCGTCAGTGCTACCAGGGAAGCAGCACAGAGTAAAGCGCGGTTCTTCTCAGAAGTTGCTGAGAGCACTTTTTCCCAAATGGCTCGCTCTTTGGAACGGGGCGATCGCAACTTGGAGGTACTGGGCAGCTTCTGGGTGCGATCGGGCTGCCTGGGGTTAGCAAGAGCGCCAAGAGCGACGTGGGGTTTTAATTGTGGCACCTTTGCCAATCCCAGCAAGCAGAGTTCCAGCCACAGCGTTGGGTGAGCGCTCTTGCTGAGCTGCCATTCCGAAGCCCGCAACTGTTCGAGGCCAGCAGCGATCGCATTGCAGTCCCAAGCAGAGGCAATTTCCATCAGGGCTGAGTGCGAAATGCCGCTAACTAGCATCAGCGAACAGTCTGACACGCTCGTTGCAAGCAACAAGTCCCGGTAGCAGGCTAGCAGCGACGCCAGCAGCATTTTAGGGCTTTTCCCGCTGTCAATGAGTTCGCGGGACAGTTGCAGCAGCTTCAGCGCGTTGCCGGTGCGGGCCGATTTCAAAATTGCAATTAAATCCGACTCCGGTATCCGCCCCGACAGCTCCAATACGTGAGAGCTAGTAATTTCCTCTCCTAATAAGCTCAACTGATCGAGCAACTGCAAGGCGTCCCTCATCCCGCCATTCGCGGCGCGGGCGATCGCAATTTTAGCTTCTTCGGCAATTGCAATTGACTCTTTCTGGGCTACCATTGTTAGCTGTTTGACAATGGCTGGGATTGGCAGCGATCGAAACAGAAACGTTTGGCAGCGGCTGTTAATTGTTGGCAGCACTTTGTGTTGCTCTGTTGTACACAAGATGAACACTACATGATGCGGAGGTTCTTCCAAACATTTTAGAAGAGCGTTAAAAGCTTGGGAACTCAGGCAGTGAACTTCATCTAAAATAAACACTCGGTAGCGGCTGATAGCTGGTGCGAAGTGCGATCGCTCGATCAGGCCGCGAGCGTCATCTACACCGTTGTGGGAAGCCGCGTCAATTTCAGCAACGTCTAAGCTGCTGCCTTTTTCAATCGAGCGGCAGGACTGGCACTTGCCGCACGGCTTTACTGTGGGTTTGTCTGCACTGGTGCAGTTGAGAGATTTAGCTAAAATGCGGGCCGTTGAAGTTTTGCCCGTTCCCCGTTCGCCGGCGAACAAGTAAGCCGGAGCAATTTTATTAGTTTTGACCGCATTGGAAAGTGTCCTTTGGATGTACTCCTGTCCGGCCAGTTCAGACAAGCTACGAGGGCGGTATTTTTGAGGCAATGCTGCGTACATGATTGAATGGTTAGGTGTAATTGTTTGCTGAGAATTAGAGTCATATTTGCGGAGTTTGCACTCAGAAGAAGAGAGAAGTAAAAAACTCAATATTTTTACTTCTGCCAAGCGAGCATTTTTTGCAAAAGACATCATTCTTTGAAAATCGGCATTAACAAGTATTTGGCATCCATTAGGATGTTGGGCTTGGAGGGGTTGCCAGCAGGAACTAAAATAGCGGGGCCGTCGCGCTGAGTGAGGTGCATTTGGAGTTGGGAACTAGCGATCGCTTTTGCACCTTCCAACAGGTATTTTATGTTGAATGAAATTGACAAATTGCCGTCTGAGTTAACGTGCGCCGCCATCTGTTCCAAGCCGTTTCCAAATTCTCTGAAAAGCGACAGTGACACTTGCTGTGCTTCGCTATTAATGCGGATGCTGAGCGTTTTTTCTTTCTTGTCTGCCAGCACAGCAATTCTCTCTATAGCTTTGATGAAAGGTGCTTTTTCCAGCGTTACCTGATGTTGGAAATCCTGCTGCAATAAATCGGGATAAGCTGGGTATGTGCCTTCTAAACAGCGCGTTACTAAGCGCTGCGCTCCCCACCGGAATTCTATCAAAGCGCTCTCAGTGCTGTAAGAAAGCTCTACTGGGTCAGCGGATGTCCTGCTCGATAAAATTCGCTCCAGTTCGGCGAGCGATTTAGCTGGGACTGTAAGCTCTAGAGGCTGTGCAATTTCCGCTTGTTTCTTCTTAGAAAAACCTTGAATTGAAGTATTGAGGACAACCAAACGGTGGCCGTCTGTGGCAGCAAATTCGAGGCTATCTTGGCCGATTTTGAAGTAAACACCTGTCAGGATGTGCTTGCCTTCATCGGTAGCGGTGGCAAACAGTGACCCTTTCAGGCCTTCTTTCAACGTTTCAGCGGGGATGCAAATTGTTTGCGCTGTTTTTACTTCAGGAATGGCAGGGAATTCTTCACTCGAAAGCCCTCGAACTTGATAGCGACCGCAAGCAGCGATTAGGGTAGCAACTGGACTGTTGCTAACAGCCTCTGGCAAGGTAGCGCTATTCCCGCTATCTTCGCTATCTTCACCTTCGCGATTCAAGGCTTCGCGACTGACCAAAGTGATATCTCCGGGCGAGAATTTTCCGACAATATCGCTAAGTAGCCCGACAGGAATGGTCATGTCGCCGGGAGATTGAACTTTGGCATCAAAGGATGTTTGAATGGCCAAGCTCATGTCGAAAACGCTGAGTTGGACTCGCTGCGTTTTTTTGCAAGCGACTAAGAGGACATTTCCTAACACAGGGTGGGTGGGTTTTGCTGGGACAGCTTTGCTGACAAGTTCGAGATGGTTGGCTAAATTGTCTTGCGTGCAGACGAGCTTAATTTCTGCTGGCAAAAGCTGGGGAGAATCGCCTGCGCTATTGGAGGAATTGCGCTCGGGTTTTTCTTCAAGTTTTGGTTCATCTTCGACCAAAGGTTCGGTTTGTTCTAAGGGAACACTTGCCTTGGGTTTGATTTTGGAAAATCCGCTTTCTTTTTTTCGGCTTTTAGCTGTCGCGGTGTGGGATTTGGTTTGCATCTTTGTGCGTTAAAATAGCTGCTAAGCGGGGGCAGCGCTAGCTGCCCAGAGAATAGCTCGCACGACTCAGCTTCTCACTCGACTTTAGATATAAGATTATTGAAAGAAAGCTAATTCTGATAAATCAGCATTCATAGTAGGAATTAACAAAGTGCGATCGAGATATTTATTGCCCCGTTCGCAGGATGTTTCAGGACTAAACAAACAAGCATGACAAGCCGCCCAATGCAAAGAAGTTGTATTTTGTAAAGGGCTATGTTCTGCACATAAAGGGTCAGAAGCACATAAACCAATTTGTTCTAAAGCTTGGTCAATATGACGACCCAAAAGACCCGGTTCACCTAAACTGACTAATCCTCCTAGCGTACCTTCGCTGTCTGGGGCGGCTGTATAAATCAATACACCAGCCATGGGGCCATTATCTTCATTAGGATCTTTTGAGTAAATGCGTTCCCGCAAACTAGCAGCATTGTAACCACATTCTATTACTAATTGTCGCATCAAAGCATGAGCGAAGGAATGAAGTAAAATATAACGAATACCGGGAAAATTAGTATCAGGATCTAAGGAACGCGCCCTGCGCCAACGACGATGCGCTTCTAAGCTTTGTTGTTCGTATGTTTTTAATCGAGGTGTACTGGATAACCATTTTTGTAATATTTGCTCTTGAAATTGCATAAAAATACCTTCGCCGCGCACTTCACAAGCTGGCACCCATGTAGGTTTAGAACGACTCAAAGGAGCCCAGTATTCTTCGGGTAATTCTCCTGTTTCAGCATAGTCATTAGGAGATTCGATGCGTGTAAAACCAACTAAAGCACGAACTTCTCGCAAGCGTTCTACTAAGACAACTTTTTCAAAATAAGCTTCGTAACTATCAGGGGCGGCGACAGATGTTAACCGAAAATCAGCGTTATTTAAACTGGTGTTTACGTTAGAAAAAACTTGCCATTCTGGAGTTTTGATATCTTTCACATCCAGAAGGGGGGCTTCATCAGCCCCCTGACGTTTTTGTGCGATTTCTTGCCAGATTTCAGCATCTGAATATTTAGCAAATTCTTTGAGTTGACCGATTTGGCGGAAAGCAGCTAAAATGTCAATTGTAATAGCTTTTTCTAACACCGTCCAATGTTTATCAATCAGTTGCCCAAGTTGATTAATAGTAGTAGGAATCGAGAGCACGGAAAGGGTGATGGGAAACCAGCTATTTGATGCACCGAGTAAGATACTTTTCATTTGTTCGGTACATCCGTCTTCTGCAAAGTTGCGTAAATGGGGATGGCGGCCGCGACATTGAGGCATATTCATTTTACCAAGTTCGCCAAAGGCATCGGACAGCCGACGAGATTTACTGCAACCATCGCATTTTACTTCAATATCGGTGGCAGAACCAGAGATGCCCTGTTCATAGAGACGCAGAGAACCTTTGCAATTACTATTACCTTTATGAACGAAGTAGCGCCAGGGAAAATCATCTAAGTGTCCGTGTTGACAAGCTACTAAAAATCTGGCAGGGATGACTGTTGGAGAAAATTTGCGACAATTACTATGAATATAGCGATTTTGGTCGGGTCGATGGCGGTCGGTTTTTAACTCAAATAGTCCCGATTTTAAAGGTGCAAGTAATCGACATTGGGGACAAACTACCCAGGTGGGGAAAGGTGAGACGGGAATTCCTACTTGGGCGCTTTCATCAAATAAGTTAGGGATGAGGTTGTTTGATTCAGATATAGGTGGCGTTAGCAGTTTTTTGACTTGATTAAGGTTTTCTTTTTTTTGCACTGCTGCTAGTAATCGGGCTTCTCCTAATTCTGAGGCATGAGTGAGCTCCCAATCATCTAATCCCATTACCATTGTTGATAAGTTGGGTAAATCTACAATAGAACCAATGCCTGAAGAGAATAAAATTTGGCTGGGTCGGAGTTCGCCGACTTTGGTCTTAGAAGAAGATTGATTTGTTGTCATTGTATTAACTAATATATGGCGAACCTAAATGAATCCATAATGTTTGTAGTGAGGACTTTAGTCCTTGGCCGAAGAAGGACTGAAGTCCTTACTACAAACCAGCGATGGATTGCTTCTACTACGAGTCTAAATCAATTTGGGTAGTTTCACTCATTGATTGGGTTGGACGATCGTCATCATCGGGGATGCGATCGTCTAAAATTAAGCCAATATTCGGTTCAACATTTCGCAAGGAATTTAAACAAGTAAATGATTGCCAATTGCTTTGTCCTGGTTGTTCTAATAATCCCATTGTCACCCCATCTTTTTTAGTCTGATATCCTAATACTTTTCCTCCCGTTGTATCCGCTTCTGCTAACCAATAGTCTAATTTAGCTTCTAATTCTTGTTTTACTAAATCGCGGGTCTTAGTATCTCCTACTGCCAAAGCCCGATCGCAAATCGCATTAATAGCAGCTTCCACATAAGGATGATGGCGAGAAATCCTACCGGCTTTATCATTCGCGTTTAATTCGCTACCTGCCAAACGCACTAAAGAAACGAATAAAGCAGCTAACCCTCGGTCAATGGCGCGGGGAGCAAAAGGAGTAATTGAGAGGGCTTCAACGTGCTGATAGAAGGTAGCATGATAATGTTCAAATTGCTCATAATGAGATAAATCTCTCGGTCGTGCCCAGTTATAAACAGTAAATACTAAACCGGGGAAACTTCGCCCTACCCGCGAGGTTGCTTGGATGTATTCAGCAGTGTTTTTGGGTTGACCTGTCACTACCATTACGCCTAAACGTTTTACGTCTACGCCAACAGAAATCATGTTAGTAGCTAGTAAAACATCTAACGGTTTACGATTGTTATTTTTGGTGGACTTCTCTGAGGAAAAAGGAGTTTCTAACCAATTTAATACGATGGGAATATCGGTAGAATTTTTACGCGAGGTCAATTCTTCTACTTCCAGTCTCAGACGTTTGGCTAACCCTCTGCGATCGGTTTTTGCTAAGCGAGATTGAATGTCATCATCCACTAAACGCCTGGTTCCTCCTAGTTCCCGCATTGAATTAAAATAACCCACTAAGGTCATCCAAGGGTCAACCACATCGCCATAGTCTTCAAACAAATCTTGAGAGGCTGCCAATACTGCCGTATAAACGCGAATTAATGCTGCTTTTAATCGCCTTCCTGTGGCACAAATCCCCAAATATCGCCTACCGGGATAATCCTCTGAAGGCGGACGCTGACAGGAAAAGAAGTTATCTTCAATATCTAATCCTTGGGGTGGAAAAACTTGCACTTGGCGCAAAAATAGGTTATGCACTTGGTCGCGGGCTTGTCTAATTGTCGCAGTGGAAGCGATTACTTTGGGACGGACTATTTTACCGTTGACTTCCCACGATGCCAGTTGATCTACGGCGGTTTCATACAGTCCGACTAGGGTTCCCAAAGCGCCACTAATTAAATGCAATTCGTCTTGAATAATTAAATCTGGCGGCCTCAAGGCATTAGTCGAAATAGTTTTGGCAGTAGGGAGTCCGTATTTACTGGGATGAGAGTCTGTGTCTTCGATTTCAGGAGAACGAAAACCGTGACGGGTGCAATATCCCTCTACTTGTCCGAATAGCATTTGTACAGCACCATTCCAGGGCATTTGGGCAAATTTGTCAACAGTTGCTATCACTAATGTTGGCAAACGACGATAGATTTCTTCATCTACAACTACAATGGGTAAACCTTCGGTGGGAGATTGTTTTTGGGTAAATAAACATTTGCCTAAAGCATCACCACAGTAAATTAAAGTGCGTCCTTGTCCTTTGGCAAAGGATTCTACTTTAATATGTTGTTTGCCGGGGTCAATTTGAGAACCACACCAAGGACAGTTAGTTAATTGATGGGGGGAACCGCTGCTAGTGGGTTGGTATTGTCCGAGTTTTTGTTTGAGAAATTCATTGCTTTGTTCGGTTCGGTTTGGTGTGGTTTTCATCCCTACCCATAACCCAATTCTAAACGGTTCTTTTCCCCATTTATTTTCATCTTGGCGGCGGATTTCTTCGCAGGCACAAATTAAGGTTGTGGCGCGTTGAAATTGTTGTAATGTTAAGAGGCGGAGGGTGTAGCGCATGAGGACAGCAACCCCTGCTGCGCCGGAACGTCCGGCAATATCTCCTTGCAATCTTCTCAGTCCAATGGTGTAGGCTGTTAATCCTAGATAGGCTTCGGTTTTACCGCCGCCGGTGGGGAACCAAAGTAAATCTGCGATCGCATCTGTGGGATGACATCGATCTGGGTGGTCTAATTCGGTGATACTGGGAAGATTTAGCAGGATAAAAGCTAACTGAAACGGTCGCCAGGTGCGATTCTTGGGAATATCAATATTATCCCATTCGCTGGCTTCGCCGCGCCGTTTATTTTCTGCATGAATTGAGTGAATCCGCTGCTTCCACATGGCGAGATTCATAAATTGGAACGCTTCAGCAGCCTGAGAATCTGTTTGTAATAATGTGATTCCTGCTTGAATACGATCGCAAGTTATTTGACAATTTGCCAAGGCAGATTTTGCCGCATCCTGATAATCGGCTAAATCGGCTGCGGGGTCGGTAATTTTTGCAGTTTGTTGGGTAATCCATTCACTATAAGCAATAGTTAAAGAACTTAAAGCAGTTGATAAATCGGGAATTTCTGCTAGTTCTTTCATATCTAAAATTAATCCCGCCAGTCCCGGTATTTCCTCAATAGTTGGCGGCGTAGTTTGGGGTATTTCGTAAGCGGGAACGACTTTAGTAGCAAGGCGGATAGCCCGATGCCTTTGGCTGGCTTCGCGATCGCACTTTCCGCCTAAAAGTTCCGCGTGTACGCCTGTCCCGTGTCCGACGGCAAATTCTATGCAGTCGCGGTACTGCATCGCCATTGCTTGTTCTTCGGCAAATAAGACGGGGTTGAGTTTACCGAGTTGGCGTTTCAGTCGCCGTTTAATGAAAATATCGGGATATTTGGGGTCGGCAGATTCTACGCTTAATTCTGGTTGAAATAACCAAGCGCTATCGCGTCTCATTTTCGGTTCTTTTTGTCCGTTAACTAGGAAGAGAGTCACAATCCAATCTTGATGCTGTTGGCGAATTTGACCTTGAACAAATACTGCTTTTTCTGGATCGATTTGCCAAGGATTAATCGTACCTACTTTTAAGATAATATCCGGTGAGGTTCCTCGAATCGGGTAGCGCCGCCACAAGGTTTTTGCTTCGCCAGTCGAAGTTTGGGCGCTTTCGCTTTTCCCTTTTTCGTATTGTCCCCACCCTGCTTTTACTTTAATTGCTTTGGCTTTTCCATCAACACAAAAAGTCATGCCAATTGCCGAGGGAAACATTTTTTCGGCGGGGAGAATGTTACTTTCGGTTGTGCCTTCTTCTAAAGTACCGCTACCGGAAATGGCTAATTCATCCATTTGTTCGGGGGTTTCTTCGAGTTCTTCGGGTACAATATGCCGATCGCTAGGTGCGATTAATCCGACGAGATAGCGATCGCTAACTCGCATTTCGTCTATTTCTTCATAGTCTCCCCCCGCTGGGCCGAGTAAATCATTTAATATTGCTTTTTCTAATTTTTCCCGAATTTGATAATAACTTATGGTTGGTAAAATAGAAGGAGGATTGTCTTCAATATTTGGATGGGTATTGTCTTCAATATTTGGATGGGTATTGTTTTCAATATTTGGATGGGTATTGAAATAATGTACAACTTTTTGAGCAATGTTATCGGACATTGTAGGATTTTCTAAGTCAATGACATCGCTATCATCTAAGCTAAGGCCCTTTAATAAAACTGCTAAATGTTGTTCGTTGGCCGAAATGACGCTACTCCAATCTAGTTGGGCGGCGCGATTTTTTAACTGTTCGTTAATCGCTGCGAGGTCTAAGTTGCCAGGTAGTATAGCAGGGAGTTGGATAATATTCATAATATTGCAATATTTCGTAATATTCATAAATTAGCAATTTAGCATTTTAGCATAATACCACATTTAAATACATAGGGTGCGTCACGGCTACGCTTAACGCACCATCTTTCACTAAATGTGATAGTTTTAAATTGCACCTTTATATCAAATCGTCTATTGTGGCTAAGGATCGTTTTCATCAAGTTGTTAAGACTGCTCTTACTAAGGATGGGTGGAATGTTACTCACGATCCACTTAAAATTAAAGTGGGCGGTGTAGATATGGAAATTGACTTGGGGGCAGAACGATTACTGGCAGCAGAGCGAGGAAATGAGAAAATTGCGGTGGAAGTCAAAAGTTTTTTAGCTAGTGCATCGGCAATTTCTGAGTTTCATACAGCACTGGGGCAGTTTATTAACTATCGGGCTGCATTGCGTCGTGAAGAACCCGATCGCATTCTCTATTTAGCCATACCCGATTTAATCTATAACAGCTTCTTTCAACGTGATTTTCCAGCATCAATGCTGCAAGAAAATTCCGTAAAATTGATTATTTACGACCTTGAACTGGAGCAAATTTCACAATGGAAAAACTAACGGATCAATTAACCAACTATCAGCAAATTGTACAGCAATTATTGATGGATTACGCAGAAATTAAGCCAGCTTATGGTGATATTGAAGTTGAAACTATCTTTGATACACAGCGAAATCACTATCAAATTGTGCATCTGGGTTGGCAGCATAAACGCTGGGTACATGATTGTATAATACATCTTGATATTCGCAATGAGAAAATCTGGATTTTTTACAATTCAACAGAACATGATATTGCAGCAGATTTAGTCAATTTGGGTGTACCAAAACAAGATATTGTGTTAGGTTTCTATCCTCCTTTCATGCGGGAAATGAGTGATTATGCAGTGGGCTAAAAGTAGAATAAATTTCGTAGTAAGCACTTTAGTGCTAAAGGGACTGAAGTCCCTACTACGAACATTTGTTTCATTTGCTAATCAAAATAAGCTTAACTGTCCCTCAGATGATACCTGTTTTTTCGCATTTTTACCTCCACTTTTCCCCTTTTTCTTCCCTTTATCGTGCAACCCTTGGGCCTCTTCTTCGTCGTAGCGTTCGTGATTCAGCAACAAGAGTCTATCTAGCACTTCCCGCCGTGCGGTTTCGCTGATGGTGTAGCGCAATCCTTGTTTGGTTTCGTGAAAGTCATGCCCTAAGTCTATGTCTTGCCAACCATAAGCGGCGGCAACGGCGTTATCCATTTCTAGGTGCAATTCTCGCAGTTGTTGAATATCGGCGGCGGTTTCGTCGGGGTTGTGGAAGCGGTTGTAGGTTTTGGTTAATCCTTCTTGGCGAGTTTGCATGATGGTTTGGCGGTGGGTGTGATATTTTTCGCCAATTTCTTCTAGGTTTGAGGTTGGTGACGGGAAGGGAAAGGTTTCAAAACAATCAGTAGGTGTATAGACTGCATCTGTTCTAAGAGAACTTCCTTGAACTAAAACCCACCAATAGTGAAGGTGAGAACAGAGAATACTAAAGCAACCATCATCATCAGATGCAATAATAACGACTTTTTGGTCAAAAACGATTCCTGTTGAGGTAAAAGCGGGATACTTTGTCTTACTTGTCTGGGCAAAGACTAGCACCCGCTCCATATTTGCGATCGCATCATAGAGTGCAGGTGCTTTTTCTGCATATTGCCACCATTTATCGCGCCTTTCTTTACGGTTATTCTTGTCCCTTTCAGGCTTAACCTTCTCTTCTACAATTGCCAAACAATCAGGATAATCAGCAGCATAAGGTGCGCCTTTGGGCTTTTTTGGATCGTCATGTTCAGCATCCAAAGCCCAATCCTTAAAGTTAATTACCCAGCGATTCGGTGATTGGTCGGGGTTAGAATTCAAATCCTGACCATTTAGATAGGGAAATAAAACATCTTTATTGCAATGGTCTTTTTCAATCAGTGCTTGGGCTTCTTCTGGAGTCAAGACAAAACCCATACCCAGCACAATCGAGCCTTGAAAAGATTTATCTTGATTAGCTGCTAAACGATGAGGTTTACCAACAGCTTTTCCTGGTGTTATCAGAAAGGATGTAATTCCAGCGACAGGGTTTTCATCTAAAATAAACTTCCCCTGCCAATTTCCTTTCCGTAACCAAACATGAGCGACTTCCAAACTAGCAGTTCCTTCCCATTTGCGACTAGGGACAGCACGGGGAATCACACAGCCACTGCCAACTAACTGATCTAAACCTACTTCACGGGTATCCCCTTGGGCAATCGTGTTTGTGGCAACTAAACCAAATCCACCATTAGAATTAAGTAGTTGTTGCGCTTTCAAGAAAAAGTAAGCACATAAATCAGCACTTCCTCTTTTTCCACCTGCAATCCTTTCTACTAGAAAATCTCGATAATCCGTACCGAGTACACCAGTAATCTTTTGCCCTCCCTGAAATGGTGGATTCCCCACCAACGCATCAAACCCCAACTTTGAAGCACTAAAGTGCTTACTACGAACATTTTTTCCCTCGATCGTAGTAGGCACTTCAGTGCCTCCAATCAAAAACACTTCTGGAAACTCCAACGCCCAATGAAACGTTTTTCTAGGCGGTTGTTCCACAGGTTTCCCAATATCTAACATTCTTTGCGCCTTAGCATATAAAACCTTAATTCGTCGCTCTCTCTCCTCGCCCTTCTCCACCAATACACCCGCCACCTGCTGAGATAAAACCGCCAAATCCTCAGCCACCAAATTACCAGTTTTACCCGCTTGCATCAACGCTTCTCCAACCAGCAAATCACCAATAAACCGCACCTGATTTAAAGCTGTTTCCGCTTCCTTCAATAACTCATCCTTCCGCTGCAAATCCAGAATATCATTAACCGAAAAACCTTCTAACTCTTGACGTTTAGCAATAGCTTCTTGCAACAAAGGTCTACAAATCGTCGAAATAATCGGTAATTGATTTCCCTCTTTCGGATTAAGGTGGAAAAACTCAATTTGTTGGGCATCCGTCACCCCCAACAGCGAATCACCCCATTTCAAAGCATGATCTAAAAACGTAAACGGTCGCCCCTTTGCCAAAGTTATCAACCACAAAGATAACTTCGCCATCTCCGCCGCCAAAGGATTTTTATCAACACCATAAAGACAGCGTTCCGCCACAATCCGCCGCGCCACCGTCAACCGTTCATCACTATCTTTCGGAATCGGACACTCATCAGGACGAAACTTAGATAAAGTCCCCTCCGGCGCAATCACTACCTGACCCGGATTTTCCCGTTCCGCCGCTTCCCACGCCTCCACCAAACGTTCCGCCAAATAGCGACAAGTCTGCACCAAAAACGCCCCACTCCCCATCGCCATATCGCAGACTTTGAGTTGCAGTAACTCCTTCGCTGACTTGAGCCGCCACTGTTCCTTCGGCTTCCCCTCAGCCACCCCTTCATAAACCAACGGTTCCAGGGTATATTGCACGATCGGCTCAGTTAAACTGCGCGGTGTATAATGCGTCCCCGTTTCCCGACGATTTGAACCTTGGGTGACGTAGACACTGCCCTCTGGAATCACCATTGGGTACTCCAGCGTGTCCAGGCGAATCAATCCAGCAAACGGCAAAACGCGCTGATACAATTCCCCATCATTGTTGCAAGCCGCCCGCAACCGCTCCTGCACCCTTGGCAAAATCTCCTGTGAGAGAGCCTTACGCAGCGCAGCAGGGGACTTATTCGACTGTTCTT
This sequence comes from Oscillatoria nigro-viridis PCC 7112, assembly GCF_000317475.1. NCBI lineage: Bacteria > Bacillati > Cyanobacteriota > Cyanophyceae > Oscillatoriales > Oscillatoriaceae > Phormidium > Phormidium nigroviride. The sequence continues at coordinate 169,050 of NC_019763.1, forward strand.
TGACAAATTTGACCAAATCCTCCTCGCCCTTGGCTTGCAGCCGCTCCAACTCCAAAAGCGCCACCTCTGGTTCCCGTTCCCGCGTCCCAATCAATCCTAAAACTGGAGACGTTGCCCGGACTGCCGTATGGTCGAGCAAGCCTTCATAGACATGACCGATTTGCTCAATATCCAGCGCCCGAAACGAAAGTCGGCGCGGTTCCAGCGTCCCGCCCACTCGGATTTGCAAAATTTGCAACGCTTCCAACAAATGCAACACAATCCGATTGTTCACCGGGATAGGTTCAGCAGAAATCTCCTGCCAGCGACTTCCCTGCCCTCGCCCCTCCAAAAACGGGAATCTGTCCGGGTCGAACAAACTGCCGCCATAGGCCGGAATATCCAGCAAATCGTGGCGAATTCCCCCATGCACAGCGCGAAACGTCGCCAACAACCGACACCAGGCATCGCTGCGGCGTTCCAACACCTCTTCGCCAAACTTATCTGCATCGCTGCGTAACTTAGCGGAAATGGTAGAAACCGCATAATATTCGTGATAAAGCGCTTCTCCCCCCGCCGAAGGAATCAACTTCCGTTCCTCCGCTGAAAACAGAAACACCAGACGCATCATCACCGTCAGCGCCGCTTCGTAAAGCTGAGGTTCCGAAATATCTTGCAAAAGAGTGCGATTTCTATCTTGGTCAATGCGGTCTAATGCCTGTACTAGCACCTCCACCGCCCGCCGTACCTGATAACCCAATTGGTCAGTAACTTCTTGCTGGTCACTAATACTTTGAGTTAGCAAAGTTTCCAAGATTTCGGAGTCATCCACCCCAAAAAACCGCCTCACCCCCAACAAACTGCGAAACGCCCGCAACGTCAAATGTTCTTCCAACCACAGCGTCCCATACCAAGAAATAAAACCCGTGGTTTCACCTCTAGGCGCATTGACTAACATCCAATGTTCGCCATTAGTTACTAACCCCAACCGCACATTAGCAGCGTGCAATAATTCCATCATCCGAGTCGCGGGACTTGCTTTCCAGCGTTGTCCTGCCAAAGGTTTCTCTAAATCCTGTTGGGCAGGTACAATCTGAACTAATAGCCGGGGTGTCCCTGCATTAGGTGTTTCTTGAGGATTAACAATTACCCAATCTGGCCGGAGAGTTTCGCCCTGTTGTGCAACAGTGGTTTGCAACCCAGGCGGAATGCGCTGCCCTTCTAACAATACCTCCTCCGGCAATTCCAAAGTCTGCCGCAAAACAAATTCCACCCAAGCGCGATGAATCGCTTTTTCAGGACGCGCCCCCAGTTGATTATCCTGCCATTCTTCATAGGCTAACCGTAACAGCTTAAAATGTTCCGAGTCATGGGCATCTAACCCACTGGGAAACACTTTCAGCAATACCGGTAAACTTAAAAAAGGCCCGGAAGCTTCAACCAGAGATAACCATTCAGCGTGGTGACGTGCGGTAGACATGATGGGTAATGGGGAATGGGGAGTCGGGAGTCGGGAGTCGGGAGTCGGGAGTCGGGAGTCGGGAGTCGGGGTAGTGGTGCAAGAGTTAGGATTTTTGCTCCCTCAATCCCTACACAGATAGGGTTATATCGAGTTTCATCATTACTTATGCAGGACTACCGGGAGTAGGGAGTGGGGAGTAGGAAGTGGGGTTTTTATTGCTGTTGAATGGCACTGACTAAGATACCTAAAATTTTCTTGATATCCTTAATATAATATTCGCTTAAATCGATCGAAATTACTTTATCCTGTAACTTTAAAAATTGCCAAATCGTGCCGATAGTGATTACTCCATAAATACTTTTAATTTGATTTCCTTGTTGTTCGTTAAATAACTGTGCTGCTACCATTTCCGCAATACACTGCGCCAACCCCGATTTCAAGTTTTCATTCTTCGTCTCCACCAGCGTAATTACCGGGGCGCGAACAAATAACTGTTCTTTCGATGAACTAATGATAAAATCACAAAAGCCATTTAAACCTTGTTGGACATCAACCGTAAAGTCCACCCCCGAAAATAAGCTAATTTGACCCTTAAATTTGCGCCTAATCTCTAACAAAACAGGACTAATAATCATTTCTGAACGGGCTTTTTCCGTATTAATCGCCACCGCCAAATCAACATTTTCACCGAGAATTGTCGCCAGTAAATCGCTACATTCTGCTTCCGGTACATCCGCAAACATTCCCGACGCTTCATTCACCGTCAATCCAAACCGTTGACTTACTTCATTTAACTTAAAATCGCTGTACGCCATTTGCCTCACTCCTAAAAATTGATGATAAATTGTCTCAATCAACATGATAATTTACCTCACAAGTTTCTGCGGAACTAAATAAGTAACCGCCAAAGGAAACAATCGCGGCGTTGGATTAGCAAACCTCGCCCTAATCAGATCCGTTTCCTGTTCAATCTCGCGAGGAATTTGCTCAATTCTCAACTTTAAACTATTGACATTTCGCTCAAACTGTGCCTTTTCCTCCGTATTAAATAACTCCAATTGCTTAAACTCCGGTTCAACAAACTCTTTTTCAATACTAAGCTTTAACTCAGTTAAAATAGCCGTAATATCCGCCACCTCTTTATCAGCCCTGTTCTGCAAATCCCGCTGTAAACTAGCAGTTCTATCATTCATCCGCGCCTGCAAAGTTTTCAGCAATTCATCGGCATAATTCGGCCAAAAATTTGCTAATTTTTGTTGAACGCTATCTGGCGCTGCGTCTGGTAAAACTGCATTTAACGCCCCTTGCAATTGCATCACTTTTAACCGGGTAAATTTCCCATCCTTCAAGATTCCCCCCGCCGTAATCACCTCTTCATGTAACCGTTGTTGGTCGGTTCCTAAAATCACCAATCTACCATAAGCAACCACCGCCGGAGTTTCCAACCCCGAACTAGCAGAAACTAACCTCGCCGTCACGCGATGCAAGCATTTTCTTTCCTCCCCAGACCACACCTCAGCCCGCAACAAGCGCAAACACATTTGTACTAACCGATGATTCAAATGTGCTAACACCACATTATCTTTACCCTGGGCTAATTCCGGGTCAAAAACAATGGGGCGAATCGCCTTGGTATGGGGATGGGCTAACCCTTCGCTACACATCGCCCAACTGCTTTTTAGGGCTGGTAAATAAAAAGCTTTTCCCTTTACACCTGCTATCTGAGTTTCTATCAGTGGCGGTTGTTCTGCTAACTCTAGCCCAATTTTTACTACTGATTCTATATTATCAGGAGTCAACCGCAAATTTTGGCGAGTTTCGTTTAATTGTTCCCGCAATTTATCAATCTGTTCTCTCACTTTGCGCTCAAACTTTAACATCCGTCGCACAGGTTCCGATTCCCGTTCAGATTTGCTAGTATCTAAAGTAGTCCGATAGCCTAACATTGCTTCTTCTACTTGCTGGGCAATTACCATACCCACTTTACCCAAATCTTCTCTGATATTATTAACTTTTAATGCCGCCCGCATTAAAAATTCTAAATCACCTTCTAAATCACCCGGTTTAGTTCCCGTTACCGAATTTTGTTTATAATCTTTGCCGACAAAATGATAAACTAAAACCTCCCGAGCTTTTTGTCCGTGACGGTCTATTCTGCCATTCCGCTGTTCCATCCGATTCGGATTCCAAGGAATTTCATAATGAATCAACTTAGAACAATAATTCTGTAAATCTAACCCTTCCGAAGCTGCATCAGTTGCGAGTAAAATCCGCACAGGCGAAATATCAGGGTCGGTTTGAAAAGCTGCTTTGACTTTTTCCCTATCTTCCGAAACCATGCCGCCATAAAGAGTCATCAATCTGTCTCCTTCGATTAATCTTTCGGCTGCTAATAAATTATACAACCATTTTTGAGTAGCGCGATATTCGGTAAAAATAATAACCCGTTGATTTGACCATTTCCCATTAGGTTTGATCTGAGTATGAATCCAATTCAATAACTCTTGAGCTTTGGCATCCGGTCGTTTGGCGGCATCTTCTGCCCATTCTCGCATTTGTTGTAATAATTGTTGTTCTGCTGGCGAAAGTGGGCGAAACAATCTGCTAGTATTAGTAATTGCCTCATCGGTTGCTTCTTCGTAAACCGCATCATCGGCAAATTCTTCTTCAACTTGCTCTAATTGACGGCGTAAAATTCCCTCAGTTGGTCGTGATAAAGTGGTAGCAGTCCGACGACGGGCAGAAGTTAGAGATTTTTCGTGCTGGGCTAAGGTAATCGCAAAAGCTTCTGGTGAAGAAAACAAGCGTTTCTTTAACAGTTTTAAAACAAATTCAGTAGCATACTTTTCTGTATTATCAGCCACACCTTTACCGCGTAATTCGGTGTAATGTTTTAAAGCTGCGTGCGCCCTCCGTTCTCCGGCGGGATAATCTACTAAAATAGGGGCTAAATTCCGTACTGGAAATAAAGGCGAACCATCCCAGTTTTGCATCTCCTGTTTCAGTCGCCGCACCATGACAACTTGCAGTTGGTTTTTGTCAGGAGAAACACCCCTAGCAAATCTTTGGGAGTCTAACAATTCTAATAAAGCGGTGAAACTTTCGGGATAACCGTTATGGGGAGTTGCGGTTAAAAATAATTTGTGTTCAAAATGAGGAACTAATAATCTAATTGTAGTGGTTCGGAGGGAGTCAACTGCATATTTTCCGCCGCCGGATGGTGCGACGTTGTGCGCTTCATCGACAATCAGCAAGTCAAAACGGCGGGGATAGAGGGGTTCGCCTTCGGCGGGGAGGAGTTCGCGAAAAAGACGCAGGGGGCGATCGCGCTTGATAAAGTCGATCGAGGTAATCAATCTGGGAAAATGCTGCCAAGGATTAACATGAATCCCGCGAGAACGCCGTAACTCCTTCATCAGATTACTATCCACAATCCGAAAATCTAAACCAAATTTATCCCGCATTTGGTCACGCCATTGAATTTGTAGCGCTGAAGGGCAGATAATCAAAATACGGCGGCAACGATGGCGAATTGTCAACTCCTGCGCGACTAATCCCGCCTCTATGGTTTTCCCTAATCCTACATCATCAGCAATTAGTAAGTTAACACGGGGCATTTGAATGGCACGCACAACGGGGTCAAGCTGATAATCTTCAATATCAATACCGCTGCGAAAGGGAGATTGTATAGTACGAATATCAGCAGTTGAAGCGCCCCCCCAGCGTACCGCATCCAAAAAAGCGTCTAATTTAGCGGGTTCATCAAAACCTGTAGGTGGCGGTAGTTCCATCCGTTCGCGAATAAAAGCCCCCGGTTCTAATTCCCAGATTACCTGTAATTCTTCTCCCAAAGCATCATCTTCCACAGAGGAAAGCATCACCAGGTTTTGCAACTGCTGTAACCCTGGTAGCATGGGATTAACAGGTATGGCAGTTGGACGTATTTCGGTGACGACGTATTGGCGCGATCGCACTTTGACTAACTGACCCAGTTCTGGAATTGCTCTAGTTAAACTCATACCATCCTCTGGGAAACTTTGACACTACTTCCGTCTGTGTGGCACTGTTTTAAGTTGGTGCAACTTTTTTGGTGAGATAAAGAGTGCGATCGCAACCTAACAATTTTCTCAGCTTTTAGTCCCGTATTGTTATTGTACCCGATGCTATCTTTATATAAACATTACTGTAATCGCCCTTGAGTACGATTAAAAAAGTAGCACATTTCAAGGGCGATCGTCTGGTCAGACTGCAAGCAAGTAGGAGTAGCTAGCGTTCGACGGTTTGCGCTCAGCCGGAACCGTCGAAGTCCGCAGGCATCGCCCTTAAACTCTAAAAGTGCCATTCAGCCAATATAAACTAGGCTTACTTAGTAACAAAAACCCGCTGCTTCGCACGACTACAACTCACGTACATAAGCTGATTGTGCGCTCGAATACTATCGCGGTATTCTTTGACAAATTGAGCTTTTTGATTATGGAAAAATTGAGCGAGATACAGCAATTTAGTAGCAACTTTCCTGCCGATATCACTGCTATCAATTCCCACCTCCGTGAAAGTAGAGCCTTGAGAATTGTGTACAGTAATTGCCCAACAATTTCTCATGTCTGCAAAGATTTCACAATGGTCGTACCATGCCTTCCATAAGCTCGGATTGCTTTTAGCATTTTGCAGCAACCTAGCATTGTCCTGTTGGAATCGGCAAGCGTCACTTTCGTGGAGGATGTAAATTTGGCGTTGGTCGCCTGCATCGGTTTTAACCTGGAGATTCCAGGCTTTATAGCCAGAGTACCTATCCTCTTGAAATTCGGCAATTTCCACTTCTGCTGATGTGGGCAGGATGACGGTTTTGCCGTCGGGAGCAATAACGGGAGCTTTAGCAATCAACCTCTCTCCAATAATAAATCTGGGAGCATTTTTTCCGTAGATTTTGGCTCTGATTTTGCTATTCCAGTAGGCGACGCGCTCGTTAGTGTAGCAGAGGATGCGAAAGCAATCAGGGTCTTGAGGGAAAGTAGAAGAGAACTTTTTTAAGGCGTATTTCAGCAGCGTTTTTTCTCTGACTAAGAAGGCTCCGTTTTTTTTATCAAGGCTGAATTTGGAGAAGGGTTTGAACGCCTCTTTGCTCTTGACAGCCGTGCGGCAAGCTGTTACGAATTCTAGCAGGGGGCTGCCCGCACCTTGCCGGACGACCTCTGTTAAAACGGCTTTTTCAGGCACGCTGAAGGATTGAGATTTTTTCTCTTCTATTTCGCCCTTATTAACAGGAGGCAATTGTGCGGGGTCGCCCATAACAATAAGCTGCCGATTGCTGCCGATGAGTAAAGCGCTAGCAATTCTTTCTTGAATGATATTCCACAGTTCTGCTGTAACCATACTGCACTCATCGAGAAAAATGGTGTCGTACAGGTGAAGGAAAGAAGGAGAAACTTGTTTGAGGATTTTATTTTGCCCCTGTTTGACTGGAGCTAACCCCAATAGCTGGTGGATGGTCATAAAGTCTACTCCTCTCAGTCCTTTTTCAGCAGCCATCCGTCGCAATACGCCTACAGCTTTATTGGTGGGAGCGGTGAAAGCGACTCTCTTTCCGGCGCTGACTAATTGTTCTGCTACCAGGTTGACAAGGGTTGATTTTCCCGTACCTGCATATCCAAATAGCCCGAATACCCGTTTAGAACTTGCTACAAATTGTTCGAGGAGTTGGAGGGCGTTGTTTTGTTGAGAAGTTAATTGAAAATTCGGTTTTACCAGTGTTTGAATCATAGGGTTGGTTTCTTCTACTATCTTTCAAACACTAATCAGCGCTAGCTGAAATTTACACAATCATTAATTCAGGACTTACGCAAGAACAACGTATTTCTGTCATTACGAGGGTCGCGAAGTAATCGCAAAGCCTTGTTACACCGTTACAATGCGTAAGTCCTATAATTGATGGAGACGATAATAATAACTCTAACAGGACTTACGCATAACCTCTATATGTAGGGTGAGCCATAAGCACCTTACCGCTACCAATAGTGTATTTAAATACTTGGGGCGTAAGTCTTGTATAATTTGTTCTGTTGATTTGACTGCTACTCAAATTTTCCATAGTTAGGACTTATGCACCCATCAAAAACTCTCCCAGTTATCAGTTGGATTGATAACTAGGAGAAATTGTGGAGAAGCGGAGTTATTAATCTAATGCAGGTACTTTGACTAATTCGACTTCAAAATAAGTTTTGCCCATCAATCTTGAGGCAAAACTGGCTGTTCTTGACTATCAAAAATAATCACAAATGTGCGATGTTTAACCAACCGTTGCAAAACCCGCAGATGCTCATCTGCATCGTTTCTCTTGCGAAATCGCGCCACAACAATACGCTGGCAATTAGGAAGTAAGCGAATTAAGCACCACGGGTGCAACTTCTCAAAATAGGTCATTTTAACCTCCTGATAACAGTAACAAATTGTGTTTGTGTTTGATTACCTGCCATTACCTTAATTGAAACAATATTGTCAAAGACAGGTCACGGTGATATTGACAATTGACTATATTTGTGCTGAAACCAGCTCAAATTATTTTTTGATGCTGAAAAGGCTTGATGTGTATAAAATCAAAAACAATAGTGGCGCGTCTATTTGGAAATGAGGCATTAGAAATCTCCTCAGAAACTCGCAGGGGAGAAGGGGAGAAGGGGAGAAGGGAGAAGGGGAGAGGGGGAGAAAGAGTTTCTTTGATCCATAACGGGTGCTGGGCCTCCGTGAAACGCTTTGAAGTTTATCAATTTGAGAAAACACGGGCAATTGTTCAATGCACTAATTTCAAGCAGACGCGCCACTACTAATGCACGCTATTATCTTCAGAAAGCCGACATAGCAAGGTTGCCAGTGCCTCTGGAATTTCCTCAAAATGTTCCAGCAGAAAGTCCATTACTGCCAGATGACGCAAATCGACAGGAGTAGGAAATCTTCGATTTTTTCCCTTTTTAAACCAACCCCGCACTGTAGAATTAGAACGGGAACAAATAAAAGCGATTTCCTCGTAACTCACCGCCCACTTGCCATAAAACTGCTTCGGCGTCATTCCCAATTGGCATTGGCTGTAAGCTGCAATTAAATTGCGCTCTCTATCTGTCAAAGTTTGCGGCTTTTTCATCCTCAAACCCCTCCAAATCTTCCTCCCGCGCCGTATCAAACTGACACCAAGCTGCGCTCTTGGAATTAGCAGCCAGCCAAATTATGTAGCACCACATCCAACAGTACCGGCGCGGTTCGCAGTTGTAAAATTTGCCAATAACTATCCCCCAATCAGCTTCTTCGCCAACACCCGTCCAGCGCACCATGTCGCCGCACTCAAAGCGCGGCGTGTGAATTTTGGCAAAATTAGCAGGCAATTCGATTGAAGGTGGCATCCCCTTCAAATCTCTTAGCGGCAGCGCCGAAATCAAATCTCGACTTCCTTTTAAGATTGACATAAGTTCATAGCTGTGAATCGATTGCACCTGACTTTTTTTGACAGGTTTTCCGGCAAATTTCTTGATAAAGAAATTGCAGCGCGATATTCCCCTAAATCAATCAACTGAAATGAAGCTGTGTAAATTCCTTTCTCCGGCATAATTGCCCTGTTTTGAAGTTAAATGCTAAGCCGTGACCCGGGCAGGTTCCTAAATTAGGGTGCTTGGTATTTGGCAAAAGTTTATAACCTTTGTGGGGGCAAATATTACCAGGCAGCAAGGAGCAGTTCGAGTAAGCTTCCTCCAAGCGTGGCAAGAAGTTGTAGTCGGCTGAAAGGATTGGTATATTGCGGTAGCACAAGCGCACCACTTGTTTTATTTCGATAACTTCACAAGCTAATTGAACTCGTGCTTGCCAATCTTCAGCAGTTTCCCCATCTGTGAAGAATAAGTTGATAAGTCGGTCATGCCAAAAGCGAAAGTCAAAGTGATAGTGGAGCGGTTCAAACTTGAGAATTTCTGCATCAGAGTGCGGTCGCTCAGGAAGTATAGGAATCCAGAAAGGGATGATTTTCCCTGGAAATCTTGATTCCCAACTGGGAGGACACCAGCTTTTAACGCATTGTACAAGCGCTCTTTCTCCAATGGCTACTACTTGATTCTGTGTTTTATTTTTGTTACGGAAATAGGCAGGGTTTTTGGTCATTAATTAGTGTTGCTAGGAATTGGCACTAATACCAATTCCTCTCATAGTTACAAGTAAAGATTGCGTTCGTTTAATGGTAATGATTCTGTTGTCAAAAATTTTTATGGATGCGTTGCAAAAATTTTTGCAGTACAGAAATCGCTGTCCAATTACCTTTATTAGCAGCTTCGAGATATCGCCGGAGCAAATCTTCAGTTACTTGTTGGTCAAGCCAATGCCCCAATTCTACTAGCTCCTGCTTTTGTTGTTGATTGTGCCCTGCCAACAACTCAAACATCCCCAACTTCTGGAAAGTGGAAATGTCAAAGTTTGCCAGTTCTTCCTCAATCCTTTGCCGTTGCTGTTCAACTTCTTCTGGTGACAGAGTGGGCAGCGGCGGGTGCTGGATGTTGAGAAATTTCTCTACTTCTGGGTAATCTCCGACGTACATCTTTCCTTCCAAGCGATCGCACACAATTGCATGGGTGGGAAATTCATCATCTGAACCGAGGTGGTATGGTTCCAGATCGAGGGCGAGAGCGGGATGTTCAGTAAGTGGCTCGTACACGGCATAGTAACTGAAAGTCCCTAACCCTCTACCATCAGTCCAAGTAGCTTTGCTGCCCATATAAAACATGGCGAAGTATCGGGAATCAGCAACGATACCCACCATTTCTGGCAGCATGGGCGGTAGTGGTACTGGCAGTAAATTCAAGTTGTGTCCGTTCATGGCGAGATAGCATCCCTCTTTGAATTTTGTGTGGTTAATTGAAAGGGAGCCAGTTAACTGAAATAGAAGTCAATCCTAATTGTTAACAGCTAACTGGCTTTTTTGAGGGCGATCGCCCGTGATGAAGGCTTTCCTAGGTGAATGCGTTCGCTATTGTTAAGAATGGATGAAACTTAAATGAGCAGGTCACTCCCAATAGCGGCGATAGCCGCTCTTTGACCAGCCCGCTGGCTGAGTGCGATCCTCTTGGACGGCTGCGCTAACGACGTATTTACGTCATCCTAGGTGTTCGCGATCGATCGGAAACAAGATTTATTGTCGTGAGCGGTTGAAAAAAATCAGATCGAGCGATCCTCTTGGACGGCTGCGCTAACGTCGTCAACCAAATGGAAGGTGTTTGAGAGCCTTCTTCACGCGCGCGTGACAGGGCTGCCGCTCTTTGACAAGGCCAAACCTGTCTTGTACTGATAAATTTGTCAGTTCAATCTTCTGACTATCAATGAATATCCCTAGATTTTTACAAGGGCTTTTCGCCCTAAAATAGCTTAATTCTTTGAGCTTTTTTTTAGTGATATAGTAAGTAGTCGCTACCAACCCAAATTACCCTAAATATCTAACTTTTAAGGGGTAAATATTTGGCAGTTTGTGGGTGTAATGACAATCAGGATTCCGGTGTATTTACTGCTGGTGTCGCACTGATAAGTACCTTCGGTTTGTTGATTGGTGGAGTCATTTTTAATGATTTGGGCATTTCCTAGCATTTGCAGCAGTAAGTATATATCTATCTGCCCTTTGACTGGTTCCGTAAGATAGTTTTTATGGAGTTATGGGGATTACGTCAATTACAACTCAAGAGTCAGGAAAGCTTATTCACACCTCACTCTTGAGCAGGCGGCTCAAACCAGTCAGGATTGTCGCGGATAGCAGTTGCCTTTGTTTTAGCTAAAATACATCCGGGAAGAAATGGGTAGCCATCGCGAGCCTTGCGCCTGAATTCAAAGAAGACTTACGGGAGAGCCCTTCAACTGTTGAAACAATCTGGCGAACCAAAGTCGCGATAGCTTCACTTCAGAATCCCGAGTGCCTTGACAAGCTGTTCCGGCTGCACTTCTAAATAGCGCTGGAGGCTCGACAAATTTTTGTGACCTGATATCTCCATAATTACCCGCAGTGGTACCCCAGCATTGCTCAAGTTCGTGAGTGCTGTCCGCCTCATCGAATGTGTGGAAGCTCCCTTAATTCTTACCCGTTTGCAAGCTTCTTTAAAAATCAAGTCTGCCTGAGAGCGTGTCAAAGGCTTCGTACCCTCTCGCCCCGGAAACAAAAAACCCGCATCTGGATTGTAAGCCAATAAAAACTTAGCCAACATGGGATGTAGCGGCAGCGTTCGCGTTGCTGACTTGCCCTTAGTTGTCGCTTTCCGCAGCGTCACCACACCGCCAACAATGTCCTGAGTTGTTAAAGCTAACGCCTCTGAAATACGACAGGCACAATAAAAAGTCACAGCAAACAAAAGCCTATCCCTTGCTGTAACAAAACCCCGGTCGAACAGCCTAGATATTTCGGCGGGCGTCAAAATCTTAGCACGCCCGTTGCCTTGAACCTTCACGGCGCAGCCCTCCAAAATGGAAGATCCCTTATTATTGGACGAAAGTGTACTTTCGTCAAGTCTGCCTCCAAGCTTTTATCGCTTGATGGGCCACTTGCGGGGCGCTGCGCCGAGGATGCCGGAGCCCGCGTCCTTTATTGCAGTTAGATTGGCTTTTATTGCTACTCAACTGACTTATATTCTCAGGAAAGTTGATAATTGGCAATGTGGCGATCGCATCTATGAGGTCTCGGAAGGTAACAGGTTTAATTGCCGCCATAACAGTACGCTCAAATAGAAGTGGCGCTTGTAAGAATTTGATTATACTATTTTTTTATTCACTTTGCAAGTTGTTTTGCTAGTTTTGTTCCCCTTTAATAAAAAATTAGGATTTTATTGGAAAATCGCTTATTCTGGTCAAAAGAACTGCCCAAGCCTTACGAAGGCTTGGGCATTGTTATAAGTTTCGGAGGGTAAACGAGTACGCTGGTTGGTTGAGAAACTTTTCGTTCGCTGCTAGGACACTGAACGCGCACTTTCACCTAGGCAAGGAAGTAGCAGATGCTAGGGTATTTGCAATCACCGCTTTGGGAGCAAGCTTGAGGATGATAGGCATCACAATTAGGGGAGAATTTTCCAGCCGATTTTTGATTTGAGCCTGCAACCATTCAATAGAGGAATCAGAGCCGTTAACTTTTTGCTTGAACCCCAGTTCTGGCGCAGCAGCTTTGATGGCGCTAGCAATTTTGCGAGCTTGCCTAAGTGAAATTAGTGAAGTATTAACGGCAGGAACTGAGGTTGTGCTTGCGCCTGAATGTGCGGCAAAATCAATTGGTTTTGCTGGTTTGTTTGGTGTTTTTTTGCCTGTGGTCTGATGGCGAGTGTGATGGGAGCTGGCTGGTTTCTCAATTTCAATTGTTGCTCCATTTACTGCACTGCCAATACCATCGGATGGTGTTGCGACTGTTGACACATTTACTTGGGTTCGATTGTCTGTGAGTTCTTCTTGGGCTGCTTCAGGTTTGTGCAGGAATACTGAGGCTAAGCAAAAGAGAGTGGTAAAAAGGAAAGGGGGAAATAGTACATCGTTGATAGTTTGGATAGTCATATTAACAGAAAACTCCCAATCAAATTTTTCGCGGTAAGCATTGCTAACCTTTTTTAGATTGCAACAGTTGACAACATGGTGCAGCATGGCTACACGGGCTGAAAAAACGGATAATTAACTTCAGCCTTTTGGATGATTAACTGAGGAGAAATACACCTCCTCTGATAATTAATTCAAAGGCTCCGACCTGCTGTACGAGGATCTAAGCGGTTTCAGGAAAGCGAAAAGTTGTGTTTTCTTTCTTCGCGATCGCCCACACGGACGGGCGCCAATGCGAGGGGACAGTGGCGGGTGAGCGTTCAGTCGCCACAATTAGCACTCTCTGCGGAAAGTGGTTTCAGTAGCTCGCTTTGTTTGTAGGGCGGGTGCGGGAATTGTTAGTTCAGCTGTCTTCCACTCCGCGACGGTAGGCGCGGAGATAAAAGTTAATCAAAAATTAATCGGACATTACTGTCATTTCACCCATAACTTGGCACGCTAGATGGAACCATAAAATTGCACTAATAATGCCTGCAATGCTTAGAACTTCGTACCGCTGCTATAGAGGGAGCAAGCGCATAACTTACGTATACAAAAGCAGTAGCTTGCTGGAAGGATAAAGTGGCTACTGCTTTCGTTATGGGTGAAGTGACAATTACCGAATGAGCAACTTAAAAAGTATGTTGAGCAGCAGGCAACTCCTGAATAAATACTGAGCATCAATCGCGATCGCCATAAATAACTCATCCTGTCCCCCCTTCTGCAAGCTCTAAGCGGTGTGCATAAGTGTTGACGAATTGCCCCGAAAACAGGGATTTCACCATTACCTGAGCCCCTGCAACAGCTCTAACGACATATTTCTGAATTTCACCGCAGAACCTCACCACCGAGCCAACTTTCAGCTCAGACGGTGCCATTTGGGGTACTTTTGCCTCATAAGTGGGAATAGCGTGATTTTCGGGTTCTATCGCCTGATATGAAGCTGCAACTCCCATCCCTTCTGTTGTTAATGTCTCTGCGGGTGCAGCTTCCACTCCAAACACTTGAGTAGCGTGAGCTAATTCCTCATCCAGAGGCGGCACACCCTCTGACATCCCTATATTATTATCCGACCCTGTGCCAACAGTTCCCACCTCATTATTTTGTTGAGATAAACCAAGAGGCGGCACAACCTCAGATATCCCTATATTATTATCCAACCCTGTGCCAACAGTTCCCACCTCATTAATCTGTTGAGGCAAATCCTGAGAAAACACACCCTCAGATATCCCCATATTATTATCCGACCCTGTGCCACTAGAAACCCCTTCTAAACACTGAGTAGCACCTTCCGCCGACACTGCCTCTTTATCCCGCTGCTGCCAAACCTCAAAAATCGCCTCCCTGCCATCCTGGGGAAACTCAAACTGGTAAACCCTAATGCGCTTGGGCCTACCTAAAGCATCTCGTTCCTCTGACCTTTCTTGGCGAACTCGCCGCAAAGTAAAGCCCAGCTTACCCCTCAAAATATACTGCACCACCTCCATTGGCTTAGCCTTGGGATTGACGCTGATGCCTAAAAAGTCTTTCACATCAACAGAACATAGCTTAACCCGCTCAGCAAAAGCTATCACTTGCGCGTCAGTCCCTCGAAACTCTTTGTCTGGGTTTAAGAACTCCATTACTCCCAATTTCTTAAGTGCTTCCACCCTAGCTGTAAGTAAGCGCAAATCTTGGGGACAAACCTTACCTTTACCCCTTTCCTGATGTCCAGCCAAGTGATTTTTATCTCGCAACCTGACAAATTCAGGGTCATAACTTAGATAATAATGCAGGCTAATTTTTGGCAACCAGCCATCATCATCTCTGAGTTTTAGTTCGGGCGTAATAGGCACTCCATAAGTATCCCACAGTTGATATTTACGCTGCTTGTCTAGTTCTGCCTTTGTCTTAGTCCGCTTGTCCTTCAATTTCAGGTATTCAGAGAGAGTAATGTTTTCAGCATTGGCAACCCCAGAAGCCTCAGCTACCTTATTCTCTTCTCTGATTATTTTAGCCTCATCACTAAGACAATTAGCCACAGTTTCTAAGTTTTCCAACTCCTCTTCTAATTTTTGCGCTTGCTCAGTTAGCTGTTCCAATAAAACCCTGTCTTGGCAATTGTGAGCCGCCAACTTTTGCATTTGTATAACTTTAATCTCCTGATGTAATTGAGTCTCTCGACACAATGTTATCCGATGCCCTTCAGCCTTCAATCCCTCCAAAATAGCCTTTCTGTAATTCCACATTCCAACGTTGATTCTAGCTGCCATTAAAGCCCAAGTCCGCAAGTGAACAGGGTCGTGAGCGATATCTATGTCAAAATCCACACCGTGCAACAGTTTGATATTAGTTTTAATGACTTTCTGCTGAGATTTAATTATTGCTCGATAACTAGCGCTGCCATTGCCAATTTTGCCGAAACCAAATTGTTGAGTCCAAACAAACCAAGGCACATTTTCATCCCTTACACGGGCTAGAGCTTGTAAAGCGTCATTGACGGCTACCGCCCCTTTAAAGATGCCAAAAACTGCTGTAAAGTAACCTCGGATATCGATGCTCACACCAGTGCCAATCGTGGGGCTGGCGATGATAATATCGTAGTTTTTGATGTGAGCATTGAGTTGCTCAATGCAGCCATAAGCGGGATGATTGGGATCTGCTACTGATTCGCTATCTATTCTAAGAATTCGATGATGGGGGAAGCGTCGTTGCAGTTGGGTTTCAAGGTTGCGACAAGACCATTTTCCTGTTACTTTTTGAGAGTCTTCTACAACCATAATACGCGGGTGGTATTGCTCTTTAGGACAAAATTCTGCACGGTTTTCAATGTCGCAGCAAGTGACTTCTTGAGAAAGAATATGCTCCATTTGAACATACAGAGAAGCCGGGTTAGAAGTGGCAAAAAACGTCACATTTCGCCTTCGTTTGGGCTGCCACTCATTGATAACAACCCAAGGGGAAATAGGAATGCCTGCTATGGCTATTAGGTAGTCTATGCTGTAATCCGATAAATCTGCATCTTGGGCAACAACTAAGCCGCCAGTTGTCAAGACGTTGTGGATGAGTTCTTGCAGAGTTTGCAAGATGGTGACTCGGTTTTCGCGGCAAGTTGAACTGTTTAAGGCGTGCCAGATGACTTGTTCGCACTCATCGATGATGACGATCGCACCGAACCAGTCTTCAGGATTAAATTTAGCTTGAGATAGGGGGTGGAGGCTGTCTATGCACAAGCCGTATCCGAACAGTTTACCCTCGGCTGAGTCCCTAGTTTCGTCGATGTAGTTGATTCCTAAGCTGGCACAGATCGCCCTGCCTAGTTGAATCCTATGGGTAATTATCAGCACGCGGCGGTTGCCAGTGTGTAGGGCTTGTGAGACTAAGTTGGTCAGGGCTTGGGTTTTGCCGGTGCCTTTGGGGGCTTTGATGCAGGCTAACCCGGACTCTGGATAGGGGAGTTTTCCCAGATAGCGAGAATTTAGCTTTAAAGACGCGGCATAGGTTAAAAGCCATGATTCCCTATCAAGCCAGAATTGGAAGCCTTGCGCTTCATTTTTGAGGGCGCTGAAGGCATCGGAGCCCTTCGATACCACGAAATCGTCAACGCCTTTTTCTGGCCCTGGCAGGTTGATGACTTTGACGGGGCATTTGGCGGCACTGAAAAGGCGACCGAGTTTGCCAATTTCCCGGTTGACGTTTTGGATGGTTTGGCGTTTGCTGTCGCGGTCGAAGCAGATGTAGATTTCACGTTCCTCTGTGGCAAAGTGTTGCAGTTCGGGGATGAGGTAGGGGTCGCATTTCTCCCCTTGAGGGGTTTTGGTTCTGACACCGCCGGTGACACCGGGGAGGGCGATGGCGGCGTAGCCCAGTGTGAGTAGGCATCCGGCTTTTTTTACGCCTTCGACGATGATGACCGGGATGTTGTTGTCCCATACCCATTGCCAGAAGCCAAGTTGTCTGTCTGAGTTGTCGATGGGGACATCGTAGCGTGCTGCGACTTTTGCCCAGATGTGGTCTGGGACTTGCAGGAAGAAGGCTCTGGTGGGGGTTTTGGGGGGGTGTTCGTATTTGACGGGTTTGATTTTGCCTTTAAGGTCAAAGGTATTTCGGGGCTGGTGGGGTTTGAAGCAGCCCCAATACATGGGCTGCCAGTTGTTGAGGGGGTCAAGACCATTGCACCACCAGCCGCCGTGTTCGATGTGGCTGTAGTGCTTTCTGGCCCACCGCCATTGTGCGTCGGGGTGGACTCTGCCGGAGGCGGCCTTGATTTCGTACAGGAGGTACGGGTAGGGGGTGTCGCCTGAGAGGATTTGGACGTTGAGGGCGATGAGGTCGGGGTCTATGGCCGAAGCCAGCCATTCGGACAGGGGGGAGATGGGCGCGTTCATAGCGCACCCCCGGTGTTGGTGGAAGGTCGGGGCAGCCGGAAGCGGTTAGGCGGGGTTGAGGGGGCTTTTCGTAGGGGTAGGGGTGTTTCTCTGATGTCAGCAAGGCTGCGGGCAATTCCCGTGCGTTTGGTTTGACGGCAATGCTTCCAGCACCTCAGAAAAATTTCTCTCGTCACGTTTTATATTGGGCAGAATTTGAAATCAATCCTTAGCCTGTCTGACTCGGCTGCTGTGGTTAGTGACACTCCATTAAACTACTCAAACTACTCAGGAGATTTTTAGGCGCTGAAAGCTATACAGGACAAAGGTTTCAAATTTACAACTTTTCCGAATACCCCCTAAACTTTTCCGAATACCCCCTAAACTTTTCCGAATACCCCCAAAGTGTTTAGGCGCTGAAACCATTGTCAGATAAGAGATTCAAGCAAATTTGCCAATTTTTTAGGTGTTTAGCGGTTTAAACACTCTGCTGCTCAAAAAGCTAAAAAGACCCCCTGAATTGGGAGTCTTTCCGCTGGATGCAAGATGCCTTTTGGTTGGCTAGTTACTCATTTAAGCCAAGGTGACGAATTATCTTGGTTTTCAGGCTGGGCTTGATGGTATGTGGATAGCAGCCGTTCTCAATCTGAGATAGCTGGGATGCTGATATCCCCAGCTCTTTTGCCATTGTTCTCAGGCTTTCTCCCATAGTTTTCCGAGCTTCTCTTACCCACTGACCAAAAGCTATGGGTTCGGTTAGGTTGGCTGCTGGCTGAGCTGACTTCTGCTTGTGGGCGGGTCTTTTGGGCGGTTGCGGTTGCTCTGGTTTTGATTCGGGTTGTTGTGGGTGTTTGGGTAGCGCTTCTGGCTGGCGTAAAGTCCCGTTAAGTTGTAGCCAGGTTTCAAACCAGTGATTGGGCTTTTTAACTTGGCTGTTTGGATACGCCCAGTCAGGGACATCGGACTCGTAGTCAAAGAGGTAGGGGTATTCAAAATTTCCCAGTGTTTTTAGCCCTCGATCGAAGCTGCGCTTTAAATTCGAGGCAGTAACTCCGTTTCTCTTGGCTGTCTCTATGTCGTTCTTATACCCGATTCGCGTCAGTAGTGTTTCTATTTGATACCGACCGCTTTTGTGCTGTTGCAGGGCAAATAGGGCAAAATAAGCCAGTCTGAGAGCCATTTTTTCCTGGTAATAATCTAGTTTTAGCGCCTCGCTGGTAAGGTAGCCAAATTCCCGCAAGTATTCGTGACCTGCAAATTTGTCAAACCATTTGCCAGGGCGATAAGTGATTTCAATATCGATCAAGGTGTTTTTTTCTTGATGAAACACCTCGGTAATTTGAAAAATCTCCCAGAGATTGGAGTGTTCAATAGTAAATATTTTATTGCGTATCCGCCAAGCTTTAACGGAAACTTCTAATCGTTTTAGCAGATATCCATGATAGGCTAAGGCTCTTAGTTTTTCTTCTTTAGAAAGGTATCGGGCTGGCTGGCTATTGGCGTCTCGTTCGGCTTTTGGGATGTAGTGTTTCTTTTTGTTATTCTCACCAAAGTCAGCTAGGAGTTTAGATGCTGATACTGTAATTTGCTCTCTCCCGACTTCGGGCTTGCGAAAGGCAATCATTGCCAGTGCATAGTGCAGTTTGAGGGTTTCTTCTCCGAAGTTCTGGGCGATAATTTCCTTGGCTTGATAGGCAATTTCAGCAAAGTCTGTTAGGTCGAAACGATCGCGGATTTGCAATTCAACTCGACCTTTGGAAAAATCTTTGCGACCATTCAAACTGGTTTCGCTTATTTCCCAGAAATCCATACCAGTGACTCCAGCCGTATAGATTGTATCTGTGATTGCACTACTGGGGCATTCTTCGTAGAATTTTCTTTGGCAGAGGCGGGGTTCTGTAGATGACTTATGTGACCGTTGCGATTGCTTTGGCTCCGCGTAGGAGCTGTTGCTAAGGTTATTAGAGTCTATATTAACCTCAAGGTTTTGATTATCGCAGATTTTCTTGCCAGACATGGGGGTGATCTGTCTCCACCTGTTATGGTCGGTCCATCGTGCTTGTCAGGTTGATGGGTTTGCTAATTACAAAGTTTTCTCGCATTACGAAGTAAATCGCTCTTCTGTGGGGCCGTTGCGATCACTCACCCAGTAGCGGCGGTGGCAGGGCTGGGGGTAAATGTCAGCGATCGCTATCAACTCTCCTCCGTCTTCGCGGTTTCTGAGTTCTTTTGCTTTTGCCAGTCTTTGATTGCCCTAATGACTACGTAAGCAGCGCCGTTGGCGGCAATTGGCGTATCGGTGATCAGTCCGTAGCCTTTGGGGTAGCAGCGGTATTGAGTGCCATCGGCTTTGTCTACCGTCCAGCCGTTGGTTACGGCTTCTTTCATTTGGGCGGGAGTCAGTGGCTTTTGCTGCCAGCCCGTGCCTTGAGGGACTTTCTTGCCGTCGAGCAGGCAGAGTTGCCAGTCTTGAGGAATCCGCGACAAGCCCTGGTACAGGCGGGTGCTTAGGTCGTTGTAGTGCATTTTGGCTCCTATTCCAAAGGGTAGAGGAAGCCGAATGTTGGAGCAGCAAATGTCTTAAATACTAGAAATTCTAAGACATACCTATTGATTCAGTGCTTCTAATGGTTTAATATGGAAAAACCATCAAGGCAGCTTTAACAAGTCGGCCAGAGATGTACCATCATCAAAAGCTGGCTCTAACAAGTCGGCCAGAGATGTACCATCATCAAGAGTCGGCTCCAACAATTCGGCCGATAGATGTGATGTACCGCCATCAAGAGTCGGTTAAGTCCGGCCGATGGAAGTACAGTCAAGAGTCTGCCCGGTCTGGCAGTTAACTCTTAGTCAGATGACAACTTCAGTAGGTCCGGTGGCTATCGCTGTCAAACAGCCGTCGGTGTTTAATGTCTGGGAAGAGTCCAGTTCAGAAAAAAATCAGAATGGGGATTCTAAGGTTGTTTTTCTGTACAACTGTATCTCTTCCACTGGTAGAATAGCCTCACTTGCGATTCCGACTAGGATTAGGGTGAGGCAAAATTTTTAGAGGGTCTGATAAAAGTATTTATCATTTAACTAGCATATAGCCGAGTATAACTTTGATCAAGTAAAGAATTGTTACGTTTTGGGTCAAAGTATTAGTGGCTATCATTATCCCGTCTAAGGCTAGCGATTGGAGCTTAGATTAAGTTAGGCGAATCATACTATTGACTGTAAAACGAGTTATTCTGGTATAATACAGGCGATACAATTATGCCTGCGGCAACTCCTTAGCTATTAGAAAACAGGAATGTCAACGAAAGTAGAGGAAAATTTAGCGCTCGATAGTGGAATCCAGAAACGTCTCGGTCAGTTAATAGAGGCGTTGGTGGAGGATGAGCGCGTTGGTAGTTCTAGGGAACTAGGAAGGATTACAGGAGTTTCATTCAACACGCTGGTGAACTGGAGCGAGGGTAAAGCCGATCCCAGATTGCAAAAGTTAGTCCAGTTTGCCTATGCGATCGGTTGGTCTATGACAGAGTTGATGCAATATGCGGAAGGGGATGAAGATCCCTATGAGGCGATCGCTCGTAAAAAAAAAGCACGACAGCAGAAGTATCGGAAAGCGTCTTAACAAGAGAAAAAGATCCATTTATTCAATATTTCAATGCCACGGTAACTGCCGAACAAATTCAGAAGCGCGACTTATTTTTACAACGTATTAAAGCTGATTTATTACCGGATATAACATCCCGCAAAAGGCTTTATGTCTTGTTAATAGACAGCATGGCAGTTAAGGGTATTTCAGAATTAGATATCTTTGAAAAAACTTCTATTACAGAAAAATTACTGTTGAAGATTCGGAATCTCGACATGGAATTTCAGTTCGGTCGTTCCTACTTAGAACAGTTAGCGCCCTATCTTTTTCAAGTGGAGGATTGGGAAGAGTTAAGACCTGTTTTTAAGGTGCCATACATCTCTTATCAGGGGTGGGTTGATAATCTGATTGAAGACTTACAAGTGGCTGAACCCCTATCTATAGCTATAGCTTCAATGAGATAGTTCCTAAAAAATGACCGATAAATTTGAGATGGTCAAGTAGGAACTGAGGTCAAACTTAGAGTTAAATAACCAAGTTTTGTGTTGCTGAATTGAGGTAGGGTTTAGCAATCGCGTGCGGTGAGTAATGCTCGATAGGAATAATTAATTGAATATGGAACGGGAACATCATTTCAGCCAGGCCCAAAATTCATACATTTGAGCATCTCAGCAAGCATCTTGTCCTTGTAGTTCAAGATTGCCTGATTGATTATATGCAACGTGAATTTTATTTTCAACATATTCAAGAGGCACGTCTTGGAGAACCCATGCAGTTTCACTCTTACGAACTGTTAGCAGAAACAGGGAGCTATGGCATCCAACTTAATAAGCGTTCGAGTACGGATGCCAATAGAATTGTACAGTGTCTCGGTCTACAAACCAGTCCAAGAGTAGAGCTTGAGGCAATGTTAAGGCAGATAGAAAATAAGTTACCGCAAAGCACTTTGTTGTCTGTAGGGCTGCCATTAGCAGTTTCTACACATGAAGACGTTACCGATGACAGCTAACGTTCTCGATCGACACTTCGGACAGTTTTAGAGTGTCAACCATAGAATGCGGGTTTTAGCCCGAGATCAAAGCAAAACTACCAACAAAAAATCAAGGATTTCAGGCTTTGAGCTAAAAACTGTCCGGACTATTACTTGATACGAAGTTGAAATTTTTGGTTGAGCAAACGGATTTAATTTCCTGGAGTTCGAGTTAAAAGGAGAGCTTATGAGATGGCGTTTTTGGAATTTCATACAAAGGTTCGCGGCTCAACCCTAACTGCCCTAGTGAAATAACAACAGACATTGATAGATTAGTTTTCTCAGCAGCTTTAGCAATAGCTGTGCCATTTCGAGCTAGAGCGATGAACTCTCGAACTTTGAAAACAACGGGATCATTGGGAGGCGTGTAACCTCTTCGGATGGCAATGTCTAATCCCCCTTCGATGTCCCTGAGCGCCGCCGTTCGATTGTCTGCTAAAGTTACGCTTGGCTCCCGCCCGGGCACTACCGTAGAGATGGCAATGCCATTATTAGTAGGTTGCCCGTCCCGGTGAACGACATTGAAAGTATAAAGGCGTTCAATTCCTTCAGGAGATCGAGTTTTAATGAACAGGTTAGTAATGTTTGCTGTTGTAGCGCCCGGAAATTGTAAGGGTTGAATCGGTTGGACAAATATGGTTCTAGCTTGGTTAGTTTTTAATTCAGCATCAGTGTTAAAGACAGCCCTGGACGGATCTGCCAACCGGATGTACGTAATGACTTCACCAGTCTGGCTAAAGTCAATAACGCTGGAACGGCCAGACCATACTTGAAGGTTGGTAGTTGCATTTGTTGCTGCATCTCTTCCTACAATTTTTAGGGCCGATGTTTGAGCTTGCCCAATATTGACATTGCTGAATGCAGTGGCAATTAGTAAGGCAGGAGAAAGTAAAGCCAGACGAATTTTCAGAGTGAGTTTTTTCACGGTTATATTACCTCCAAGATTTTTGTATAAAGCCCGGTCTGAGTAAGCCGAGTCATGGAAAGAGGAAGTCCAAGAAGTGATTCTTGGAATCTCCGTTCTTTTAGGGCGGGGAAGATGTCAACTCCGTTATCTCTGCACTGTGACAAAGGCATTGACAAATACCGAAACTTGAGTTCCTTCTGGTACGATCGCCACGTTGCCTCGCTTCAAAAGTTCTTGCGCGTTGCGATCCGATCTTTCTCGCAGCCGTTGGGCAGTAGGTGTAAAGAATCCCTCTAAAGCGGCTGCTAAAATGTTAGGTTCAGACGAGGTTGTTGTTTTAACAGCCGTACTTCCAAAAAAGCCGCTCTGCTGGCTGAAAGTCTCTTGGGCGGGCCGATTAATTATTTCTCCTACGCGCCCCAAGCTGCCGAGAATTCCCACTAAAATATCAGCCTTGGCTATTTCAGAACCTCTGTCAAATAAACTGTCGGCAATGAGAGGTTGGTTATCGATTCCGCGAACGATTAAGTATCCGGGAGGAATGGGTACTTGTTGGATGCGACCAGCAGAATCGGGGTAAACAAGCGCCACCACGCTTTGAGAAACCAGCCGATTTCCGCGCGTGACATTTTCTACTTGAGTAATTAAGACGGTGCCAGACGGCAAGGCGATCGCCCCATCAGTTGCCATTATGTCCTCGGTCAATTGGACGGCAAACCTTCCGGCTGTTGGGCTTTGACCTGCT
This sequence comes from Oscillatoria nigro-viridis PCC 7112, assembly GCF_000317475.1. NCBI lineage: Bacteria > Bacillati > Cyanobacteriota > Cyanophyceae > Oscillatoriales > Oscillatoriaceae > Phormidium > Phormidium nigroviride. The sequence continues at coordinate 192,661 of NC_019763.1, forward strand.
TCGTCCCAAATCATCGGCACGATTACCTTGGCAAGAGCAGATGACCCGATGGCTATCTCTCTCATTGCTGTGCTGCCTTCACTGTTTTCGTCGGCGGTCGTGCGGTTGAGGATTCCAGCTTCTCCAGGGCTCATGACCTTGGCGTTTACAGCCGAGCCAGGAGCTCCAATTGCGATCGCGGGTATCTCTTGCATTGGTGCAGCCGATTGTGGGCTTTTTGGCGAACTGACTAGCACTGGCTGCGGGTTTTGAGAAATCGGCGGCACCGGCTGCTGTTGGGACAATGGTACCGGTGCTGCTACTGGCGCAATTGCTACTGCACTGGGGGGCGGTGCCGGTACTGGCATTGCTGGCGGCACGGCAGGGTAGCTTGCCGCTGTCATCCCCGGCGCGATTGCGCTAGGAAAAGTTGCGGAACTGGCAGAAATACCTTCAGCATTTAGCTCTTTAACTGCTTGACCTCTGCTTTGCCCCAGAGAAGCTAATTGCGCCCAGCGCTCGTAAGGGTCTACTTTTTCTGGTGAAGGCGACCGGGGTGGTGGCGCAGGTCGAAGTGCCAGCAGTGCGGGTGGCGGCACAGGGCGCGGTAATGGCGTCGGACGAGGGCGAGGCGGGGGCGGTGCAGGTGGCTGTGCAGGGCGCGGTAATGGCGACTGTGGAGGAGGAATGGTCTGTACCGTCCTTGGCGGTGGCGGATTAAAGTTTTGAACCGGCCTCGGGGTTTGAGACCTTCTAGTGGCTGGTGCAGGTTTTGGTGCAGGCGTCGGTTTGGAAGCAGGGGTCGATCGATTTTTAGGTTCAGGTGGCTGAACTTCTAGTGCCCGCTGCTGATCTTGAAATGCCAGTCGGCTTTTTAGTTCTCCTGACTCGTCTTTAGAAACTTGAGTCGGTTTAGGGTTCGGCGTCTTTGCCTGTTGGCGGACAGGTTTAGGAGCAAAGAACACAAACCAAAAGAATCCCAAAATGCCGAGAACTGCGCCAGTACCCATTAATACTGAAAACGTCCGAACTTCGGGCTTCTCAGAAACAGAGCGGGTTTCTGCTCCTTCGCTGTCCTGTTTAATTCTGTGCTCGGAGGCCAATAATTCATCGGCGTCTCCGTCATGCCCTGCCAATTCTCTTTCCTCCTCACGGCTCAACTTTTTGCCATTGCTGCTAGGGCCATTAGGAGCGTTAGCTGCCTGAAAACCGTTAGAACTGTTGGAAAAGTTATTGGCTCCATTAGAGGAGTTGTTGCCATTAAAACTGTTGGAAAAGTTATTGGCTCCATTAGAGGAGTTGTTGCCATTAAAAGGGTGGCTAGTTGTGCTGCTAGGCGGCGTACTGTAGGAACTTTCTTCAATTTCATCGGGTTCGCCATCAAATTCGCGCCAATTTTGAAGTTCTTTTTCGTTCATGTTTTTACCTGCTATTAATTGGGTTTAAATTCGGTAATTTTGTTGATTTCTAAGCCCGCCGAGCGAAGCTCATAAACTTTTTGTTCAAAAGCTGAGGCTTGGCTACCTAGCGGCGGGGTTTGGATTTCTACAGCTTTGATTCGGAAAGTGCGATTGAAAGGAATTCTTTCATCGATTCCTGACGTGCGATCGACGAGCAACCGGGTAGCAATCATGTCAATTTCCCATTCGCCCGGACGGACTTCTCTGGGTTCGGATAAAAAAGAAATGATGACTGTTGCTCGCAATTGACCCGTAAAAACTTTATTGGGGACGAGTTCAGCTATGTCAGGGAGAGAAGCTTTGCCAAAATTGGGTTCTAGGAGTAACGAAGCAAAATAACTGCTGGTAGGAACTCGTTTGGAATTGACTTTAATTCCTGAATCTGTATCGTTAGTTCCTGGTATTTTATTGTCCCAATTGAAGGTTAACTCTGCCCAAGTTTTGACAAAATTTTGGATAACTGAGGGATACCGAAAAAACCGATCTCGTTCCGCTACATAGTAAGTTTGACCGTTGATTAGCTGGACTTGCGTTGTCTTCATAGCAGCTACCGAGTTGATTCGGTACGCGACGAACAGGTGCAGAATTAGGGAGAGGATATTCACTCCAGTTAAGATGAGGAAGCACAATGCCAGTAGATTTTTAGCTTCTGGCAACAATGCAGTTTGTGAAAATCTTTGTACCTTCATAAAACCTTTCGGTAAGTGTGAAAAACCCGTAGTTGTAAGTTAGGGAGAAAACACGGCACGAGTAGCTAAAGCTACTTTCCTGTCCTGGCGCAAAAAGCACCTGAGGTTAGTGACCGAATAATTAGTAATTCGCAATTAGTTATTCGGAATTCGTAATTAAAGAAACCGAGGGCTCAAATAATTAGTATTTCGCACTTACTAATTAGTAATTCATAATTCAGGATTAAAGAAACCGAGCGCTAATTCCGAAATACTAATTATCAAGAAACGATTTACTTTCACTACTTCGCATTTATGCGTGGGTAATTACGAATTACGAATTATCAATTCCGAGTTACATTGACATCACTTAAATCCTTTGTTCATTGCCAAATTAGCGGCTGCTCCTATAGCGTTGCTCAAAACATCGATGAGTTGTTTGGCATTGCTAGCGATGCCGCTGTACAGGGCAATTCCTCCTCCGCCGGCGATTAATAGAGCTAATCCGGGTGCGAAAATACTGATTAAAAAGAGAAAGGCAACATCGCTAGCTAATTCGGCTCCAGAATTGACTAGCACGGTGGCTGCCAATCCGACGACGATGTTATATCCAAGTTGGACGCCAAATAAACTCAGAAATCCAGTTGCCCAAGCCCAAATCGGTCGGCCCTGCAAGGGAAGCAGCGATAGCCCCATCGCGATCGGCGAAAAGAGTGCTGTTAGTAAGAGCGCTGCTTCAAGGATGTTGACAAACGCCCACTGGATGCTATATAGAATGAATCGGATGATTGGCACTGCTTTTTCTCTAAACACTGAACCGGGGTCAGTTATAAAAGTCGCGGCATCTTGAGCAGCGCCGGGCAAGCTATTATTCCAGAGGATTTCAGCAAAAGCCCGCAGCGCTTGCAGAGGGGCTGAGCCGGCGGCTTGCCTTTCAGCTTCGCTAACAATTTTCTGAGCAGCTTCTTGCTTGGAATTCCAGCAAGTAACCAGTTCTTCTCCTACTTTATTTCGGCATTCGCCGTAGAGATTTTCTAGTTGTTGCCGGCCGATGTTGCTGATAGTGACGTTGGCGATCGCGTCCCTAAATGTCATTTCTCCTAGTTGCGCTTCGAGGACACCTTGGACTTGCTTGTAAGCAAAGCTCCTGGTAAAAATGACGGTATTTGCTAGCAATTTGCCGTTAGCGCCGAGGAACAGCATGATGACGAGCGGCCAGACGAACAGTGCTGCCAGTTCTGACCATGACTGCTTTTCGATAATGTCTTTCCCGCTGCTTAGAGTTAAGAAGAGGATACTGACGGCTGCTAGGGTGATGCCGAGCGATACTAGTAGACGTAGGCGGGAGTTAACCTACCATTGATTATTTCTTCAATGCTTTGCCCGAATAAGTCCATTTGAAGGGTTTAGCCATTGTGCAATTGAAGTAATCGATGAATTCAAGGAGACGGGTTTTGAGTTGAGCTTTACTAAGGAAATTGGCTCGCCTGAGTAACTTACGAACCAAAATACTGAACCAAATCTCAATCTGATTGAGCCAAGAACAATGCTTGGGGGTGAAGTGAAACACGATTTTATGAGTGGGGTCACGCAAGAAATCGGATCGAGTTGGCATCGATTTAAGAATACCCGATACCCCTTTCACCCCGAGAGGAACCTCCAGCCCTTCAAATTTTGCCACAAACCGAACCAAGGATTCCGATTGATGAGTGTTCAAACAATCCATCACCAGATGCCATTTGACAGCATCAGGGTCACTAGCCATCAGGTGTTCGACGTGGCTCAGATAGTCCAACTCAGTTCGGGTATCGCCAATGGTCGCAGCGACCACCTGACCTTGAGCAACATCAAAACTCGCGATTAATGTTTGGGTGCCGTGGCGAATATACTCAAATTCTCGCCGCTCCCGTTTGCCGGGACGCATCCCACGGTCGGCAGACTTGCGCTCGATGGCTTGAATTCCTGTCATCTCATCCATCGAAATCGTCCGCTCTCCCCGCTCGGCACGCTCTATTGCACTCAGGTAGACCTCACAGATGTCTTTGATTTTTTCATCAAACTGTGGGTCGGGGGGGGATTCAACCAGTATTGTGACTGGTGCGGTTTTAAATCGGCTTCTGCCATCAATCTCCCAACATGACGAGGGGAGATGCTGGTGACTATGCCTTGTTTGACCGCTTCATCTGCTAGCTCTCGTGCACTCCAATGACTCAGCGGTCGCCCAGATATTTCCGGTTTCTCACAAGCGAGCGCAAATAATTGAAGAATCTGTTCTAAGCTGAAGGTCATTGGACCTCCGAGTCTCTCGGCATCGGCTAATCGCTGCACCACTTCCAGATTTTTGACACTCAACTCTAACCAACGATGCCGCCACAACGAAGCCATCTCTCGACTGATGTTGAGGGCACGAGCGATTTCTCGATGATTGTATCCTTCGTCTGCTAACAGAATAATCCTGGCTCTTAAGGCAATTTGCTGGGGAGTCCGATGACGGTTGACAATCTGCCACAGTTGCTCTCGTTCTGGCTCTGCCAATTGCAATGGCTTTGGGGCTAGTCTGGGCATCGATCTGTTCTACCTTCTACATCTACATATAAATGGTAGCTCTATTCACGCCCAAGTGTACTAGACCGACCCACAGCCCCGAAGCGATCGGGTCAATCGTGCTAATCCAAACTTTGTCCCAAGATTCGGAGGTAGTCTTAGCCAGGTTAATTGACTCGCTAACAATGTCCAAAGCTGACCCTTCTGCGCCACTCGTCGGTGGTGTAATTTGTGCTAGAAATTCTCTCATTTGTTTCTCTGGAAAAACTTCAACTTTGTATTCAACAACACGGTCAGTCTGCACGCAAACTAGGCAATAGTCGTCGGTGATGTCTGCTTGCTCCCCAACTTTGCATTCAAGCCAGCCGTGTTAGAAGCGCTTGACAAACTTTTTAAGAGCGATGCTTGACAATTTTTTTTTAGAGCGATACAGTCAACAGCTACGCTCAATTTGTGTTGTCAAAATCTTTGCTAAGCCAAGAGACGATCGCGGCTTCAATTTAACTGCTCGGAGCATTAATCGGGAGCGGCGAACCTGTTAGTTGAAATCGGGGTTGTGTTGCTGCCACTCGGTTTTCCCAAGTAGCCGCCGCCGGGGAGCATCAGCATTCCCGCCTGGTAGCTGGCTTGGTTTCCAGACGCAGTGCTGCCTCGGCGCTCTCCCGTGTTGAGTGCGGATATTTCCTTAGCAGCTTGCGACAGCAGCACGTTATTAATGGCTCGATCTGTGCGAGCTTGCTGAGCTTCCTGTAAATTTCGCATCTGGACTTGTGCGCCCAATGCGGTCTGCTGCGAGAGGTTTTGGAGAATTTGTTGAGTAACGTCGAGGCTCTGCGATTCTTCGCCCAATTGGAGGTTTTGTTCGGTATCTTGTCGAGTTGCTTCTAACACTTGGAAGCTGTTGTTTTGAGCTTCTTTGCTGAGGGTTGCTCCGTCAGCTATGCCGATAGCGGCGCTGCGCTGAGCTTGAGCGTCTAAGTCAGACATGATGGCATATGAACCTTTGCCGTCTAATTTGCTCGACTTAGTTTCGAGTAAATCTGACAGTTTCGTTCCTTCTGTCTGGGATGTTGGAGCTTTAATAATTTGGCTGCTGACTTGGCTCAAATCAGGAATTTCGATAGCTCCGAGAGAAGAGGAAAGGAGTTCGTTTAAAGAGCCAAATAGCTCGTTTTGCACGAAACCTTGGATGTCGCCGATAAAATCGTTGACTTGTTTGAAAACATCTTCAATGGGAGCTAAGAAACTTCCCGCAGTTGGGGCTGGATATCTCACGGCCGCTTCTTGTGTACTTGGCACGAAAACGCTTGGGGTTGGAGCTTTCACAGCCGTTTCTTGTGTACCGGGCACGAAAGGAGGAGTTGCTTGAGCTAAACTTGGCCTGACTTGAACGATTAATTCCAAGCTGGCTAACAGGGAAACTGCTGCGAGTTTTGTAGCAGGTTGCTGCATCAATTGAAGTCGGTATTTCATGGGAGTTATTTTGGTAGTTTTGCAAAAAATTGAGAATTGTTGCTGTGAAAGTCGGATGCCATTTTTTGCTGAGTCTTGGCAGCTATGGTAGTAATTTCTAAATTTTGACCAATGTGGTCAAAGCCTTTTCCTTCTTTCACTGCTGCAATGTATTCTTGGGTGAAATGCTTTAGCCCTTGAAGCTGCCCTTTGAGGGTAGGAGGATATTGAGCCATGATGCGATCTCGGGCTTCTTTTTCATTTTGATTGTTAGCAACTGATGCCAACATCATCTCTCCGGGGTAGAATCGCGATCGCCAAAATCTTCCTCCTTTCTCAATCAGCCAGCACGAGTAGAGGTCAGCAGCTCTTGGCAGAAAAGATTCCGTTGCATTTGAACTGATAATTTGCGGGTCGTACCCCAAATATTTGTGAGCGGCTGCCACCCCAGAATTGGTTATTCTTCCGGTAATTCGGTAGACCATATTTTGCAGAATTTGTGCTCCTGCGGAACATTCGCAGATAGCATCAAAATCTTGGCTCAATAGCAAGACAGCTATGCCATCTTTTCTGCCAGTGGCGCAGAGTTCGCCGACAACTGATGCAAAACCATCTTTTTTGAGTAGGACGCTCAATTCATCTCCAATAAATAAGCTTTTGGGGTGAGAAAGAGCGTTGCGGATGCAAGCAGCATGGGCGTTAATTGCCATTAAATAGGCATCTTGTTCGTTAGACAGTCCCGATAGGGCAAAGAACTTAACAGCAGGTTCCGGCGAAAACGTGCTGGGCTGACCGATCGCTTTTCCCAAGCGGGATGTTAGCAAAGCATTTCCTTGGCTGAGGATTTGATTGATGGCTAACCTATCCAGTTCTTCAAACGATTTGAGGTTGAGCCTTTCTTTGCTGCAAAACCTCAGCAAATCTTGGAGAGTTGGCATTTGCTGCCATTCGGGAGATTGCCACCCTCTTTCAAATGCCTTGTTGTAGCGAGCGATGATTTCTGGATCTCTAAGGTACATATCGAGCATTCGCAGGATAATTGAATCTACCCGCTGGGCTAAGTGGGGATGGTGAATTTTGCCCATTGCGATCGCCACCAGAGCTTTGCGGATAAATTCTTTCCAAGATTCCATCCGCCGCTCTCTTTCAGCTTTGTCGAACTTGCGGAGGTCTGGCGGTTCTACTAAATTGCTAGATCCTTGACTGATGTCGTAATATGCGCCTTGGTCGCCCAAAAGTTCGATCGCGGTTTTGAAGGTACTGTTACCCCCGCTGCTGATGTCCATCCCGACAACAGGGATATTATTCGCCAGAGCTTCAACGGTAAAACGCCACCCCAAAACGCTCTTGCCTGAACCAGATTCGCCAGTAATTAAAGCGCGGCTAATTTGGCTGTAGAACAAGTCAATAAAAATTGGCTTTCCGCCTCGATGGGTAATAAATTCAACTCCTTTTTTATCCAAATCGCGGGGAACTGTTAGTGGCAGAATTCCAGCAGCAGTTTCAGTGTCGAGGGTGAGGCGGCGTTCGCTCAAAAATGAACCGCTATGCAGCAACCATTTCCAAGTAATGGGCAGGCATTGCAGCCAAATATCCCAGGCAACGTTCCGCTCGCGGATGACTTTCGCAGTTCCAAAACTATTAGAGAGTACGTTACAGGCTTGGCTTAATTCTTCCGCAGTGTTTCTGTACACTAAAAAGGCAACGGCTGCATTGAGGGGTACGGCTCCTTGGTAAAGTCGGCGCTGGGCGTCGAAAGATTCCTCCTGTTTAATTTCAGCGCCAATATCGCGCCCTTGCCCTTTAGTTATAGCTCTGCTGCTAGCGGCTTTTGCTCCTTTCGCTTGTCGGGCCAAGTTATCATTAATTACAAGGGAATTTCCGGCGCTAATTTCTACAATAGCTTCTGTATCGCGGACGTAGCTTGAGGACATCACCTCCCAAATCCATTTCAATTGCTGGCGGGTATTAATCCAGCCTGCGGGCGCGTCATACATTGTCAGAACAGCGCATTCTTTTCCCTTTCCCGTCAGATAGACGCGGTTGTTGCTCTTGCGGTGTTCGGGGCAGGAGGATACGCCCTTCGTTCCTTCAATCAAAACTGTAGAAATGTGTTTTTCAGTCGTCTTAATTTCACTGAGCTGATAGCCAGAAGGCGTTTCTTCAAGTTTAACAACTTGAGGGATTTGCGGTGGTTTACTGCTGTTAAATCGCTGCCACAGCCACTCCCAAAGTTCAGATGAATTCATGGGACTAATTTCGAGTCCCATTTTGGTGTTCAGGAGAATTTCCCAGCGGAGGAATCCTTGTTCAAAAGAGTTGAGTAGCAGTTTCGTGTAAAATTGCTCTCTGTAAATTCGCGTGTTGCCCGCAATGGTTTCCACAATCGAATCGCACAATTTTTTTACCCCATCAATGGCTTTGCCAATGAAATCCCTGGAGATGGTTTCGCCTTCGTTATCGGCCGTCCAAGTACAGAAAGCAATTTGCTCCCATACCTGCCTGGTACCTTGATGAGTTTGTTGGCGGAGGCGGTACTGTTCATTTCGGAGCAGTACAGATACGGGTTGGAGTTCAGCGGTGTCAGCCAATTGCTCTAACTCTTTTTGCCTCGCAGCATCACTGCTGTAACAGCCGGCGCAGAAAGTAATTTTTTCACTGGGTGGGATGTCTTTCATTCCTTCTTCAAGAGAAGCTGCAAATGCCGACACTTCGTTCCTAAACAGTAGGTTGTGAAGCCCTCGGAGGCGGAATCCAAATACCAGTTGGTAGTTAGTCCCGTTATTGAGGAGCATCCCAGACACTTGCCTGCCATCTTTTTCAATTTCCACCAAACAGCAGAGGTTAATTTCATTTTGGAAAGGCATAAATTTGCTCCTTCCACCATATTGATTGGGTACAATTTTGGGCTTCAATTTGACCCGCATTTGCGAATCGTAAGGCTTGCCTTGGATGCTAGGAGGGCGCAGGGAAGAGATGGGAGAAATATAGAAGCTGTCGCCGCTGCACCACTCATCTCCGGGGGGCTTGCGGAACTTGTCAGTAAAAAGGTGGGGTTGATTTCCTGTTAGGAGCCACCAGCTTACAATCAGCCAAAGCGAGACAGTGAAGAACCAACCCAGTCCCAGGCTAAATAGACCCATCGTTAAGATGTATGCAATGGCAGTCAAGAAGCACCAAGGTAGAATTTGATTGGCTGGAATAAACCCGATACTTGCTTGTTTGCCCAGGATTTTATTGACTCTGATAAAGTCTTTTTCTGGATCTCGCAAAGCCATTGGTGACTCCTTTTTCTTAGTTCCAAAAGGTCAAACTTGTAATCACTCCCAGCGGAGGAAGGTTGGGAACCAAGCCGGCTGTAGTACCGCTGCCGTCGCCGACGAACAAGAACGTTATTACGTCTATGGCAATCACAATGCCGAAGGCGAGGGCAATTTGGGTGACAATTGGACGCCAATCATTGCCTTGTTGCGCTTGGTTGTAAGCGAATAAAGCTGCGGCGGCTACTAGCAAGAGAAATACGCCTCGAATGGCATTGAAAATTAAAACAATGGTTGATTCGTCAATGGCTGTTCCTCCTCCTGCTGCTCCAGCTTCGCTTGCTAGATTGGTCATAAACGCTTGGAGACCGCTTAGAAAAATGGCTTGTGCTGGGGTCTGAAAGTTATTCAGGAACATTGTTACTGTTATGACAGCGACAGCTAAATGCCAGAAGCGAATTTTGCTGCCCAGCAGTTTTTCGAGGATGGGAACGCTGCGGGTAATTTGCCATAGTCCGAAGAACACCAGAGATGCACAGCTAAATACGCTGACAAATAAGGGCTGGACAAGAGTTAGATAAATGGCTGCAATTAGGCAAATTGCAATGAAGCCTAAATCGGCGTTATTGAGCTTGAATTTACGCATGAATGTGCTAAAATGGCTGCGGCGCTTGTGGGTAATGCCTAGGTTAGTAACCCTTGCGCGATCGTTATGAGAGCGGTAGTTGTTGTTCAAGTAATCGTTTTGCATTGAATTTTTCCTCAAAGTGGTTTAAGCTTGCAATTCGTTGCGGTCTTCTCGCGACTGTTCTTTACGTCCTGGCGAGGTATAGTTGTAGTCTTTAGATGCTTGAGAATCTCTAAATTGAGTTTTTTGTGGCTCTGGGGAGCCGACTACAGCTTCCATTTCTTCAACAGCAATGTGGCACTGCCGAACCTCTGGCGGCTTTCCTTTGACCAGAACGGCATCGAACACTTGTGCGTCACCTTGGCGGGGGTCAGTTCCTATCAATTGTTTTGACCCGTCAGGCAGATCCAGTATTTCAAATTCGTATTTGACTGCCCCGGTCGTGCCGTCTTCGCGACGCGATTCTTTCCAAGGAAACACTGGATCTTTTTCCCCGCTAAAGCGTTTGGGGAAGGTGTCCTGAAACTTTTCAACTAAAGCCTGGGCAGTTGCTAGCTTGTTGTATTCTTCTTCCGACTGAGGCAATTTGAAAATGGCTTCTCTTTCTTCGGGAGTTAGTTTGTCCCGATCCGGCTCAAATTTCCAGCGATCGCCATTCTTGGTTCCCGAAAAAATTTCGGTATTATCGCTGCCTTTTACGACAACTTTAACTTCGTTGTTTTCAGCAGTTACATTCAAGCTGCCGCCACCATCAAAAGCAATACCCGATTGGGGAGACTGCCCCGTAGCAAAAGCATAATTGACCAAGCAATCTGCTATAGTTTCTCGCTGCTGCTGTACTTTTGTTTGAGCTACCATTTTGCTAAGAAGATCCTCTGGTTCGCTTTCCTCCTTGTCGATACTGTTAGGTGCAGTAACGGTTGGCTGAACTTTTTGACGAGTTTCTGGCCCTTGTGAATTAGGATTAAATTCTGATTCAACAGGCATCTGAACGGTCATTTTATGTTCCAGTTTGTCAACGATACTTTCAAGGCGATCCAACCTCTTTGAGAGGTGGCCTAAATAGTCTTGAATTTGGTCTAGCTGTTCGCTGATGCTGGTATCTTTATCGAGCTGTAGAGGCTTAGATTTCTGGGAGTTTGGGTTGAGCTTGCTCTCTAGATCGCCAATCTTTTCGCCAATTTGAGCTGCCTTGGTTTCGGGATTGTTGATTTTAACTCCCTCGGTGACCTTGGCTTCAATGTCGCGATCGCTTCTCTGAGGCTCGATCGTTTCCAATTCCTCTGGTTCAGTTGCAGCAGGCGGTTCTAATACCTGCTTAGCCCGTTCAGCCAGTTTTTCAGTGCGTGTATCTATCGCCTCTATGCCGGAAATGACATCAGCGTGTTTAGCACGAGTCGCAACTCGGTCGGCGCGATCGTTTAATGAGTCAATTTGTTCGAGAATTTTTTCGAGTTTTTCTGCCTGTTCCTTTTCCCTCGCTCGTTCAATGTAATCAATTAGATCCCCAATACTCTTGGCTCCAAGTAGACCCATTAAAGAGACAGTTTGGACGGTTAAGCCACTTACGGTTAATCCGTTAATTTCGCGTCCCATAGAAGCGACACTTGCACCTTGACGATCGGTTTCTTTTAGAACAGTTTCAAGGGTGTCAAGGAAGGGATATTTTGCGTCGGGCTGTTCAGTAAGTTTTTGCTCGATTTGTCCGTTACCCTTCTGATTTTGAACCCTGCGATTTTTAGCTATCTTGCCCAATACACCATTGGGGATAGGAGCATTCTCATCATCAGAAAATAGTTCTTCAATATTATCTTCTTCCTCCTTTTTTTGCGTTCTGCTGGTAGCATTCTTAGAAGCTACTGACTTTCCTAGCTGGCGTTTGGACTGCGATGACTTGCGAGTTTGCGTATGGTGGCTGGGAAAGTCTGCATCTTCTTCTAAATCGCTTAAGTCATCTTCCAATTCATCCTCTAGTTCTAAATCGCTTAAGTCATCTTCCAATTCATCATCTAGTTCTTCATCAAATTCTTCGGAAATGCCGTCCTCCTCTAATTCATCACTGGCATCCAGCCCGATTAAGTCCATAATTTGGGATGGAGTATAGTAATTGTTATTGTCTTTCGTTTCAACGCCAGCCTGTTTCAAATTTTTAACTAAATAGACACCGCTGGTTCTCTGGCTGGGGTCTTTAGTTAAATAGAAAACAAAGCCAGATACCTCGCCTCCTTTTCCTTCAGTAACTAAATCCATGCTGACACTAGCTTTCTGATTGCCAGAATCATTGATTCTGTCGGGTCGTTTGTTGAAGGATTCAACGAAGTTTTTGAAATCTTCCCAGTCCTCAATGCCACCTTCTTCTTGGATTGTTTCTATTGCAGCATCGAGGGTTTCCTGAATGTGTTCCAGTTTTTTGACGTGTTTGGGATCTGTGGCTGTTAGGACAGACCAAGTACGCTTTGGGGCAGAAAATTGTCTTTTGGAGTTGGGCTTAGTTGAGAGTTTTGCCGCCATTCTTTCTCACCTCCTACGAGGAAAATTGAGGTTATCATTAGGTTTGAGCTTGAACTTTCAGCAGCGCTTGAGATTGTCAAACAGGACTATTAGCTAGTTGAGCGATCGCTTTATTGGTAATCCACAAGCGGGGGTATTTGTTCGCAGGTTTCGCTCAAAAGTTCTCTCCTGACTTTCCCTCTTAGTTCTTGGTGATATTCGCCTAGCATTCTGCTGAATTTTTGCAGAACTTCTAGACTTTGTTTGGGTAACTGCCCTGCTTTTACTGCTGTCTCTACACCTTTGGTCATTTGGCAAATGTGCGCGCTCATTTTTCGCAGTTGGACACAAGTTCCTTCATTGATAGCGGGGACTGTGCGGTTAGGGCTAAAAGCGCGTTTGCGCAAGTAGTCAGACAGGTTTTTTTCACCTGCTTCTGCGACACGCTTCACTAAATCTGCCTTTTCAAAGGTGGTTAGGCGCACTCGGACTACTTCAGTCTTTCCGTTAGGTTTGGAAAGTTTGTTTTTGGGGAAACTTGCAGTTGTAAGCACATCAATTTTCTAGGGCTAACTAATGGTTTATTAAGGCCAAGTTAAACAGCAAGGGATTAGGTCAGAGCGGTTATTGGCATCAAGTTAACTTAATGCTGAGCAACCGATGCTCGCTACAATTTCCTGAACCTTGATGGCAAGGTTTGCGCCGTAATTCATCCATTGCTTTTATTGATTCAATTTTCAGCAATTCTGTTGGAGATGAGGCTGTTTCTTTCGGTTTATGTTTTGTTCGGTCACAAGTCGCATTAGTGAGAAGTTACCAGAGCAGTTTCTATCATCCAGATGGCTGATGGGAGGGTGAATACTGCGGATTGGATTGCTTGTAGCCTTTGACTATGTTGTTGTTTGAAAGTTGGCAAAGTGCATCATTGTTGAGTATGGTTTGCAGCCAATCGTACTTTGTTGTTGAGGACGGTTTCTGGTTTGCGATCGCCGTCGCTCAACAAAGTCTTAATATTTCGTGCTGGAAGTTTAAGCAAGTCTGAGTTGATATTCCCAGAAGAATCGCTCTGTATTGTTCGGGGTGCGACACAAGTATTTCCAAATGTCCAAGTGTGTGTCCATTGCCAAACCTATGACGATATAAGATTCTTCATTGTCTGTCACTGCATCCCCAAAGTTAAAATCCGGTTGCGCCCAATGGTCAGGCAGGGCGATCGCATTCGCTTCAGGGGCAGTAGTATTGGTTGGATGCGATATTTCAGTGGGCGTGTAGTGTTTTTGTGGCATTTGGTCAATTTTAAGAGTAAGCGATCGTCCTGCTTACTGGCGGTAGCCAGAGGAAAGGTATTCGTCAGCTACTTGTGCTGAAGCGAATATATGTCGTTGCCTTTTGCACAAATTCTGACAATTGGGCGATTTGGGCGATTTACTCATTTTTACCCCCCTATAACGTCTATTTGACATGGCTTGCTATGCGACTGGCGCACTAACTAGGAGGATTTAAGAGGTGTTGGAGTACAAAAAATCTATTTAAAAGCAGCGAAATTTAATTTAACTTAATTAAGATTTGTGAAATTTGGAGGAAAATTTAGGAAATATTAGGGAGAAGTAGGAGATATTAGGGAATATTAGGGAATATTAGGAAACAGAAGGGTTAAAATATAAAGATTTTTGTAGCCCTCAGTAACAATTGTAGTGTTGTTTCTTCTCACAAAAAGTTGCACCCTCTGTGTGGAGAATGCAACTCGCGCTTATTGCTGGCAGGCATTACTTCTTAGAAGAACCTGACCTTTGTCATAATATCAGTGGGGTTAGTACCTGGACCAGCGAGGCAACAGAGCGGATTAAGATAGCGATCGCTAAAATGAGTCAGCGGATTTAGGCTACATCCCTCTAGCTATTGAGACTTGCGATTATGCCTTATCCATTGCTACAGAATTAGGCATCCCATTAGCCCAAGAATGTCAGGAGTTGAAAGAAAAATTGCTGAGCGAACAAACATAAACTGTGACGAATCAGTGGCAAATGTTTAATAGGAGAGTAAAGAGGGATATTTATCAAAATGACTAAATGCGATCGCTCCCATTTTCAACTGACAGCAAACTCAGTAAATTTTCGTTTATAGGGAGCTTTAAACGCTAAAACTATATCTAGCTTAGGAACTCCAGCTTCTACTAATTCGTTAGCGACTCCGATTTCTGTACCATCCCGTTCGATCCAAATTTTGCCATCTTTTATTTCCACGTAAATGATACAGCCAAATACTCGTGTTAAATCTTGCCAACCAATATTAAGAACTTGATAGCGATCGCGTTCCGTATCAAATATCAGTTGGACTTCAGTCTGGCTATTTGACCGATTTTTGGCATGACTTTTAAGAATTGTTTGCACTACTTCACGGTAATTCATTCCTTCCATAGAACAATATCCTCTCGTTCGGGGTTAAAAATAAGCAATTTGAGTTGATGTTCTGCAATTACTCTTTGAATAAATTTACGACTAAAAAATTCATCGTAAATATCAACTGTAATTGCTAAATACAAAGTTCTCTCTGGCTCTGTCAATCTCAAGGCTGAACGGTAGTTGAGGCATTGACCAAGTGCTATGTGAAACTCAGTCACGTCTGACGCTCCTAGAAAAGATTTTACCTCTACTGCTATCTTTTGACCAGTTTTTTCAGCAGCTAGGATTCTCTCTGCTGCTAAGTCTATGTAAAAATCAATATCCTCAGCTTGAATAAATAGAGGATCGTCTGTAATTGTCCACCCATCTTTTTCGAGAGATGTTTTAACTGTATTGTGAAAGAAATCTTTAGCTGACATTAAGAAACTTTGTTTTCAAGCTAATTGTTAGGATAGCACAAGTATACTACAGAGATTTGCGAAGCGAAGCGTTCGTCTAGGACGAGGGTAAAAAGTGGTTTAAGTATAATCCATAACATACTTTTAGCTGTGCGTACAACAGAAGTCAATGGAAAATTTTCCATTGACTCCTAGGCGATCGCCCCCTAATATCAATTCCGGTTACACCGGAATGATGATCCGTGGTCCGTGGTCGGTGGGGGAATGTGGAATTATTGACCTTGACTTTATCATTCCCATCCAACCGGAAACGATATAAAACCCAGCCACCCCCACTCGACTAAACCATTTCCAACTCCCTCGGTTTCGATTCAGTCGCAGGCATGAGAGTAGTTCGGGACTGGGCCAAATCTTTTTCCCGTTCTACAATCATCTCTTGAAAACGAGCCGCTGCTTGCTCTGTCAGGGGAATTTGAACCTCCCCGGTGTGAACGTTGGCTTTAAACACGGTGCGCTTGGACTCGTTTCTGACAAAGCAATCCCCGTTCGGCTGCACGTAAGCCGTCCATTGGTTGTCGCCAAACTTGAAGTGTTGGGTACTATCGGAAGGAAGGTGCAACTGCGATCGCCGTTGCTTGTATGTTTCCGACACGACGCTAAAGAGCGTGTCTTGCAGAGAAAGCCGCCAGTTTTCAGCTTTAGCGTTAGTGGTGTCGCCCTTTCCGTTATTAACTGCCGTTTCTGGTTTTGAAGCAGGTTCTTGTTGGAATTTTGGCGGTTGGTACGTGCTACTGTTTTGAGCGATTCCGTTTGGGCGGATCGCTGAGCGAATCGCGTTTCCCGCAGGCTTCGCCAAATCAGAAGTCTGAGATACTTCAGGTGAATCGATCGATGGCAATTGAATTTCAGGCAACCGAATCGATTCGCGATCGACTTTCAGCATAACTGACCTGCCGCTTTTGTCGGGGGAAAGCGTCGCCTCAAAAGTGGTTCCAGGGGGAAATTTAGGACTTTCAGGGGAAAATGTACCCAAGTTTTTCGCGTCTAACTGGATAATGGGAGTGCCTTGAAATCGGTAATATTTCTCGTGAGTGGGAGGTAAGTTTATCGTTCCCACTTGCAGAGTTACTTTCCGATCCTTCCATTTTGACTTGGAGAAATCTTCCTCTGAGTAATCGTTATCGGGATGTTTGACATTGACTACTTCTATTTGATTTACCCGATAATTTGACAAAGCATCGGAGATTTCATCCATGAATAATTTGTAGACAAGTGCGCCTCTACCTGCTTTATCTTGAGACTCAATCCACCGACAATCGACGGGAGGGACGATGAGGAGTCTGGTTTCATTACCGGAGTAGTTTGTTACCTTCAAAGAGTCGGTGTCGATATGGTCGTTGGAATTATCTCCATATTTGCCATCTAGTTTCGCCACCATGCTCTGGGGTAAGTTTTTGAAGGCGAATTCAACTAACGGCAATTCGGGATGAGCAGTAGCTTCATATTCAATCCCTTTGCTATCGAGTGCGTCTTTCCATTGGTTAGGAAGGTCAATGGTTCTGCCGTCTTTAGTTTTCACTTTCTGGAAAGGAACTTGCAGGACGTAGACATCTCGCGGTAAGGCTTCGTGGACCAATTCGTAGTCTTCTTGTAGGGAAAAGGTAATTTCCAAATCCTCTGCTACCTTCTGGCAAATTGTCCGGTGTTTGCTCAGGTTATCGGAAGTGTGGGTAGCTTGGAATAAGGCATGAGCAGCCCTGGTTTTTCTTTCAGGAGTCTCCCAAATTTCGTCAATCTCCGCTCGATAACTGTCATAAAGTTTGCCCATTTCCTCTTTTCGAGCTTTGATATCGCTGCCAGTGCGATCGTAGATAATGCTTTTGTCCTCTTGAAAGCGCTGCACCAGGTCTTTCGCCCATTGTAATTCGTTTTCTTCCCAATGCAGGTCATTTTCTTTGCTGTGTCGGTACTGGATTCCTCTCTCTACTAAGGCATTTTTGTACTCATAGGAAACGTGCAATTCCTTCCCTTCTTTTTCATACTCAATGCCTGCTGCATCCAGTTGCTGGCGATTGTCTTTCGACACGATTAAATGAGCCGGAATTGGGGGAAGAATGTGCTGAAATTCATCTCGGTTGCGCTGGATGAGCCGCGTCTGTTCCCAATAAGGGTTAACGGCCTCTTTGGCTAAGACGTAAACAGGATTGGGAAAGTCGGCGGGCATGGGAAATTGTTTGTACAGTCGCTCGTCTCCTTTGTACTGGAAAAAGTAAGTGCAGCTTTTGTGTTTGTCGCACCATTCATCTACTTTTTCTAGTAAAGTGTCGGGATTTAGATTTGTTTTCTCTTTCACTTCTTTGGCATCTTTACCCCGCAGCGAGTTTTTCTGGTAGTCAACTTCGTACTGTTCCATGATGCTGAGAGCAGCGATAAATCGCTTTTGCTGCTTGAGAAATAGCTTTTCATCTTCCCCGGGGTTGGGGAGTGCTGCTGCTACTTTGCCAATGGCTAAAGCGACGATTCCGACTTCATTTTGAGAGCTGGCAACTCCAATTTGTTCTAGGGTGGTAAATTTGCGTTGACCTGCTTTAACTTTACCTTCTCTGACTTCGGGGTCGTCTTCTCGATACCGAGCTTTAGTATAGGGAACTTTCTCCGCTTGTACCACTTCTCCGAAGTCAAATAATCCGTCTTGTGCTGGTAAGATTTGTTTGGCAATTTGAGGGATTTTTTGAGATTCGATGCCAAACGGTTCGTCACCGTCAAAGTCTCCTTGATGGAACTTTTCTAAGTCTTTGGGATTGAACCAAATTACCCCTTTGATTTTCGACATGACAGCACGGGTTTCCTCTGGAATATTTTCCAGGTTTTTTGCGTGTACATTTTGATATATCCTCAGACCATCTTTGTTGAGAATTGGGAATCGACCTTGAACGCATTCTCCTTCTTCTAAATGGTTAGCGCAAACCGTGCCTTTGGGTAAATCTTCGCAGGGTAGAGCCATTGCAGAAGTCATTGATAAAGCTCCCCTGGTTGCCAGATTTCGCCATTTGGATGCCAGCCACCTTTCTGCCATATTGGTGAATTCGGGACTGCCTATCATCAGTCCGAATTTGTCGGCTTTGAGCATCTGGATGTCCTGTCTTTCCCGCTTTTTATCCTCGGTATTTTCCTCGCTGTCACCGTTAATTTCGTCGTTACTTGTAGTTGATAGTTTTTCCTGCTGTTCTTTAAGTTTTCTTTCGTTCAAACGCGCTAAAAATGCTTCGCGCTTGTCATGATCTTCAATCATCGCTTGGCGCAATTTCATGGGGTCGCGTTGCAGTGCTGCCAGTCTTTGGGCTTCGGCTTTAGTTGTTGGTACTAAGTCTTGCCTTTGGGCTTCTTCGTCGAACCAAACTCCAGTAGACTGCCAGCTTGTTTGGGTGATGCCGATTTGACTGTTTTTGCGGTTTCCAAGGATGGCTTTTGGTAATTCGTAATCGCCACAAGGAATGAGTTCTTTGAGTTGTTTTTTATTGATGCCTTTGATGCTGGAACGGTCTAAAATAAGTTGAGGTTTGTTACCTTCAGAGTCGGCTAGTGAGCCGAGTAAATTGTCATCGGGACGGAGGGTTCCTTTAGCCAAAAAGCTGACTTGGGGTGAGGATTCTGTATTTTCTGAATTCCAACTGCGTAGCCAAGCGAAACGGAATTGGCTGGCTCGATTTTTCTCGCCGCCGATGCTTTTGAGTAATTCGGAACTGATTGCACCGTGACAGTCTCCGGTTCGATATTTAGCATATTGCGGGTCGGTGAAATCAACAATTTTTACTCGCAGGTTGTCGCATTCTGATACGCCGGACATACAAGTGCTGACTAGGAGGGAACCGTAGCGACAGGCGGTGTCTTTTTCGGTTACGAATAAGTCTCCTATCTTTTTGGCTAGGGTTTCGTCGCCAAAATAATAGCTGTTTCCAGATTGAAATATCATGCGTCGCTTGATGCCGTCTTCTGGGTCGTGGATGCTGGCGCGTAATTGGCTAGGATCTGGATTGGATTTGTCAAGTTTGACAATCATTAATGTCTTCAGTTCGTCTGGTTGAAACATTGCTTGCAGAATCGAGTGGCGCAGGATTTCTGGGTTGTTGAAAAATTTGCCTGCATTTCGACCTTTGGCATCAGTGTAAGCGGCATCAAAAACGGGTATTTTGAGTCCTTGTTCGGTACAAACTGTGGCGACCATGAGTTGATTTCTCCCTAGAATCGAGGTGTTATAATAGGAATTGTTGAAACAGTTGGTAAGGCAGGTAAGAAAAGTCTATCTAAGCCTTAACAGGTTGAAACTCGGTCAAGTGTTGACCGTTGGAAGTGTTTTTGAGGTGATTGAAATGGAACTAAAGGTTGATACAATTGTTAATCCGGCTCTGTTTGAAGATGAAGATACTGAGCTGGTGGAATTGACGATCGCTCCTGAAGATGAGGATAAATACCCATTCGTGCGTCCCAGCAGTGCTCCTGCGGATTTGATGGACAGACCGGGGAGGGTTATTGAAGAATGGGAGAATATGGACTTCGACGAGCGAATTCAGGCTGACCCTACATATATCGATAGGGTCTAGGCGTAGGGGGACACATAGCAGAGGCATGGGGTGTTTGGTCCGATGGGGCGGCGGTAGCCGCCCTGATATGGCCTCTTGGTTTGGCTATGCCCAATGGAAAATTTTCCATTGGGCGAGCGGTTGGGGTGGGAATGTTGACGACTGTTACCCGTCCTTGCACCCTCCTAGCGATCCACCAGATTTGATGGATAGGCCGGGGAAGGTTATTGTAGAATGGGAGAATATGAACTTTGATGAGCGAATTCAGGCTGACCCTAGTTACATAGAAAGGGTTTATTTATGGGTTTGATTTAAGCAATCTGTCTTCAATTGCTCAATTGTTTGCTACTGGTGTATTAGTGCCAATCACATAAGGCCTTACTTTTATTTCTTAGTTTAAAGTACAGTGTCTTAATTTCAGCGAAGATAGAATAGAAGAAAAATTTTGGAATTAAAAGCATGTCAGACGATTCATCTCAAATTTGGATTGTGACTGAAGTAGAGACCACTGAAAGTGTTGAAATTCTCCAAGGACAGCGGAGTAGCGATGATACTGGGGGTGGTTTTGGTCAGCGAGTGAAAGAACAAATAAAGACGACCGTCCAGCAGCGAGTTCCATTGGATGCAGCGGCTCTAAAAGTTCAAATGAATGGACTGCTGAAGGTCTTAGGTGATATTTCAACTGAGGCTAACCAACAAAATGGACTACAACTAGATGAAGTCGAACTATCCGTTGAAATCAATGGTGAAGGGCAGGTAAGCATCCTAGGCAATAGCGGAAAATTGGGGAACAAAGGGGCAATTAAGCTTAAGTTCAAGCGAACTACTACAAACAGTTGAAATGGGACAAAACTGGGCAATTACGATCGGTATCAATGGTTATCGCAACTTGCAATCACTCAACTACGCCAAATTTGATGCCGAGGCAATGCAAGTATTTTTCCGGCAAGAACTCAATATCCAGACTGTTTATCACTTTGCTGATGATTCCTTGCCTATAAAGCAAGACTACGGTTCTGATCTGGACTCTCATCCTACTTACACAACTTTAAATCGTTTCTTTCGAGTGCGGTTTGAAGAGTCATTTTTGAAGTCAGGCGATAACTTGTGGTTCTTCTTTGCAGGGCATGGAAAACGTCATAAAGATCGGGACTATCTGATGCCGATAGATGTTGATCCTGGTGATGTTGAGAGTAGTGGCATTTCATTGCAGTACGTTAGTGAACGCCTGCGACGCAGTGGTGCCGATAACGTTGTTATGCTAATTGATGCTTGTCGAAGCGGAAACGGGCAAAGAGATGGTGTGGGCTTTGGGCAAGAAAAGCAGCAAGGTGTCATTAGCTTGTTCTCCTGTAGCCCAGGGGAATCTTCCTATGAGATTAATGAACTACAACATGGATCATTCACCTATGCCCTGTTGGAGGGACTAAAAATTGAAGGAGAAAGCAACTGTGCGACCGTTGAACGGCTCTATCAACGTCTAAGGCAAAGGGTTCCTAGCCTGACCCAACAATACAGAAAGGTTCAGCAAACTCCTTATGGTGTAGTCGAACCACCAACTAAGTACCACCTCATTTTGTTGCCTCGCAAAGCTAATCTTACTGACATCGTGACACTGGAAAACGATGCTCTTCTGGCTGAAGTTCAGCAAAACTTCCAACTTGCAAAACAACTATGGATTCGCGTACTAGCTGTTTCACCAACTAATTCAAAAGCAATTGAAGGGATTGAACGCTTAGCCCGTGTTGTACCTGCCGGATATGGCTCTGGTAAGACTGATGTTCAGCATCCAGTAGGAACTTTCTTTGCAATCCGTCATCAGTCATTTGAACTATTAACAGTTCGTATTTCGGAGGAGTCCTTACCTGCTCATTTTCGGCATTACAAAATTCAACATATCGAGTTTTACCTATCATCTTTCTTCACAAACGGCGTTTGCGACCCCATTAGTGCTGTACAACAGAATAACAATCTCATAAACGATTTTTTAGTGGTATTTCAAGCCAATCCAGAAGCAGTAATTGGTTACTATGGCATTGTTCACATTCCACTTCAGTTCTGTGCTGGTTATGCTGTCTCAACCTGGCCTAGGATTGCGTTATTTGAATTGGATCGCGATGTAAATTGTTGGTATGAGTTGGCTGGTGATGATAGTCCAAAACTTGACCTAAGCGTTAGCAATATCTCACGTCCAGCAAATGCTGTTGCCGTTGCCATTAGAATCGCCATTTCGTTTGACATTACCAAAAATGATGTGGACGATGTAGTGCCTCAGCCCTATGAAGATATACAGATTAAGATAGGTAAGCGACGTATTGACGCGATCACCCATTACAGTCAGGTAAAGGAAGTCTGTAACGCTTTCCGGCAAGTCCTTGATGATTTGCATACCCGCGTTGACAAGTCACTTATTGTGCATATCTTTTATTCTGGACCAGTTAGCCTTGGCTTCAGTCTCGGACGCCGAATCAGCCGAACGATCCATCACCAGGTTATCGTCTACAACTACACATCTCATACAAGTCCACGGTATGCCTGGGGTGTTAAGATTAATAGTGCTGATTCACCTGAATCTAGGGTCATTTCGACTAAGTTGCTCATCCATGATACCTCAGAGTAATTTCACATATTCATGTACGACATCTCTGACGACTTACAAATTTTTTATGACACCCATGTTCGTCTTGGAACAATACGACGACAGCAACTTGCAACTTATCGAGACTTAAATATCACCCGACTAAAAAATGGTTTAAACGATCTTGCTAAAGAAACTGGTCGTCCGCACTCACATCCTTATGACTGGAAGAACCAAGGTGGGTATGCAATGCATACTCTCAACCAAGATCCGAAGGGTGACAATGACTACGATATTGACGTTTCACTAATTTTCCATAAAGATGAGATACCTGAAGACCCGCTTAAAGCACGGCAGCGTGTACGTGATGCGTTATGCAAACGCTGCACTAATTTCACAAAGGAACCAGAATCACGTACTAATGCAGTTACGATTTGGTATGCAGAAGGCTACCATATCGACTTTGCAATCTACCGCACCTATATAGACAACCTCGGTATAAAGCGTATTGAGCATGCCAGCACCGAGTGGAAACGGCGAGATCCAATGGAGGTTAACGACTGGTTTAGTAAATGTGTTGCGACACTAAGCCCGAAGGCCAGTCAAACTCTCGGTTACTATCCTAAAGTTGAAGATGGGCAAATGCGCCGCATTGTGCGATTTCTAAAACGGTTCTGTCGCTCACGAACTTCTTGGAGTCTACCCGGTGGCATGATCGTGTCAGCACTAGTAGCCGAGTCTGGTATTTACACAGCGAACAGCGAGCGCGATGACCTTGCCTTGTACAACACTATGGTGGCATTACGTAATCGACTAAAAGCCTCTTGCCACGTATACAATCCAGTCGATACTTCACAGGAACTGACAGGCAAAACTGAAGTATTAAACCAAGTCACTCGACTTCGGGATCGACTCGATACTGCAATCAGTAAACTTAGCGTGTTATTTGACGAGTCAAAGTGTACGAGAGAGAAGGCGCGTTTTGCTTGGGACTGGATTTTTAATCATGAATTCTGGGCGAAAAAAGAAAGCACTAAAGGTACAATCAAGGCTGAGTTAAGTGCTGTAACAGGATACAGTGTTACAGTTCGCTGCGATCTTGCCAAGCGTGAGAATGGCCCAATTTATGAACAGTACTTGAGTGGAAGCTCTGTTTTACCTAAAGGCGTTGCACTCAAATTTTCAGTCATATCAACAAATGTCCCACCCCTCCCCCTCTACAGCGTGCAATGGATTGTTGATAACGAAGGAGACGAGGCAGGTGAGGCGAAGCAGCTTTACTGGGAAAGCAGTGATAGCGGAACCACAATTTGGACAAGCACTGCCTTTAAAGGTACTCACCGCATGACCTGTCAAATTAAGAAGGAGGGTCGAGTTATGGCGCAGGCGGTACACATTGTAAAGATCACAGCAAGCGGTAATTCTAGGATTTCGGGTAGTTCCAATCGTGGATTTGGCTAAAAAGTTCCTACTAACCTCAAACGAGGTAAGATGTCGCACCCCCTAATCGAAAATTTTCCATTGGATCATTGGTTGGGGTGAGGTCGATGACGGATGCTGAACTCAAGCATTAGATTTTAGTGCCACACAGACCGAATGCTGGGTAATGTAAAGCGATCGCGCCGTCCCACTCTCCAAATCAAAATAGGTCGCAAACCGCTTGAGATTGCCCGCAGCCATCCGGTACAAATAATCCGCCGCCTCAGCCGCCACTCGAACATTCACGCTCTCGCTCTGCACATTCAGCACTGCCATCTCAGCACAAGATAGGTTATTTGTCAACTCTTCAGGTTTCGGTTTCAAAAGGTCAGGAGCCAGGAGCACCGGAGATGGCAGCCTAGCACATCCCAGTACCCCAAAATTATAGAAGTCCGGGTCAGTTTCCAAAGAACTGCCCAGCAAAATTTGTCCCGCTGCTGCATGATTTCCGCAATCGAGATACCACACGCGGGGAATTTCAGAACGGCTGTAAAATTGGTTTAACTCCAGAGCCTGATTAATTGCCGCTCTCCCGGCTGCTGTATCCACGCACCCCACCAGGATGGTCAGTTTGTCGTAGGCGTAGCGGATTAGCTTGGGGTCAAATACCTGCACGAAAGCCGTCGTGTCAACTCCCCAAGCGATAGAGTATCTCAACGCTAGAGCCTGCGCCTTGGGCAGTCCGATTTCCTTATCGCAGAAAGCTTGCCTGCTGATGTTGGCGAATTCAACTCGATCGGGATCTGCGATCGCAAATTGCACCTTTTTCCCCGACTTACCCAAACTCCGTGCCAGCCGTGCAATATGGTAAGACAGCCAAGAACCCGTTCCTCCCGCCCCAATTAGCCAAAAATCAATCGAATCAGCTTGTCTGACAATCAGAGGCGAAGCTTCCAAATAATCATAATTAAACATGGGGTAAATCTCCAAATCTTGTTTACAATTCGATTGGGTCATCTAACAAAGATGGCGCAACAGAACTGGAGTAGAATTTATCCATCAAATCGTCTTTTTCTCCACCAACTGTGACATCTACAATGAAACTCGGTAATTCAAATATCCAGTCAGCCGGAACGTGCCAGAACTGTCGATAAACTCCCACGCGGCAAATAATTTCAGCGCTCGATTCAGTCACTCTCCCTAAAACTACGAAAATGCGGAAACCCCCTTCATCTGCATCATCTGCACTTGAGAAGAAAGCTGCCATCCGATTGTGCGAATGTACCTCTACAGTGGCGTTAATGTACGAAGAATCTAAACCGTATTCAATTGCTCTACATTTAGCAGAACTTTGCGTTTGCTCTGGAATTACGAGCCGCCATTCTCCTTGGTCCTGATGAATGTGGAAAGTGATTTCTAACGGTGGTTCTGCAAGCGCGGCGATACAACTTTCTTTCCACATTTGGATGAGTATCTGTTGAGGGATTCGTCCGGGAGTTAATCGGACTAAAGGCTCAATCGGTTCTAATCCTCTGATTAACGCGGTAAAAATTTCCACCGGAATTATCACTTCTAATCCCAGTCTAACCGCTCTAACAAAGATGCCATTGCTGCCAATCAAATACTCGAACATACTGCTAGAGTGAAACGGCAGATTTTCTCCGAGTTTGACAATCTTATAATCGACAAATTCTAAGTGGTAGTGATTCACTTTAGGTGGTTCAATCATCAGTTATTGCTGAAACTAATTTGGCAATTGTTTGGTTCGTGCTGACTAAATCTTTAACTGGGTAAGATGAACGTTTAACTGCTTTTTCGAGCTGCAAGCGCACGTCACTGGGTTGCGCCCTAGATTTGCCGTCACTCAAATGTCCGTTGAAGGGACTAGAGATGAACAATTCCCAAGCTTTTTTTATAGTATTGGGCGAAGCTACAGGCGGTTTATTATCTCCCCAGCAGATGCGTCCACAGGGTTGATAGGAATGCAAATAGACGTTGGGCAGCGGAACGTGGAAAGCATCTGCTTCCGGGTCAAATTTAGAGCCTTTAATTGCCCAAACCCAGTAATCAGATTTCAACCCCAAGAACACCAATGCTGGTAAACAAACCAAGTGCTTTGATTCCAACAAATTTATTTCGTGTTTCTGAGGTAGCACGAATTTGATTGTCCATTCCCCGGCGCTGCCAGTTCCCCAACGTACTATCCCCGATTCAGGG
Organism: Oscillatoria nigro-viridis PCC 7112; assembly: GCF_000317475.1. Lineage (NCBI taxonomy): Bacteria > Bacillati > Cyanobacteriota > Cyanophyceae > Oscillatoriales > Oscillatoriaceae > Phormidium > Phormidium nigroviride. The sequence continues at coordinate 218,736 of NC_019763.1, forward strand.
TTTATCCAACCCGAATCAATGGGTGTATTGGCAAAAGCTGCTCGCAGAGTTGCTGGAGACAGACATTTGTACTTGGAACTGTCCCCCGATTGATAGTGAAAAATGTAAGTACCGCCCTCAATAAAGAGAAGTTCGGCTTGAATAGTGGACAATTTTCGGGGGGCTACCTCCAGTACCTCTCGAATTATTTCAGATGTAATGTCAGATTCCATAATGCTAAGAGGTGTGAGAAATTGGTGTTAGGCTCAGATTCAATCCAGTCAATCAATTCGCAGGCTTTATCTAGTAGCTGACTAGCTTTTTTCCATTCACTTGCTAGGAATTTAATGTCTTCAATTGTCCAGGGTCTTGATTCAAAATTATGATTCCAGTAACTTTCACAGCAAACACTTTGGTCTAGCCAAATATTGCCAGTTTTTAAGTCAAGAAGTGCTAAGGCTGTAGGCAAATCGCTGATGGGAGGTGCAACGCGACGGGCTAATGTTTTAAGAAGTTTAAAGTTAGTTTGTTCGGGATGTGAAATGTCTTTCAACCTGTATCCAAACGTGCATTCGTACCACGATTCTCCTTTATCGCCTACTACCGATTCCAACCACCACCGACCTGACTGCGAAAGCGGCAGTAATATCTGCCATCCACTTCGCAATGCGTCAATTCCTTCTTCATGGTCTTGCCAATCTATTCCTTTAGGCGAGACAGGAATTTGATAGAGGCGCTCTTCATAAGCGCCCTCTAAAATTATGTCGTCAATCGGAAATAAATGTTCGTTAACTAGCGAAATAAACTCCAATTCCTTGGGACTGTGATTTTCATCTTCCGAGTAGAGTTCCGCTTGGCTTTTTTCCCATTCCAAAGGAAACAATTGTTGATAAAGACTGAGTAGCTGATAGGTGTTCAGTTTATCTAACAAATAATCGGTTGCTGATTTAAAATCGATGATTGGTTGGCACTGCTGTAATATTTGCAGAGCGGATTTAGCATTCCAAATTGCAGCCATATTAAAACCCCATTGGAACTGCACCAGCTACAGAGCGACTATTTAACAGTCGTTCCTTGGTTTGCTCAACTGCTCTCACGTCGTCTGTCCCTTTTGAAATAGCTAACTCAATAGCTTTTACCATTTCTTTCATAGTCGCGCTATCGAGTTCGCCAGAAAGCTCTAACCGTTGTAGTTTCCGGCACATAGATAGTGCGGGATTGACTTCTTCTGGTGCATTGATGAGGAATTCTAAAGGAGTCATTTTCATGGTTATTTTACTCCTTTAGAGCCGTTGCGTTTGGCTACTGTAATCAATTCTCCAGGTTTTCTAATGATGTCGGCGTTAGCGCAATCTGGGTAATAAGTTGTGAGCAATTTGCGGAGTTCGTTATCATCATTTGCTATTTCCTCATCAACAGGATGCTGTTGTCCCTCGAAGGAAATTAGCACTTTCTTTTTTGAAGTCATTTTTTTATCCCAAAAGTAGGTATGTCGTTCAAATCCCAAATAAGGTCAGTTGCGTTCCAGTAGTTTTAGACTCTGTAGAAGTTGTAGACGTAGTGGTGCTACTTGCTTCGCTTCCAGGTTTATTTGGGTTAGCGCTTCTTTTCTTTTGGTTGCGAGCATTAGCAATCTGTCGCCGCACTTGGCAATTAGGAAAATCTGCTACAAGTTCCTTCAGCAGTTCTTTGAGAGGTGGCGGTAATTCTCCCAATGATGACTCTCTTATCTTTTCGCTAACTGGAAAGTCCCTGTGACTACTTGCGGAAATAATTACAATTCGTCCGTCTGGATGGCCGTCATCTGGTTTAAATCTCAGGTGCACTTCGACAGTACATTTCTCTAAGATATAAGGTTCTTCTTGATGTTCGGATTGTAAATTGTGGGATTCTTCAGTTTCAGAGACAGCATTTTCTTCATCTTCCTCTGCCCAATTATCATCATCTATTGATTCTGAATCGCTTGCAGAGGTTGATGATTCCGTAGCGACTGGTTTTTTAACTTTAGCTGGCGAGAGGAGACCTAGATAATGTTTTTTGGCTTGCCAGCGATCTCGGTCAAATAGCAGTCCAATCTTTTGGAATTTTTCCTCTATTGTTTCTTCATCTTCGGGTTGAATTGTATACTCAATTAACTGTTCGCTCGTTACCGATAAATTAGCAGCCGCGACTGCCTCTTCTGGTGTCAACCATTTCATTTTTGCTATGCTATTTAATAGCTGGTCATACTACTTATGGGCGTTAGCCCCCTTATTGGTATTAATTAAACTTATTCAAAGATCCACTTAATAATAGTAGCGGCTCATCTCCGTAGGCTTCTACTTCCAAGTAATCGGTCATTGCTTCAGCTACAGCGGCTCTTATAGAACCAAGGAGGACGAATAATCGCCCATCTTTTATGGGAAACGATATATCGAGGCGATTGTCTCCATCCTCAATTAAGATGGCAAGTTTTCCTCGATGAATTCGGTAGATAATTGTGTCAAATGTTGAAATATCAAAGGAATGGTTGTTTTGTTTTTTCATGGATTAAGTTCTCCTAAATTAATTCAAAAAAATGGTTTAGCAGATAGCGATATAACAACTATCTGCTGTTAGTTAAACCTCCCACGCTTATTTTTCTGAAGATTTACCCCTAGCCGGCTCGTGCTTTCATTTTCTTGTTAGAACCATCAGCGCTTTTAGCGATCGCCTTTTCTTTTCGCCTACTATTTTGTGTGATAGTTGAATGATTTTCCTGAGTATTTGGTGCAGCAGCACGATTAGAAATTACCTCAGTTGCAGAGGTCAGATTTGATGGTACTATTCCGTATTCAACTCTGAGTTTACGCTCAATTCGAGTGCCATCAACGGGAATGCCTTGTTTCCAATCCGCTACGATTTTGCGTTTGTTGGGTGTAACAACTAGCTTTTCTGTGCGGTACTCTGTTGGCAATTCACAAGGATTGATTAATACTTCGCAACTTGGCGGATTTTCCTTGAGTCGGATGTGACGCGAGATCCCCACAATCTCTGTGGGAATTACTCCCATTGAATGAAATTGTAGCAGGGTTTTATCCAGACTGCTGCGCCAACGTTCCAGTCGTTCAATTGCCTCAGTATGCAGTTCTACTAAATGTTTTAAGCGTGCTTTGACGGCACAAATTTCAGCATCTAGTTGATCTGCTAGTTCGGCTTGCGTGTCAGCAGCAATTTCCTGGTTTGTCTGGTTTTCCCAGATTTCTTTAAGAATAGCCTCCTCTTCTTCGGGAGTTTCAGCAGTTTCCAATTGATTCCAGAGTTCGACTGCTTGTATCGAATATCTGGCTAACAAATCTTTGGCTAAATACATTAGTTACCACCTTCCGCAACAATGAAAATACTCATCAAAAGTTTCAATGCTAGCGAGTATGGCTAGCGTTCCTGGCGTGAGTTCGTCTTCCAAACTATGAGAGTCAATGCTTTCATCGCCTACTTCCAAAATTTCCGTCTCTGGGATAAGTTCTAGGGAGTCGGATTTGAAATCCACTCTTCCCAGCAAAGAAGTATTAGTGTAGGAAATGAGTGTATTTGTTGTGTCGTCAGCTTCACATTGTTGTAGGGACACGGTTGTGTAAAACCTCGTCTAGAATTTCAAATTAAACAATGCTTAATAGTGCTTTCCATTTCGCGTAGAAGCCCTTAATTTTTCAACTTTTTTCAAAGCAGGAACCCGCTGCTTGCGAGAAGGAAGTTTTTCTTCAGATACATCTGATAATTCTTCTGAAAAGTTATCTTCGTCGCCTTCAAGATCGTCGTTAGTGAAATCAGCATCGTTATCCTCATCCGCGTCATCCACTTCGCTTTCATCTGTCTGAACTTCTGGTTCTGGCGATGCAGCAGCAGGTGAGGCAGTTGAGGTAGCGATGATGTCATAGCCGAGTTCTAGGATTAGCGATCGCACGACGCTTTCCATTTGCTGTTCCGATAACCCAGGAGTCGTTCTTTGGAGTTCCTGCCGTTTCATCAACATCCACACTTCCAGAGTTTCTTCGGGCGTTGCAGTCTTCAAGGCCAATTTGATTTTTCTTGTCAGTTTGTCCCGCGTGGATTTGAGACGGTCTGTGGCAATTTTTTGTGTATTATTGGGCTGATTTGTAGGCATAAGTAGTGGCGTACCAAATTATTATTTTCACCCCAATATCTGGGCGTTAGCCCATTTATAAGTGGATGACATCGGAAATTAGGTAGAGAAGTTGGTAATTCCTTGGCATGATGTGATACGACGCGCATATTTAATAGGTTAAAGGCTGAAAATACACATAACCTGAGCTTATAGATTGCCTACAAAAAGCATAACCATGAGCAAAATAAGAGGCTTTTACCCAGTTATTCTTATCCCCGATTCCATTCGTCAGTTCTGCGCGGATAACCCGATACCTATTTTGGAAGAAAGTGCTTCTTCTACAAAAAAAATTCCTTTTCCGCCGCGACCGCCAGTTTCCAATAATTCTCGTTATTCTCTGGTAATTCAACTTTGGATAGCTAGTATTGCGGTAGTAATGTTGGTTAACTGGCTGTTTGGCATGAGTGTTATGGCTTTCTGGTCATCGCTGACGTGTTCGTCAGTGAGTGTAGTAGCAGCTTTCTCTTATCTACGGTTTGTTGATTTTCAAGTGCGTGATCGCTACAAGCAACGACTGGCTGACTACCAACAACAATTATCCAAATACGAAAGTTATCAATTGTGTCGCTTGCAGCTAAATCACAAGGAAACTGAGCAATATAATTCTCTGTTGCAGGAACGATCTAAGCTGTTTAATATTTCTTTAAGAGAAATTATTCAGCAGCCAGCAAGTCAGAGTAAGGGAGGAGTACAGCAAGGGGTGAGTGAAAAGCAATTTTTTATTTACTTATGTCGTTATTTCTCTGGTTTTTATGACTTCTGTATGGGTGGTGAGTTTCCTATACCCGGTACATCTTTTCGTTACACTGCTGACTTTATACTGGTTCATCAACCGACAGGTTTAGCTATAGATATCGAGATTGATGAACCTTATGATGGGCGAACTGGAAAGCCTCATCATTGTGTGGATAGGAATAAAGATAATCAGCGCAATCAGTTTTTCTTAGAAAGAAATTGGGTGGTGATTCGGTTTTCTGAGTTGCAAGTTGTCAAATATCCTGATAGTTGTTGTAAGGCGATCGCTAGAGTTGTTTCTGAAATTACAGGTGATTATAGAGGATTAGTTCAGTTACAAAATGTTAAAGAGTTACTGCCCCAAAAACAATGGAAAGTTAAGGAAGCTGTTTATATGGCTAAGGCTAAATTTCGTAACTCTTACATAAGAAATAATTTTTGTTAATTAAGGAATTATACTAAAATTTTCAATAAATTTATAGGCTTGCTAAATGCGGGTTGTTTTCACGAATTTTTTGTAACTTAGCTCCCTCAAGTTTAATAGCTGCGGTTCGATCCAACCAAGAGTAAAGATTAGCTGCCAAAGAAGCATTAAGGCTAAACGGTTTAGAATTAAAGCCCGCTCTCATACCTCGACGAATTTCAGGTAGGGTCAGTCCTTGTTCGAGCAGAAAAGGAAGAATATCAATTAATTCTTGAAAAGCGTTCTGTGGCTGAAAGCTGTTATCTGGATCAGCTTTAAGGGTGAATCTGCGACGACGCTTAAAAGGATGTTGCCAAGCCCAACGATAGTGATCCAGATATGCTTCATCAGTATCAATAGTAGCATCGGTACGATCTATAGTATTAGCATTTTTCCAGTAAGTTTTTTCCTTTATAATAAATACCAAATCACAATAAAGGTTATTAAAATTTGGAAAAGTATCGCCACTGACCCAAAAATTGATATTATTTACTATGGAAGACATTTGTGTAATGTGACAATAGGAATGCAGGAATTTACAATTCCAAATGTATGGATCTTGATTGCCAACAATAGTATCGTGATAAACTACGATGCTATCGAATACTGATTTAGTACGAGATGGATGGTAGATAAGATAACCGTTCAAAATACGACCTCAATAGTAATTATAAAATACAATTATATAATTAAAAGTATATCCTATGAAATAAAAAATCTGTTAATAGATTGTTTGAGGTTAAGTAAAAAAATATTCTCATAAAAAGCTAAGAGGATATTTCAAAAGCTAAAGAAAGCTATATTTAACTGCTGATGAGAGGAGGGAAGCAAAACCCTGCGATGTGAGCCAATATATTGACATACTCGATCGGGCTGGCACTCTGTTCACCATAATTTTTTAATATCCTCTAAGCAAACCTATTAATTAAGAGTGCAATCCCAACTTGTCAGCCCTCGTCTTTTGAGTTCTGCAACCATCAAAGGATGTCCCTCTAAATTCGGGTTACTTTTGACGATCGCTACTGCCATATAACGAGCTAAATTCAGCAAATCCTTATCATCCAGTATATTTGCCAGAGCAAATTCTGAAATTCCCGACTGCCGATAGCCCATCACAACACCTGGCCCACGCAGCCGCAAATCCATCTCTGAAATAAAGAACCCATCGGTGGATTTTTCCAACACTTCAAGACGTGCCTTAGCTTCTGCTGTTTTACTGGTATTGAGCAGCAGACAATAGGAACGGTGCGAACCCCGACCAACCCGACCCCTTAACTGGTGCAGTTGAGCCAAGCCAAAGCGATCGGCATGGTCGATTAAAATAACTGTAGCATTTGGAACATCCACGCCCACTTCAACCACAGTGGTGGAAACGAGTATCTGGGTTTTGTTGTCGCGGAATGATTTGAGCGCTTCATCTTTCTCGGCTGATGTCATCCGACCGTGCAGCAATCCTACGCTAAATTCGGGGAAGATTTCTGCTGAGAGTCGATCGTATTCTGCTACCGCTGCTCTCAAATCTAGCTTTTCCGATTCTTCCACCAAGGGAAGGATGATGTACGCCTGACGACCTCGAAGTACCTCAAGGCGGATTAAATCGTATGCTGAAGCGCTTTTATTAAGCACTTTCGTGTGAATCTTCTGACGACCGGGCGGTAACTCGTCAATCTGACTGACATCCAAATCCCCGTGCAAGGTCAGTGCTAAAGTACGCGGAATAGGAGTCGCGGTCATCGTCAGCACATGAGGTCTGTTTCCCTTGTTCAGTAAATCCTGCCGCTGTTGCACCCCGAATCTGTGCTGTTCGTCAATGACTACCAGACCGAGTTTGTTGAAGTTGACCTTCTCTTGCAGAAGCGCGTGAGTTCCTACCAATAGTGAAAGTTCACCCGTCTCTAATTGGGCGTGGATTTCTCTGCGCTTGGCGGTTTTGGTAGAACCCGTCAGCAATTGAACAGAAACGCCAAGGCGTTCAAACCACGCCGCAATCTTCCTGTGATGCTGTTGGGCTAGCACTTCTGTAGGTGCCATAAGTGCCGCTTGGTAGCCAGACTGGATGGCAGCGAGGATAGCAACGACAGCAACAACTGTTTTACCAGAACCGACATCCCCCTGTACCAGTCGGTTCATCGGCGTTTTGGAAGTCATGTCGTTGAGAATGTCGTTAATGACCCTATGTTGAGCTGAGGTAAGCGAGAAGGGAAGTTGAGAGTAAAACTGTTGGATTAGAGGGCCAGCAGGAGTTATTTTTGTAAGAGCCGATCGCGCCAAAAGTCGGTGGCGACGCACGAGAAACGATAGCTGGAGATAGAAAAACTCATCAAATACCAGGCGACGGCGGGCAGCTTCTAGTTTGGTTTCGTCTGGGGGCTGGTGGATGTTTGCGATCGCCTTCTGTAATTCCATCAAACCGTGTTGTCGTCTGAACTCCTGCGGCAGGGGGTCATTTAGCAGCTTGGCAGATTCCAAAGCTGAGGTTACTGCATCTTGGACAATTTCGTTGCTAACTCCCTTTGTCAAAGGATAAATTGGGATAATTGAATTTTTCGTATCCTTGGCTTCGTCTAGACCGATTAATCGGATTTCAGGGGAAGTTAATGCCATTCCGCAATAGCGATCGGCTTTGACTATCCCACATATAGCAACAATGCCTCCAGCAACATAGGTGGCAGCTTGCTCGTTCCTCCACTTTTTTGATTGGTAGTACGGGTGGTTGAAGAAACGCTTGCAGGCTATTTTACCGGTTTTGTCCTTGACAATAATAGTCTGAATTGTTAGCCTAGAATTTTTAGGCGGACTGACTACTTCCTGATGTTCAATCTTACCTACAACCGTGACTGAATCGCCTACTTTCAACTGATAAATTTTTACTCGCCGATACTTGATGTAATCACGGGGAAAGTAGAGCAGTAAGTCTCGTACAGTTGCAAGGCCCAGCCTTTCTAGCATTTTGTAATTGCTTGGGTTTAACCCTGGCAGATCGCAAATGGGTGAATGCAGTTTCATGATGATAGTTGGAAATTTCTCAAATTCAAATTTTTGTTAGCAAGCCATTCATAATGCTGCGCTAGCAGCCACTTCACCAATGGCAAATCGCTGAATTTAGTTGGGAGATACACTGCTTTTAGTCCTTCCATTACTTCTAACAAAGCAGAGTTCCATTCTCGCTGGTTGCACGAAGATTTAGGGCGCAGTCGACAGAAGTAAGTGACGTAGATTCATAATTTTAAGGTGGCGCTTCCACTCTTTCACACTACTGATAATAGAGTCTGAGTCACGGCTTGGACAAGCCGGTTTGGAAAAAGCTCTTTTCCAAATAGCATATTGTTTGGTTTTTAGGTGGGTTGCAGCGACGGTTTTACTGCTCAAACAAGTCGAAAAGGGCGTCGTAAAAATAAGCAATTTGTTTATCGCCCAACTTTAGTCATCGTTTCCTGGCCCCATGAAAGCTGCGTAAAATACTAATAGTGAGCTTTGATTAATCCAAAATTATGCCAAAATTGCGATCGATTGCTTCATCACGATCGTTAAAAGCATTTTCGTTTTCTTGCTCTTGAGATGCTAAGATTGCGTTCCAGCCGGCAAAGCCTGGATTGATTCGCTTTGATTGAGGGAATGTTTCAATAATTTCTTTTGACAGTCGATCGCCGTCTCGATCTCCTTTGAAGCCGACTACTATAGTTTCTACTTCCTTAAGAAAGCCGGTTGGCAGCGAAGAAACCGCATCAATGCTTAAGTATAAAGTCGGCCTCTTATTGAAATCTGGATCTAAGGCAATTACCGACAGGAGTTCTACCGGGTTGCTGGCAATAATGGCTCTTTCAATATTGTTTTGAACCGCTATCCAGAAAACTCCCTTCTCACTGTTGTCGCCTCCTTGATGTGAGCCTTCCTCATGACTGTCAATGGAAAATTTTCCATTGGCGTCTAAGGTGCAGGTTCCTCTGTACTCTCCTGCAAGAGTGCGGAGTTGGAATACAGGGCGGTTCAGGCTGTCTGCGTCTATCCATCCCCTGTCGTGTAGGAGGTCGATTAATTCGACTGGCAGACAAGCATTTTCTATTAAATTGCTTCGTACAGACTCCCAGTTAAGTGAGTCGAACCCCGATGTTTCGCGCTCGTTGGGCGAGTCGGGTTTGCCTACATCTTCTGACTCAGAGATTAGAGAATCTTTGTCGGTTTCTGAGGAAGTCCCTGTGCTGCTTCCTTCTCGCTCTGGCCTGTCAATATTAGAGTAGGTCTGCCAGTATATTGGTGAAGAATTGCTCTCGATGCTGCTGTTCCTCATTTCGCCGCAGTCATCAGCATCACTATCATTGTTCGCGTCGCTATTTGGTTTAGAGTTTTCTGTTTCCAAAATTTCGTTCAATTCTCGCTCTTGCAATGGGGGAATGGCTTCCACATTTATGTCAGTATTAGCAGAGTAAGTGACTCCTCTGTATTTTTGCAGCCCCTTGAAGGTGTAAGCTTTGCCTAAATGAGTGCCGCTAAAAGCAATATTGCCTAATTTGTAGCTAATCCCTAATTCGCCTGCGGGGGTAGGTTCTATTTTTACACTAATGCCTTGTTCAACGAGTCGGTCAATCAAAAGAGCGAGCGCAGGACTGTCAGTGGTTGCTCTATCTAGTGCTGTTTGCAGTTGTTCCCGCGTGCTGATTTCCCCCGTTCTTGCTAACCGTCGGTGTTCGCCAGTCGTGGGAGAACGGCGTTCTTTATCAAAACTGCGGGAAGCTGGTGTCAAGTCATACTTTTCTTCCAATTCTTGAATCAATTTTTCGCTGCGTAGATAGTTCCAGCTATCTGATACGCAAGTTCCTTGCTCATCCAATTTGATACGGCTGGCTGCAATGTGAATGTGGTCGTGGTCGCGGTCGGTATGGCGGATGATAGCAAACAGATTTTTATCCAGTCCCATTCCTTCTAGGTAATCTAGGGCGATCGCCCGCCATTTGGCATCAGGGATATACTCGCCATCCGGCACGCTTAAGGTCGCATGGTAAACTGGTTTTTCAACTCTAGGGTTGAGTTGTTTGGAGAACAGAAACTCAGCAGCTAATTCCTGGACATTTTCTCCTACCATATTTCCTCCAATCAGTGAAGCTCCTTCTTTGGAGAAGAGGTAATTGAGCAATGGGGTAAAAGTTTTACCGATTTTCTGCTTGCCAATCATTATTTACTAAACTTAAAACTTGTGTAGTAAAAAAGTGATGATTTGTGGATGTTTTTATTAAAAGTTTTCGCTAGGAGCTTCTAAATTTTCCTCAATATCGCTTAAATTCATTAGAAGTGGTACGTTCATTTGCTGTTGCTGTACTTGCTTGAGCAGTGCCAAAGTTTGCTCAATCAGATCCTCAAAGTTGGCTGGCTGTGTAATTTTTTCCCCCATCCATAATGCTTGTTCTGTAGCAAGGGCAATCGGTTTGAGGCGGAGGTTAAGTTCGGCTAATTTTTGGCACAAAGCTGGTTGATGTTGTTGTTTAAAAGTGTGGTATCGGAACAGACTGCTGATGCTCACCTGGAGATTTTTAGCCATTGTCTCAGCAAGTTGAAGTTCTTCTGGCGTTAGGTATACGGCTATTCTTTTGATTCGTTTGGATCTCGACATGGCTAGTTTGCTCGCTATTTGGTGTTGGGTAACGAACTTTATCCTTCGGCTGCGATCGGGTAGCGTGCGCGGAGGGCAATCGCGCCTCAGCCACTTGCCACTCGCTTGTTGCCTGGAGGGGCTTTAAGGCATGGCAACTCGATGTCAGTCTTTCCAATGGAAAATTTTCCCTTGCCACTAGGGCTTAGACTCAGGTTTGGCTGAATTCAACAGGCGTGGGAATTTCCAATGGAAAATTTTCCATTGTCACTGTGGCCCAGAGCCAGATTTGGCTGAACTTAACAGGCGTGGGAATTTCCAATAGACATCTGGGAAAATCAATGATGCGTGCTCTTCCACTTTTGCTTGCATACGCGATCGCCCTTGTCTCTACATCTTTTTTCGAGATGTCTGTGTGAAGTACCCGATGCTGATTGCAAGCAATACAGCGCGGGGCTTCCCGTCTAATAGCTAATGGAAAATTTTCCATTGAACAGCGACAGGCTGGCAGCAGCGCTCTCCTCATAGGGGTGCTATCCCGTTAGAGAAAGCAGTTTGCACGCACCTCTGACACAGCTTGCTACCAAAAGCTCTGTCCCAGCCTAAGCCGTGAGTCCGATTTTTGTAGATGCTGGGATTCAGACAACTGGCTGAGGGAGGGGAGGTTTTAGGAGGGGTTAATAAGTAGTAAGTGCGTTTTAATCCTTGAATAGCTGTTGTTTTACAGCCTTCTTTTGAGGTGGCACGCTTGGCTTAGCGTAAGGGTTATTTCTGCACGTCCTTTCCGTACAGGGCTGTTTGTTTACCACTCTTGAAACTTCAATTAGGAAGACCTGCGATATGAGCGAAACTACTATCGACACCATCTGGCCTCAAGCGATCGCGGCCTGCGATTACGGGGGGTCAGCTACCAAAATTCTTTACGCAGGACCAAAGAATCAAATTCGACTGCTGTGCATGGAACCAGAGGTTGTATCTGTACCGCACGAATCAATTTTGGCTTATGGCACAGACCAATTGGGGTCAGCCGAGCCTGAGAATACGGCTTGGGTTGCCTTTAGGAACGATTACAGGGCAGTAGGGTATTTGGCGAAAGAGAGGTTTCACGCCAATGCTGGCCTTTCGGAGCTTAAGTACGAGAGGGCGCTGCACAAAACTCTGGCTGGGATGTGGGCGATTAAGGAAAAGCTGAATTTGCCTGCGAAATTTACGGCGGCGATCGCCGTGTTGTTGCCACCGGGGGAATATGAAGACCGGGGGAGGTTCGAGCGGGTGCTGCGGGAAGCTTTAGCAGATTACCAAACTCCTACAGGTCAGATGAGCGTGGAATTGTTGGCGTTTAACTGCAAGCCAGAGGGGGGTGGCATTTACCTGATGCACAACAAGAAAGTCGGCTCTGTTTTGAAAGAGCGGGTGTGCGCGATCGCCATGATTGGCTACCGTAATGCTAGCCTCCTGGTGGTGCAACGGGGGGATGTTAGACCGGGAAAAACGAGCGATTTGGGCTTCATCCGCATGGTGGAGAGGGTGGTAGCTAGGACTTCAGGGCAGACTGCGGAGCGATTGACTCCGGCGATCGCAGCAGCGGGATCTGAGTTCAAGGCAGCTCCTTTAATGCGGTTGGCTCGCAGCACGACTAAGCAAGGGCGGGCTGAAGAAGTGCAGCAGATGATAGCAGCAATCAAAGAGGCACGGCCTGAATATGCGCGGAGTCTCACCAGTTGGTTGGATGAGAATTTGCCGCCGGATTGTGATGAGTTGGTGTTCTGCGGTGGGACGGCTGATTATCTCGGTAAGGAGTTAAACGAACATTACGATCGCTTTCCGATTATTTGGAATGCCGAAATTGCTATGCCACCTATTTTGGAAAAGAAAGGGTTTGAAAATCGGCTCAATGATGTCTATGGGATGTTTTCGTATTTCAAGGCAAATTTGAAAAAGCAGTTCAATTCTCAGGTCACAGAATCCGCTGTTTGTGGGTCAAAAACTTCCGTTTTACAGGAGATAGTTGGTCGTGGCTAAGGAAAAAGAAAGGGTTGATTTTTTGTGGCGCTATCAGCCTTTAAAATCTACTCATGATGGAGTTTTGATGTCCTATATTAAAGGCAATTTATTGCTGCCTTCGAGAGAAATGATTCTCCAATCTCTGCGACCTTACTGGCTGCCGCTAGCATATCTGGAAAAAGAGAATATCGATCCAGTTATTTTAGGGCGGTTATTTAGAAATGCCGTCTATGCTCTGGAAAAGCACGCTCTCTATTTGCGCGAGCGAGGCGGGATTGAATATCCTCCTACTAATATAGGGGGAATGCCTATTTCCAAAATACCATTTTCGCGAGAAGTACCTGCTGGCATTGAGGAGGCAGACCGTTCTCTGCTTTACGGTGTGGAAAGCTTGACGCCTCCTAACCATTCCACCCGTAGCGGATTGACGGCGGATGACTTCTTTGAATTAGAGGGTGGCGAGGATTTCGATGATTCAGGATTCGCATGAATGAGCTTCAATTATTGAGCGGAATTTGACTCTAATTACCTCTGCAAATACAGGGATGATAGTCATTGTGTTGTATTTGCAAATTTAGTTAAAGATTAGGCACATTTTCTTGCTGGTTGGGCAGTTATTAGCTATCCATACAAAGCAGAAATAAGTGTATTTTTGTTAGGAAATCAACCTGAAATAGGACAGTTCGACATGGCAAGTAGAAGTAGAAACTCGAAATATCAAGTGCAACTAACCGATTCTGTGGTTAAACAGGTAGATGAAGGAGGAGATTCCGGTATGGATACAGCGATAGAAAACTCGAATGGTTTCAAAGAGTGCGGGTTAGAGAAGGTTGAAAAATCGGCTACTAAAATTCATCTGATTGATGGAGAGAAAGGCGGGGTTGGCAAGAGCTTATTTGCTAGGGTTTTGATTCAGTATTTCTTGGACAAGAATTTCCCATTTTTTGCCGTAGATACCGATCGCTCTAATCCTGATGTATCTCGAATCTATGAGAGCGTATGCCGTGAAGCTCTGTTTAGCGAGGACGAGAAGAAGTTTTACGAAGCGGATCGGATTTTTGAATTGGCGTTTGAAAAGAGCGTAATTGTCAATTTACCGGCTCAGGTTTATCCTTTGGTAACTAAGTGGATGGGAAGAAACAATTTAATTGAGTTGGGGAAGCAGTCTCGCATTAGTTTTTGCAAGTGGTTTATTTGCACGGGGGGCTACGATAGCGTGCAGCTCTTTTTGAAGTCAGTTAAGCATTTTGACAATAAGATTGCTCACGTCCTCGTCCGGAATTTGGGATTGGAGGATGATTGGAGTTCTGTGGAAGAGATGGAGGAGGTGCAGAATGCGATTAAAAAGTATGAGGTGAAGGTGATTGATTTTCCTAAGTTTTATTCACGGGAAAGGAATGCGATCGATGCTCGGGGGATAACTTTTGATTTGGCAAGGAATAGCCAGGAACTCGGGGTGCTGGGCCGACAGCGGATTAAGTCGTTTATGTTGTCAGCTTATGAGGCGTTTGAAACTACGGGGATGTTGCCGTGAGTTATGGTGCTGTTGATACTAAATCTTTGCTTGATATTGCTTTAGAGGGGCAATCTGAGGAGTATAGGCGCAAAGTTTTGGAGTTGGCTTTTAAGGGGAAAATTGAGCCAACTGACCCGATTTTTCTGATTTTGTTGGCTGCTGGCCGATTGGAAGTGCTGATTCAAGAGAGTCCAAAACCAGAGGATTTTGAGTTAGCGTTCGATCGGTGGGTGGGGCGGATTAACAAGACTTTGGCGAGTTACGAACGGGTGGCGGTTGAGAAGCAAGAGGGGAAAATTGCTCAAGCAGTCAATTCTTTGGTGCGTCAGACGGAGTTGACTCGGTGGAGGACATCGGCTCTTGCTTTGATACCGGCTGCGGGGATCCTGTTGGTAGCGTTGGGTGTCGGTGCTTTGATAGGGTGGATGGGTTTACTTTGGTCGCAAGGAGGGTTGGCACCGGGGGAAGCAGTTTCTTTAACTCAGGAGCAGGCGGAGACTTTGCGGTGGGCAACGAGTGCTGAGGGGAAGTTTGCTCGGAATTTGATGAGGTGGAATTCGGATAGTCTTACTGATCTGGAATGTAAAAAGGATGTCAAGCGTCTGGGGGTGACTTTGGAAGTGGCGGGAAGGCCAGCTATTTCGGGATTCTGTACAATTTGGGTAGAATCGCCAGAGTATCGTAAATTTAAGGATTGAACACTGGTGTGACTTTACCCAGAAGTTAGCTAACTTTTCCAAGTTCTAATGATGATTATTTCGTTCATCTTGCTGCTGACGTGTATAGTATTTCTTCCTGTAATTACCATTTTACTGCTAGTTTGGTATGCTTCAAGTTTTAAAGCTCGTGAAAAAGATCGTTTGAGGCGTTGCTGATTCACGGTATGAATCAACTTTTGGCTTGAAGTTACAAAACTCACCCTACTTGGCTTATAGCCCTTCCGAAATCTTGAATTTATACCTGTATTCAGCAACGCCAGGCTGAATCTCATTAACTACCAATAGTCACACAAACCTGGGATAATTTAAACAAACGGCTCAGATGGTAAGCCAAAGAAGCGAAAACAGCAATGGCAAGCTACAGAGAATGGAACCAAGCATTAGTGTCTTACTTTACCAGTGGTGTACCGCGCGGTACTAAACTTTACGTAAGCGTTGACGACGATGTACTCGAGCGTATTGGTCTAGAATTTGGAAAGGATACGGGCGTCAACAACGGTCGCGATGACTTTTTGATTGCCGTAAGGAAAAAAGTCATCCTTGACCAACAAGTTAATTTGAGCAACTTGCGAGGGTGTGATTCTGACGGTTTACCCAAAAGTATTGCCTTTCTCAGTGCCACAGTTCTAGCCGCCTATCAGATGGCTGAGGAAGAAAAAATATCAGAACTAAACTACTTCCGGCGATTGCAGAATATTTTAGGTCTGTCCGGCGCTTGTCGTCCACCGGGCATGGAATTTGGTTACGGAGCTGAAGAACCGCTATGGAAAGAATGGAATCTTTGGCTAAGGCAACAGGGATTCTTACCTTCAGCAGTTCGAGGTCGCGGTGGTCCAACTACCTATATAAATTATCCAATTTCGCAATCTCTTCTGCGCCACGCTGATAAAAACCGACTTCTAGATCTATTTAACGAAAAGCAATGGACAGCCCAATGGGATGCCCAAACTTTATTTACTCATGTCCGCCGCGAGACATCAAGGCTTTGCCAACACTTAAAAGAGTTACTGACGAGCAACAGGCAGCGGTATGAAGCCGTTGCCGAAGCAATTCACGAAGTTTACGAACAATGGCAAAATGAGGGGAAACCAGTAACACTAAAACAAGGAGTACGCACCTGGAGCCGCTACCTTTTTGCAGGTTTATATCGCACTGAAGATCCATTCTTGGGCCAGATTGATTACTATCTCTACCCGAAACAGCTAAAAGGGCGACCAGTAGAATCGGTACAAGTTCAGTACAGAGATAACGTTCACCAGCTTCGGGACGAACGCGCTGGATGGTATTTCCCTCTAAAAGATCCAATAAATAGGAATGAATTGGATCGCGGTGCAAGATACCAAATTAGTTGTTCTACAGACCTGGATTCCCTAATTTTGCCCGAGCGTAACTTTTGGATATTAATTCCAGATCCCGATAACCCAGATTCAGGAGCCTATGCTTCTTGGGGAACGCCATCCCTCGGTACGCCATTTATCCTACTCTACAAAAAAGAACTGCTCTCAGATATTCAACGGTTGCAAGATGAGCAGCTATTGAAATGGCAGGGTGGAGCACAACCAGTATTTAAAAATTCTACCTGGTTTGAAATTCACACCTGCATGGTTGTTTCCCAAGCTTGGGATGCAGTCTTTATCAAAAGTCAAGAACTTAAAGATGCTTTGCAACCCAGTGTCCGTTTATCTATTAGCTTTTCAGGTGGTTTGCGCGTACCTCAATTGGGTGCATGGCTAGAGGGACATAGCCCTCTAGTAACTATCTTTGGTTTCCATCCCACAGTTGAGTTACAAGTAACTCGATTATCGGATGATTCCCAAATTTGGGAAAAGTTACAGCAAAGTACAAATATTCCCATTGTAGTTAACTTTCCTAGTGTAGGTGACTATCTCGTAAAAGCTACTTGTGGAGGTGAATCTAGCGAGCGCTTTGTCAGAATTGTTGATTGGAGTGGTCTGTCAATAGTAGAACCATCAAGTTGTGAAGTGATGCCGATCGGTTCAAGTCATAATATTTGTGGCAGCGTCCTTCAGTCATTGGCTCAATAAAGTTAAATAAATTCAGAAGTAAAATGACCAAAATTCAACGTTGGTACAGAGGATTTTCATACAAAGGGAACCCAAAACAACTTATCCAGGAAGTTTCCAAACACATACAACACCAAAATATCAGTCAATATGTGCCACTTCTGCGACTGGAAAAAGGAGCCACTTCTAGAAAAAGCTTTTATTTTTTTCTGGCAATTGAAAGTAGTACCCTAGGAGAAATACCTCTAGAAATTGTAAACTCTAATTTGCTCAAATTTCCCTGTTTTAAAACTTCGGCAGTTCCCGGCAATAAGAGCTTCACCTATGAACAAATAAAATCTATGGTTGGGGCAGCCCATGAAGTTTACGATTACACGAACCCTATTCCTTATCAGCCTGTAGAGAAAGTTACCTATGATAACCCATTTGAGGCGAGCGCCTCATCGCCTATCAATCAATCGTCACCAGATATTGATGAGGCACTTTCCCAGCGTTACGAACACCTTCTCTACTGGCTATCTACCCTTGGTAGCGGAACGTGGGAATCCTTCAAAAAAGCCTGCGATGCTCTGAGACTTGAGGAACCAAAACGCATTTTACGGAGGCTTAGGTTGCTTGGGCATATTGAGTCTTCTTCAGACGGTACACGATGGTCTATGGCTCCTACAGCCCTCGTTAAGATTAAATCAGACTCTCCAGAATATCTTCTTTGCGGTCAACGCAGCATCAAGTTGCTGAAGGAGTTGGAAAAATATACAGATATAATTTCCAGTCACCAATCAAGAAGAGACGCACCGCCTTGCCTTCGTCTCAATTTGAGTGACTTTAATATAATTACAAGCCAGTTTTCTATCCTTTATGCTGGGGAAGTATCGAGCCGACTTGCTGAAATTATACCCAATATTGACATTTGGATGCAGAATCTCAGAAGCTTGCAAGGAATTGTGCCGAGTATATACGAGTGGAAGCGCTTTGATGGTAATGATTTTGTTAGCTGTATCTCTCCCAATCAAACAGGTATGTACCAGATGTGGAGGATAGAGGAGAGCGATCGTCCTGGCTATACACTCTTTTATGACCAAGAAAGCGCTAGTTGGCGACAGGGCGACTGGTATGGTCTACGATTTTTAGCGTTGCAGCACAGTGGCTTTGAATGTATTGCACGTTACGATCGCGCGATCGGGCGTTTAGCAATACCTGTCTCCCAGCGTTGGCCTGAAATTTACGAACGTGCGCTAGTGCTAGCATCTGGACAACTCCCGACTTATCAAAACTCCTGGCTCGTGTACGAGAACGTGCCGATGGAAGTAATCTCTCTGCTAACTGATAAACTTAATGTAAAGTGCTCAGAGGTACCTGCCAGTGCATGACTTAGTTGGGGCGTATCAAAGACTAGATCGCATCTATCAGCTATATATCAAAAGTGCTTTTCCCCTGCGTTACCGCGCTTTGGCTGATGAACGCGATCGCATCCTCCAGAAACCAGGCACCTTGAGTCAGCCTCCTTTAGTTGAGCCTGTCCCTATTTATCCATCATCAGGGATGAATTTGTCAGCCGCAGCCAATCAACTGCCCTCCGAATACCACAACTTGGCAGAACTTGGGCAAATGATTTTCGATCCGGGAGTCCAGCTTTACCGACACCAATGGGAAAGCCTGCGGGAAGTGCTAGTCAACCAAAAAGATTTAGTTGTGACTACTGGTACGGGTTCCGGTAAAACCGAATGTTTCCTGTTACCACTACTAGCACAGTTAGCGAGGGAATCGAGCACTTGGTCAGCTAATCCTCCAACGCTAAATAATTATGGCTGGTGGAATGGCAATGGAAACCGAGTATCTCAATTGGCGCACACCCAGCGACCAAAAGCCCTCCGCGCCCTAATTCTTTATCCCCTCAATGCCTTAGTTGAAGACCAATTGCGCCGGCTGAGAAAAGCACTGGAAGCACCCTCAGTACATCAGTGGTTAGATCAAAATAGAGGCAGAAACCGAATTACTTTCGGTCGTTATACGGGACAAACGCCAGTTTCAGGGATACAAAAAGACGAGAGCATCAAACGACTGAGGAACGAATTAAGGGAGATTGAACAGGAGCGGCAAAAGATAGAAACGGCTATCCAAAACAATCCGTCTCTACTTCATGATATGCCCGATTTGCCTTACTACTTCCCGCGACTTGATGGCGGCGAGATGTGGTCTCGCTGGGATATGCAAGATAGTCCGCCGGATATTTTAATTACTAATTATTCGATGCTCAACATTATGATGATGCGGAGTATCGAAAACAATATTTTTGATGAAACTTGTAATTGGTTGGCAAGCAACCCAAATAACCAATTTTTCCTAATTATTGACGAACTTCATGCTTATCGGGGTACGCCGGGAACAGAGGTTGCCTATATTCTGCGATTGTTGTATTCGCGTTTGGGATTGACACCCGACTCGCCGCAACTGCGGATATTGACGACGACAGCTAGCCTTGAAGAAAATCAACAGGGCAAAGATTTCCTGCGCGAATTTTTTGGACGCGATAATTTTGCCTTCATCACGGGGCAACAAACACCACCTACTTCTGGGGAGCGATTCAATCTTTCTTCGTATCAGTATCAAAGTGCTTTTGCCCAGTTTGCTCAGTCAGTACAAGCTGATCCATTGCAGGAAATGCAACCGCCCGATTCAGCATCAAATCAGGTGCGGGATGCTATGTCTAATTTGGCGGTGCAACTGGGACAGCCAGTGGCCTCAGGACTAAGTGCCGAACAACATCTTGGCGAAGCTCTGGCTACTGTAGGTGCTGCCGCTGCACTGAGGGATGCTTGCCGAGAAATCGATCGTCTGCTTAACCCAAATAATCCTAATCCTACAGTTCGAGCTGCGAAAGTTAGAGACCCAGATAACTCAAATAATCCCACAGATTTAGACCGTCAAATTTTCTCTGGTGCGGCGACTAATGGTTTGGTATCTGATGCGATGCGCGGACTGCTTCTAGCACTGGGAATGTCTCAACGAGTAAGTACAGGGCGATCGCCCCAACCTGTACGCGGTCATCTATTCTTTCACAACCTGCAAAACTTATGGGCTTGCTGTAACCCTGACTGTACCGACGATTCAGCAGTCGATCGCACTATCAGGAATAACGATCCGAATCCTCCGACTGTTGGTGCAATTCATGCCACTCATTGCCTTAGCTGCTCCTGTGGTTCTCGTGTTTTGGATTTAATTATTTGTGAAGTTTGTGGAGAAGTTTTTGTTGGCGGTTACAGAGCTACTCGACGGATAGGCAACACGAATATAGAAATTCTTACACCAGATCAACCCGATTTAGAGGGAATCCCTGACCGTATTACTCTTAATCAACGCTACGGAAATTATAGAGTTTTTTGGCCTTTGCCTGGAGAGACACCTGTTTGGGATACGCAGCCACAAGACCCAGAATGGACGCTTGACAAGATAAAACGAAAATGGGTTCGCGCCAAGCTGAACCGGAGTACAGGCGCGATCGCACAGAATAACGCTCAACCACAAGCAGAGGAAATACCGGGGTGGCTGTATCAAGTGGTTGGCAATCATCCAGAAGAACGAGCATTGCCAAGTAAATGTCCTCGCTGTGATGCTGACTATGGAAAACGAGACAAATTTCCTACTCCCCTGCGTTTCCACCGCACCGGATTTCAAAAAGCTTGTCAGGTACTTGCTAGTGGACTCCTGAGAGAAATGCCATCACAACAAAGCCCTACAGGAGCTTCATCTCGCAAGTTAGTTATCTTCTCCGATAGCCGCCAGGATGCGGCGAAGTTGGCAGCGGGAATGGAGCGAGATCATTATCGCGATATGGCGCGGATGTTGTTGATTCAGTCTTTCCAAGATTACTGGAATGATCTTGTAGCCTTTCTCCGCATCACTTGTACGAATAACCAAGCAGCACTGGCTAGATTACAGGCTTTAAATCCCAATCTTCATGCTGCGGTAACATCATCCAGTTGCCTAGACGATATGGAAAGGCGCAACCGATTTGGTAATGCCTATTCTACCCAGGTAAATGAAGCTGTTTCCTGGGTGATGGATTCACCCCCATTCAACCCGCAAGCTCGCAACCAATGGCTTGATTTACTCCAGCGCTACCCACAGCGAATTCTTCTTTTAGATTTGCGACGAACAGTTAGAGATAAGCTACTAGAATACGGGATTTGTCCGGGGGGAACGGATTTTAAGGCTTTAAAATATTCACTTGGACAAGGAAACGGTCAAAATTGGCAACCTTGGTTTGATTGTTATCACTGGGGAAGCAATTCAGTCACACCAATTGTCTCTCCCACACCGCAACAGAGCAATCACATTAATCGGTTAGAGGATTTGCTAACCGCTGAGTTGATGTACGCTATTTTCCCACACATAGCTCGGACAATTGAAGGACTCGGACAGGGTTGGGTTAGCTATCAACCTCAAGGGAACCCAACACCTAATCTGATTCAAGCAACTGAGGCAGTTATTCGACAATTAGGGACTCGGAAATTGCACCGCTATTTCCCTTATTTCCGCCTGGGGACTGACTCAAATTTATCAAATTTTGCTCAACGTTATATTACAAAAACGAGTTTAGCACCAGCCGATATCCAGCAACAATTAATCCAGTCACACGTTGGCATACCTAGCGGTGGAGGACTTGCACTCGATCCCGATCGCCTCTATCTCGTTCTACCACCAGCAGCCAATCCTGATGGTTTGCGTCCGGGATTCCGTTGTCCCCAATGCAATGCTTTCTTTCTTCAACCTGCGGCTGGAGTTTGCCCCGAATGTAACAGCGATCGCCGTTCTAACAATCCCAATTTTTCCACCATTCAACTGATACCCGGAGAGACAACAAGCGACTTTGATTACTATACCTATCTTTCAGAGCAATCAGGTCAACCTTTCCGCATGAATGCCGAGGAATTAACGGGTCAAACTGACAAGAAAGAGCGAACTAAGCGTCAGCGCTGGTTTCAAGACATTTTTATTAATGACGAGAACGGACGGGTTCAGGGAATCAATTTACTGAGCGTAACAACGACAATGGAAGCAGGGGTTGATATTGGTGCACTCCTAGCAGTAATGATGGCAAATATGCCACCACGCCGATTTAATTATCAACAGCGGGTAGGTCGTGCTGGCAGACGTTCTGCGGGAGTTTCATTAGCTGTTACCTTCTGTCGAGGCAGAAGCCACGATGACTTTTACTTTCAGCGTCCTGAAAGTATTACAGGGGACGCACCCCCACCGCCTTATGTTGATATGAAGAGTCAAGAAATTTTTCAGCGCGTCCTCAGAAAAGAGGTGTTAAGGCAAGCTTTCACAGACACGGGAATCACTGCGTCTTTAGGTGGGACTGACAACGTACACGGTGAGTTTGGTGATGTTGCTAATTGGCCTAATTATGAAGTAGCGATCGCAGGTTGGTTAAACAATCCAGCCAATGAACCGAAGATTTTGTCAGTTTTAGATATTTTGCGGGTGCAAACAACATTACCGAATGCTAGTAATTCTCAAATGTTGAATTATCTCCGCGATCAACTGATCTCCGACATTCAAACTGAAGTCAATGACTCTACATACACTCAGAATGCACTGAGCGAACGTCTGGCAAACGCGGGGTTATTGCCGATGTTTGGCTTCCCGACGCGGGTGCGTTTACTTTACACGCGCTGGCCGTCACCTGGCGCTCAATGGCCACCAGAGACGGGAATAGTCGATCGCAACCTTGATGTGGCTATCAGCCAATTTGCACCCGGCTCTGAGACTGTCAAAGATAAGGCGGTTCACACTGCCTGTGGTGTAGTTGAATTATATCCTCAAGGCAACACAATTGCTTCAGATTCAGGGTTTGCCCCTGCACTACCAAATGGCAACCAATCTCTCGGACTTTGTAGTAACTGTCAAGCGGTAATGTACCCGCACATAATCTTAAATCAACCACTACCGGGCGGTCAAACACCGCCAACAACTCAATGTCCAGTTTGCGGTGTAAATGATGCGATGCGTTGCATTGATGCCAGGGAACCCAAGGCATTTTTTACAGACTTGCAACCAGAGGACTTTGATGGGCAATTTGAGTGGCAACCGCGATCAACACGACCTTCTTTGAGTATCCCTCCGAATGATGATGGCAGGCGTGCAAATAATGGCACGCCTGCATTTGTCCTTAATGCTTCTGTATCTGCATTCAATGACACTATCATTTCGGTTAATGATAATGGTGGCGAGGGGGGATTCGACTTTCAGCAGGCAACTGTTTTTGGACGGCAGAAACCCGGAGCTTATACTGTGTCTTCTAACCCGAATAGCCTGGTTGGTACGTCTGGACTTGCCTACCGAGTAGCGTTATTGTCTCGTCGAAAAACCGACATTCTGCTAGTTAATCTCGTGCAATGGCCTAATGGCATATTTGCCACTCCAACTACAGTTGAAGGTCGTGCTGCTTGGTATTCTTTTGCGTTCTGGCTGCGGGTAGCGGCTGCTTCTCTGCTTGATGTGGATGCACTTGAGTTGCAGGCTGGTTTTCGTTCATTAGAGCAGAATGGAGCGATTATAGGTCAAGCTTTTCTTTGCGATCAATTGGAGAATGGGGCGGGTTATTGTCGGTTTCTAGCCCAACCAGATGAGTTTCAACAACTAATCGATCGGGCAGATCCAACAATTTCAAACAGCATTGCCTGGAAATGGACGAATCCTCACGAAGAACACGGAAGTAAATGTGATACTTCATGCAATTTGTGTTTGCGGGACTATCAAAACCTTGCTTATCACGGGTTATTGGATTGGCGACTGGCTTTAGATATGGCACGATTGGTGTCTAATCCTGCGTCGGCGATCGATCTCAACTCTTCTTGGGACCATTTCCAGAATCCTTGGCTTAACCTAGTCCAAGGCCCAATTCCTGCTACACTTCAACGCTTGGGTTATGGTGCGTCGGTGCCGTTTGGGACTCTCACTGGCTACGTTCACCAGAATGCTCGACGGCGGACAATCAAAATGATTCGACATCCTTTATGGAATGATGACCATCCAGAGTGGATTGCAGCGGTGGCGAGCGCACATACGCAGTATTCTGGTTATGAGGTGGAGGCTGCCAACCCATTTATGGTTCTCCGGCGACCGGGAGATTGTGCCTAATGTTGTTGAAAAATACCAAGGATTCGGTAAGATGATTACTCTGCTTTTAAATGTTGGCGTAAATAATTAAAATAGAATTAGCACTTGATGCCTTGGTCTGAAAACCTCCCTGATGGATGCCCACCTGAAAATGCTCACCCAGTCGCAGGTTCGGTGTATCGCTTTGTTGATAAAGATCCCCCACAGCTAGAGGATTTTCTTTCGTGGCGCGAAATGAATCCAAGTGAGCCTTGCCCTAAAGGTTTAACGGAATGTCAAACTTGTGGTCTTTCTGTGTTTACTACAGAAGAAGGTGTCTGCACTGCTCTTCGCAGAAAACCTTTCCTTCGCGAGAAGAAAGTTGCCTTGGGACATCTAAGCCCCGATTTAGATTTAGGAGTAATACAGAATACCCCTGCAAAAGGAACAGGCAAAAATCACCATACTTGGTGGTTCCCTGAGAATACTGAAGCCTGGAAAGAGTTTCAAATTGTTACTATCACTTGCCCCAATACTGAATGAGGCATATTTATGAGACTTCTTCCACAATCGACTCATTTAGGGAAATTGGAATTGATCGAGGTGTATGAATATTACGATACGCCCTGCCTTTTTTCGTGTCGGAATATATCAGGACATCTATTCATTGCTATTTTGTACTCTCAAACAAAAAAATTGGAAAAATGGCTTTATGTCTCTATGTCTAAACGTAGATTTGAAAATATCCGGGCTGGCTTGATTGATATACGAAATGCTTTTTTAAATTCAGAAGATGGCTTTGTTTATGAAGTAATCATCAACTCAGATGATAGCCCTGATAAAGTTGAAATTATCTGGTGTGAAAATCTAATTGACGATTGGTTACCTATGCCCAATGAATTTATTGAGGTAGGCAACGAATTACCTCTCATTTGGGAAGTAAAAGATGCACCTCGCACTGCAATACAAATTCAACGAGAAACTCTTAACCTGACCTTTCAATTTCCTACCCCGAATCCAACTGAAGCCCCTGTAGCATTTTTGGGAAGAATTTTAGAATCTGTACAAAGTGTCTTTAATGCTCTTGGTCAAGCAATAGATGGTACACCGACTCCAACAGGAATGATACCTCGTTCAATTACTGAAAAAACACAGTTAACTGTACTAGGAACTTTCCCGGGTTCTTTTGGCATAGAACTAGCAACCTTACCTGAAGGAATAGAAAAAGACAACGCTAATTATTTAGTGGAAATTGCTCTTAACGAATTTTTGGAATTGGTTAAAATGAGTGGTAATCCTGAAGATAACGCAGATATTTTACGTCAGAAACTCTGGACATTGAAAAGTAGAGTAGCTTCGGGATATAGAGATTTTCTATTGAATTTATCTAAATCTGAAACTAATCTTCGTTTTAACTGGGGTTCCCCTAATCATGAACGAGGAGGTTCTGTTGAATTACCCCTTTCATCTATAAAAAAAGCTTTAAAAGTTATTAGTAGAACTGAAGATGAAACAGTAAGAGAGTATGAAATTATTGGCAAACTAATTGGATTGAATATCAGGACTAAAAGTTATGAAATTTTGGCTAATGAAACTAACAAGAAATACTTAGGGCGTATTATTGATGAAGCTATACCTAGAGTTAAAACAGCAACTCTAAGTGAGATTTACTTTTCAACTATTCGGGAAGTTAAGGAAATATCACCTACTATCCCAGAGGGAAAACTGAAATATAAACTTGTGGCTCTACATCCTCACAGAAGTTAAGATATGAGCCTAACAGACTGTAAATAAAAGTAGTTTAGAAGTCGAAGTATATACTATTTAAAAATTAATCGCGGCGGCGAAGGATAATCTCTAGATGTCCCTTTTTGTACAAAGTCTTTAAGAGTTCCCATACCTCCTGATTATGTGGCAAATTTTGACGAAGTTGGCTAATGGCGATCGCACTGTTGTCAGAGCTAATGGCATTTAAAAGCTGTCTTTCTTCCTCCTGAAGGCTTTCATCTCTTTTAAAATGAATTTCTTTCAATTTATCCTGAAGAACCTGACCGTATTCAAAAATAGATTTGAGTTGGGTTATTCGTTCTTCAAGGTTGGTTAAGTTGTCGATCGCAGATCGCAACTGTTCTCTTTGTAATGATAGCTGTGTTTTTAAATCAGTGAGTTGACTCAAAAACTCTGTCATATCGTGGTCGCGTTCTTGGGAAATAAAGGAAAAATCACGCTCCAATTGCTCCCATTCTGAAACCAAACCTTCGCAGAATTTTTGCAAAATTTCCCACAAAACTCCTTTCATAATCTGGTAAGATCCATCCCGGTCTTCATCATCAAATTTGCATCTATTTTTCAAAGGAGATTCATTAATTGAAATTAGATCCAGTAAGACTTCGTAACGACTAAGCATTTGCTCGAAAGCCTCTCGACGCGAGCGCTGTTCACCATTAATTTCCTCTTCAAGTTCAACCAAAGGTTGTTGCAGTAAATCGTACTGTCTAAAACTCTCAAGCTGATTGTTGCTAAAATGCTTAACAACCCGGTCAACAAAGTCATCATCATAACGCATCAAGCGAACTGGGTCTTTATTCAAATTCTCTCGTAACATCTGTGCTCGATTTAGAATAATCCGCCACTTCTCTAAACCATCTACCAACTCCTCAAGCCTTAATTTAGTGGTTTCGTAAGTTAGCAAAAACTGCTGACAATGCTTTAGCTGATGATGCAATGCAAGTATATCAATTTCATTTACTTTAAGCGAACTAGCTAGGCTTTGGCAATCTTTATCTAGCTGATTTACTTGCCTTTCCAAAATTATCCGGTAGTCATTGAGACAAGATTCTAGGCCACTATCACTCTCAATCATTTGACTAATTTTAGAAGCATTCAAGTCTAGGGTAAATTTTTCTAGCCTGAGTTTAATTCCACGCAGTTCTTTTTGCAGGGTTGAGCGCCTCTCAATGCAAAAATTTTCTAGAAGCTCCCGTTCGGCTTGGATATTTCTATGAACTTGATCGAGAGCTACCTCAGACTCATGGTTAGCATCAATAATTTTTTCCTCCTCATTTATCTTTTCATTGATTTCATGTAAAATCGTCTCATCAAAAGTTTCAAGTAACGAAGAAACCCGAACGCGGAGTTCTTTTAATTGAGCATTTAACTCATCTGGCTCTAATTCCAAACTGGCTTCGCGGATAACATCCGTTGAACGCGCCCACTCTATGTAGCGTCGTCGCTGCAACCATTCAAGAGCTTCTTGAAACTCGTCTTCAAGATAGCCAAGCAGTTTTACTGCTTTCCATAACTTTGAATACTCTAATGCTTTAACATCTTGGTTTCCCCACGTCGTCTCAACTGTCTGTGTTCTGCCTTGTGATTGCAGTTTCTCTTTAATAAACGATTCCAAAGGATGTTCTGTAAATTTAACTTGGGAATTTCCTTCTTTCCGTTTTGCAATTTTTTCCCCACTCATCAAGCCATGTTGTTTGAAAACTGCTAAAACACTGGGTAGGCTAGAACTTCCCATTTCAAACAATTTTTCAAATTCTTCTTTAGAAACTTGATATAACTGACGACCTTTGCGAACAGATAAAGGTATTTTTCCCAAGAGGAACTTATATTTACGTAACGTCGGGTTCAGACTATTATAGAAAGACTTATAATCGGTAAATAAGGCTTTACATTTTTGATAGAACACTGATTCGATAAGTTTACTGTCTGAGCCATTTACCCCCTTGAGACCCCCAATTTCCCAAGTTTGAGGCGAAATCGCCGGAAACAGCAATCGCATGGCATACTGGTGACACTCTTGGCGATGGTGTTCTAATCTAGAGCGATCGGCTTTACTGACTTCAGGATTTTTGGAGAGCCAGTCTTGAATATAATGAGACAAACTCAGCAGCGTACAAACAGAACATTGTTCGGAAGCCATGACTTTGCGGAGTAAGCCGAAGGATGTGGGATATTCGCCTTCAAAACTTCGACCTAACTGAAGATGGAAGTCTACTTGATTAGTTCCGGCGATCGCAGTTAAAACTTGTGGGACGACGGTTGCTTTTCGCTCATAGCTAAAGTAAAACCGCCAATCTAAGTGAGTTTCTTCTGGGGATTGAAACCTCATTAAACCAGATTCTTTACTCCCGACACTGATAACAAGAGAACGCTTAGGAAAATCCCCATTATATCTTTCTGGAGCCCCATCTAATAAATTAAAAACTCCAAATCTATCCTGCTTCCACTCCCCTTTATAACGCCAAGACCAATTGGCTTTCTGACCCGTTCTCGAAACTGGGAAGAGTAAAGAAATAATTTCCGACTTGAAAATTGTTGTAGCCATCTCTTCTTTTTGAGTATCATTCCACTCTCCAAACCATTGCTGACGAAATCGATTTAAAATTTTATCTACAACTGTGGGAATGCTTGTCTGAAGAAGGGCGACTAAAGCAAAAGTACGCTCAGTCGGCTGTATAATGTGCAGCCCGTAAAAATTGTCATCTTCTGCTAGTTTTTTCAACTCCTTTAATAGGTGAAATTGTTTAGCTACATTTTCAGAAAGACCTGAAGGGAAACCCGCGAGTAGCTTGATTACCTCTCGTCCTTTGGGGTGTTTTGGAAAGGAGATCAACGGCTCCAAAGTTTTGATAGTATTGCTAATTTTGTGTTGTTCCGTACCATATAACTGTACTTGTCCTTCTAGATAATCCTGAATCAAATCTAAAGGAGTATAGGGATGCTGATTATTTTGGGCAAAATGGACGATGCGTTTAAATACTTCAATGACGGTGCGAGGGCCATTGCTGAAGTTTTGTCGATCGCATAATTGCCCTAAACTTTCAATTGTTGCTGGATGTGCCAAGTGATTTTGCTGCGCCTTGTCTTCCAGAAAATTAGTACACAAATAATTCCACAGTTTTCCTGGGAACTCAGAACTGTACGCACCAGCTAATCTAAGAGAGACTTTCTGTTCCTTCATACGGTGAATAATATCACCCGCTTGTTCTTCAATAGCTGATTCAGTCGGAGTAGTCGGCATACTTAGAATTAATGCAACAGGCGTAGAACCCAAAGCTCGCATTCCTTTAACTAAATCGCTCAAAATCTGGATGCGAACGCTAGCACCTTCTTCTGTTCGCAAAAATTCTTGGCTTTCATCCGCAAATATTGCTAAACCTGCAAAACCTGCTTGTCGGAGGATAGAAACTGTTTCCTGCCAAAAATTCAAAACATTATCAGTATTTGTGGTGTCAGTATTTAATTGTTGAATAATTTTTAAAGCTTTGTCTTCAGATAACTTGTACTTGAGCGCTATTTCTGCTGCTATATTTTGCTGAGACTTCAAGCCATATTTGCGATACAGTACCTCAATCTGAGGAATAAATTCTGGTTGGAGGCACGTTTTTATCCAGCCATAAGTGGCAACCATCAAATCTCCCAGCTCTTTAAACTTGAAAGGTGGCACCGCCATTATCTTATGATCCTGACACTGCTGCCATAAATAAATTAGTGTTGCTGTCTTACCATACCCATAGTCGGCACTGAGGTAGCCAGTAACAGGTTTACCCTTACCAATTTCCTCAACCAAATGGTCTTTTAGAGTTTTTACGGGTTCAATTGGGTTATAGCTGCTTGCATATAGATTATAAACTCTGGCTACTTCTTGAGGCTCATTTTCTATCTGGGAGGGATTGACTGTATCGACAATTGCTTGGATTGAGTTTAGTTGTTCTAATAATCTTTTCATGGATTGTAAATATAAAGTTTGTCTCGGAGAATGCTAATATTTAGCTAAAGCAATTGAGTCCACTCAGGGGATTGAGTCAGCATTACCCATTGTCCGTATCCCCCTTCATAGCCACAGTCAAAGAAGCCACCTCGATCATAATCATAGGTGCATTTAGCATTATCTATGCTACCATCTAATCCGCTCGGATCTAGCAACAACATTTGACAAATAGCCTCTTGAACTTCTTCTCGCAAGAAAATCTTGACTCCATAGGTTCGTTGTTGCTGTTTGTAGATTGTGTCTACTGCCTGAAGTAAAATAGGAGCGGCGCTGAAGTAGCGACGGCTGAAGTGTTCGTATTTGCCTTCTGGTTCTATAACACTGGGTGATAGCGAGCGCAACCAATTGAGGGCACCCGCCACACTCGTATCACTAAATGCTATTTCACTGGTAGGTAGTTCAAACTTGACAGCAGCCTTTTCAATTACTTCTCCCACTAGAGATTTTTTCTCGGGAGGCGATAAAACAACTTCTTTTCGCAGCCAGAGTTGTTGTACAACTGTAGCATAAGTCCAAGAAAACCTTTTTTCAGCTTCTTTGTGGTGCAAGTTATAAATTAGTAAATGTAAAAAATCTCCTAACAATTCGGGGTTAGACTGTTGAATTATAGCTGCAATTCCACCAAGAGGTGTCAGTGAGGGTGGATTTTTTTTTGAAATAATTGAAATGTTTCGCAAAAATGGGAATACTACCTTTTGGATAACGGAAACTCCTAAATTACAAGTAGCTGCCAATTCTTCAAAATTTGTTTCTTGGTTTTTTAAGAAATCAAGAATTGCAGCTACTCTTTCTAGTGTGGTGTTTTGCTGAATGTGTAAAGTTAATTTGTTGCTCATAAAGCGCGTTGTAAGGTATCTAACCAAGCTGTTAAATTGTGCATAATCCGATATTCTCTGCTGGTTCTCAATTTATCAATATTTTGACAAAAATAACATGAATGCTGTGTAGACTCTTTAAGGGCCTCTAAACCTGTTTTAGTAGTTTCAAAGCTGCGTCTAACGGTTATTTGAATTTGAGAAGTACCCGGAAAAAAGATGCTACCGAAAGCTCCAGCTTTCGACCAAGTTGAGCTATCCAAACTATGAGGGACAAGAGAGTTATTGCGGAGGCGATAAAAGCTGTTTGGACCGCCAATGCCAAAGCAGTGAACTTTCATGTTTTTTTCACTGGCGATACTGCAAACAATCTTAAACAATGCCAAACTAGATTCAGAAATCATATTAACGCTGCCGTTAGGCCCTGACGTTCCCCAAGAACCGAAACCGATACGGGTAATACCCATTTTTGCATAGGTCTCAATGCAGCGATTGATTTGGTTAATGTTGCGTCCATGTACAGGAGCGATCGCACGTTCTTGTACATAAATTGGCATTTTACTGAAAAATTTTTCGCAATGGTAAAGCGTTTCGCGAACTTTGTACTCCACTATTTTATCTGAATCAGTTGAGATGGGTACAATATCGGGCAATACATACCCATCTGCCCAAGTATTATTGCGATAAAAATTATCTAAAAATTCCAGCAGTCGATCGTAAGTAAATTTCCCCTGTTGCACCTGATATGCCCCGCAATCTAGCCAAACTTCCGAAATGTTGCCCACATCTTTTTGTTGATGAAAGTATTCTGTAGTAGAAGCTGGGCACGTTATTGGTGAGTAAAGAACGCGATCAAAAGGATTACGCTGATCGCCGCCAGAAATCCACAACTGTCTACTGCGTTCAATTTCAGGGCCGCCAGCACTTACAGCCGCCACAAACTGGGGAGTTGTGAGAGCATTATTGCATAATATCTTTTCCCAAACAACTAAAGAGCGACGTTTACCAGGCTCAATTTGTACTCGATCGAATCCCATCTTGTTGTAAAACCCGTTAGCTTCTATGTCCAGGGGGCATTTTAGGCGCAGTTTTGTAATACCGCACTTCCTACTGTGTTTTTCCCATGCACAAATAAGCTGACGACCCATGCCTAGCCTGCGGTGGTCGGGGGAAACGCAAAGATGGTAAAGAGTAGAGATTTTGTCTCGACGGTGATGAAAATGGAGAAAGCCGAAGGGGTGGTAAAGAATTTCACGGCTTGCGATCGCTTCTGCCAGAACTGCCCGATTCACAAAGCCTATCTCTTGCCGATGCACATCGGCAAGCACCTTAATCTGAAATAGCTCCTCGCTCGAAGCAAATACCACCTTTGACTCTAAACACCTAGTCTGCACACATACCTCACTTCTTGCAACCAACGAACGTAGACAAGTGTAGCCGATGTCAGCACCTGTTAATTTTAAAGTTGTTGCTTCCGGTAAAATCTATACAATTAATTATATTGTACTTTTACTACTTTATTAAACCTTTGCATTACTAAATTATTGGATCCAAACATTCCATCTTGATTAGTTAACTGACTTAACCGGATTTTTAAGAAAGCCCCAACACCAAACTGGATGGATAATTTATGGAAGAGGGCGCGAGCTACTAAAATGGCGAACTTATCGTGCAACACTTAGAAGTTTTAGGCGTTCACCCGCTGTTTACTAATTTGGGAAGACTAGGGAGATGTCGAACTGTACTTCAAATATCGCTACAAAGTTTTTAATTACCGCATTGGCATACTGACGGAATATTTTGCGTTTCCCATTCCCAACGTCACGGTTGTGCTGTAAGATTTGTGCGAGATGAAACCCAAAGTGCGAGCGTAATGTTGAGTTGGATACGCTCGGCAATCGGGATGGAAGATGATGTGAGCCAAAACCTAGATGTCAACGGATTAGATAGATGCGTCGGAAGGGGGCGTAGGCATCGCTCTCAAGTACAGCCATTGAGTCTTACACAGTTTAGAGAAGCGCTTTGGGTTCTTACTACTTGTTGAATTAATGACACATAACCTCTTGGGCGATCGTGTTTTTAAGAAGGGGATTATGCTCACGCCCTTATAGAACCCATTTGACATCTTTTGACGATCGACTCATAGCGGGCGTGAGGCTCATAGCAGTTGATTGCCTGCTGTGAGCTGTTTGTTGAGGTTTTGGGGTTTAAAGCTTAGCCTGGAAAAGTTTTCAAATTGGTTGTCCCCGCTGACGCTCGTTGATGTAAAATTACCATCAAAACACTCTCTCGGGCGATCCCGTACTCTACTAATCTCACAGATGGTGAATGGGAAGTTTTGTCACCCTTACTCTCTCAAATATTGCCGCTAAAAAAAAAATTCGACCCCCTAACTGGACTCAAAGAGAAATTTTAAATGGCATCTTCTATCAACTCAAGAATGGTGGCAATTGAGCAGACGCGACCATTAGACTTACCTCCCTACTCAACCGTATATTGGCATTACAAACAGTGGCGCTCTCAAGGTGTGCTTGAAGAGTTGATGAGGGTCTGACATTCTCAAGTCAGATTGCAAGTTAAAAAAAACCGAAGTGGACTACATTGATGATGATCGACTCACAAGCAGTAAAAAATACCTGTAATGCCAGTATTGCATCGAAAGGATATTGTTTTTACAAATCTACCAACGGATATCATCCCGAACATTTGATTACTGAGTTAAAGAAGATTTACCCACAGATTCTGACCAAAATTAAGTTTGAACTCTCGGAAAAACCATCGAAACAACAAAAAAAGAAGCCCAAGGTAAATCAGGATTTGTTCCAGTTAAAGCGAGATGGAGAATCGAACGATCGAATGCTTGGATTATTGGTGCAAAATCCTCACTCTTGACTTCGAGAGAACTTTGGATAATGCAACTGCCAAAGTTACTCTTTGTTTTATTAGGCTGATGATTAAGAGGCTGGTCTCTTAGATGTCAAATGTTAGATGTCAAATGGGCTCTATAGGTAGCTGAACCGTTCGTACTCTCGCTGATTGAGTTTTAGGTCAGACAGTTCAGAAACTCGACGAGTCTGTAATGCTTTGAGTACCGCTCTGACATTTTTGGCGTCAGCTTGGGCGCTTGCTGCTTCTGCTCTAGCAGTTTCCAAATCGGCTTGAGACGATTCAACCCCTGCAATCCGACTTTCAACCGAAGCTTGCTGCTGGTTTGCATCAACTTTCAACACAGGGGTACCTGTTTCAACTCGCTCTCCTGCTCGGACAAATATTTCAGAAACCTGACCCTGAATTCTCGGTCGCAGGGTGACAGAGCGACGCGATTGCAGGCTAGCTATGAACTCCGAGCTTTCTACAATTTGGCTGGTTTGCACCGACAATGTTTTTACAGGCGTTGGCGGCGGTTGCTGAACTGTTGCTGGAGGTGATTGATTACTCGGAGCAAAAACGCGTCCCAGTCCAATCCCTCCACCGCCCACAAGGAGCAACACGAGCAATAACCAAGGGGACGATCGCCGTGGAGAAGCGGACTCTGAATGGATTTAAAGATTGGTGTTTGAAGAAGGTTGTAATTCAGATGATTCCATAGTTTACTCATGATTTATCGCCAAGGAGTTTTGCTATCAGCCACCAGTAGTTAGCTGATAGCAAAATGTTTAGACATCAAGCCTTCGAGACAAAAATCTGTTTCTCTGCTTCAGAAACGAAAAATGCGAGTATAATTATTCCACGTTTACCCAAAAATCAGCCGTGACAATTTGACCATTACGATTGAACTGCCCCCAAAGCTTATATTTTCCTGGTTGGGGGAAACTGGTCATAAAGTGAACCTCTCCTGCTGGAGTATCTTTCAAGGCATGAGCATGAATATAGTCGGCTTTTGTCAACGGTGATGACTGCTTGAGGATAACTAAGTGTCCTCTTTCCCCTAAATAGGGCTGTAAATCCTTCAGCGGTTGGTTGCTACTAGCATCTTGCAAATTGAAAATTAAGTTAACTCCTTGTCCTGCTTTTATTTTAGGTTGAGAAAACGTGAGGTTAGCCTTAGTATTTCCAAAAGTTTTGGTGGTAGCCATGTCAACTTTCGACCGAGCTAAAGCTTGACCCGGAACTTGCATTTTCAAGACAGAAACTTGTTCTGATTTTTCGGCGGGTTTGTAATCACTGAACAGCGTGTAACCACCTGAGCCGGGAAAATCAGTTTGAACTTCAAAGCGTCCATTTCCTTTATAGGTGGGGTGAATATGATTGAAATATTGGAGGTCATCGCTAACGACAATCAGGTGCATTAATTGTTCTTGGAATTTATCAAAATCAGCAATAGACTTTCCCTCTTTGTTTTGGACTTCAATTACCAAAGGTACGGGAGTTTTGGGCGCGATATTGGAGGGAACTGTCAGCTTAGCGATAGCATTCGCAGGTTCGGCATCGGAATGCCCTGAATGACCACCATGATGATGTTGTTCTCCAGCATCATGGGTTTTGGAATCCTCCATATTATGACCCTCATGAAGATTTTTATTAGCTCTTGATGTTTGGACATTATCCATTACATGACCCTTGTGAGAACTTGTATTTGCTACTTTTGAGGCAGAAGAAGTTGATGTTTCGCCAGATTTCGTGCTTGAGGGTGAGAAGCAACCTTGAGCTAGGATGAGAGTTGAAGTGATAGCAATTGCAGTTAAAAATGGCTTCATTGTTTTCTCCAGTTAGTAAACTTGAGGTTGTCGATTTATCAGGGGTTCAGACTTTGCTGTTCTCGTTTGGAGTTTCTAGTTAAGGGCATTCTTGTAAATGAATCCTCTAAACTACTGATAAACTCCAGAGTTAAGATGAATATTTAGGATTGGCGGCTAGCCAAAAGCTAACCGCTGGCAGGAAAAAAAACTAAAAGGTTTACACGGATGGATAGCCAGCCGCAGCTATTGCTTCTTTGATTGCTGTTTCGGAGGCTTGAGTTTCTATGCTGACAAGTTTGGTTTTTGGATTGGCTTGAACCGAGGCAGTAGAATCAAGCGTTTGAATAACTTTGGTGATAGCATTCACGCAAGCAGAACAAGCCAGTTTAGGAACAGTTAGTTGCAGTACCATAGCCTTCAATTTCTAATCGATGGTGATTAATGGGTGAACTTTGTTGAGTAAATCACTCGTCAACTTACTCAACCTAATAACAGCTTAAATTCTCTATTCGACTGGAGAGTCAAGGGGTAGCGAAAAAATATTGACAAATTTTTCCAGAATAAATCGACATATAAGTAGGTAGGCGGGAAAAATTATCTTTATTTAACGAAAGATTAAGTGTGGTGATTGGATTTAAATTTAACACGTTGGGTACGGTAGTTTTTTCTTTCTCCTCTATCTAACTTCTACTCCCTGAATTACGGCGTAGGCAAGCTCTAGCTCATTGTCAAATATTTGCCCTGCTAATTCATCTTTTTTAATGTGTTGCAACTATAATATTTAGGCAAGCAGAAAATATATAAACCCTGATTTTTTCTTGACCATAACTGTTGGACTTGCCTTAATCAGTGTATGGGGCCGTTGTGTTGAGCGATATTATTTTTTGATAAGAAATCAGTGTGTCAACTTCTATACTCCGTTGACACACCGATCGAAACAATTAAGTTATAGAAGAATTTACTTTTTTTGAATCAGAGGACAAATGATGGAATCAACCTTTTCTAGTAAGGTGGGCGCACCTGAAAGTAATCCTTCCAACTCTAGTTTGAGGATAAGTAGTTGCTGAATTTGTAGATCGATAGCGAGCAGTTTATCTTGCAACTGGACTTTGATGTGTTCACAAGGCAACTCTCCCCCATCGTGAACCGTCAATAATTCTTGAATCTCGGCTAAAGTTAATCCCAAAGTTTGGGCGCGTTTAATAAAGCTTAGCCGAGTCAAAATATCAGAATTAAATAATCTATATTTCCCTTCGGTTCTGCCTGATGCCTTGATTAAACCGAGTTCCTCATAGTAGCGAATGGTTTTGATCGGTACGCCGCTTTCCTTCGCAACTAAACCAATGAGTTTTTGCTTTTCTTGAACTAACATACTCATTTCCTCTACTGAATCCAACTCTAAGCTTATGATAAACTATCCAGTGGGATGGAGAGTCAAGAGGGGCTAGACATTTTTTTGAATGACAGAGTGGCGATCGCCTGAATGTCGCAACTTTGGGTAGCAGTAGGCGTCTGGACCAACCATTCGAGCGATCGCACTTGGTTGACGGTCAGTTATTTAAGGCTTGAGCAGCCATTTCATCTGGGTCAGAGACGTTAGCGACTTGCACTTCTATGGTACCGCGAAACATATTCATGCCACAACTAAAAGTGTGTTCTCCTATGTCTTCGGGAGTGAATTCAATGGTTGTTACTTGATTCAAAGACAAATCGGTAGCAATGCCAAAATCGGGAATCAGCACTTTCGCTAAACAACCACTAGAAGTTTCGCGTAAAAAATTGAGTTGAACGGGTTTACCTGCTTTAACTACCAGATGATTGGGCGTGTAGCCTTTGTTAACCATGATAGTCACTTTCTGGATGCCCTGGTCAACAGTTGGATTGATTTGCATAGCTTCAGCGTCAATTTTTGTTTCAGGCTGATGTGTTGACATGGATGAATTGAACTGGGATTCTGTTAGTGTTTGAGGTTCCTCGAACCCCGTTGATTCAAGTTGTTGGTCTTCGGCGGCGATAATTTCGCCTCGAAACATATTCATGCCACAGCTAAAGACATAACTGCCAGCTTTTTTAGGTGTGAATTCAACAGAGGTTACTTGATTCAGAGGCAAATCTGCTGCAATATGAAAATCTGGAATTAAGACTTGTTCCAAACAACTGCTAGGATCTTGGCGGTGAAAGTTAAGACGCACTGGTTGTCCAGCTTGCACAACAATGCGGCTGGGTTCATAACCACCATCAACGGTGACGGTTACTTCTTGAATTCCTCCACTGGCTGTAACTGCTTTCTGAGATTTGGGTTTGCTAAGGAGAAACCACCAAAGTTCTAAACTAATTAATCCGATTCCAGCCAAAGTAACTAAAATCTTGTTACTTAAGGGCTGTTCAATGCGATGAAACTGACTTTTTTGCTGTGTTTGACTTGGGTGTGTTTCATGGGTATTTTGCGCTATTCCTTCACCAGATAACATTCCTAGTACAACCCCCAGACTAGCAATAGTACCGATAATTGTTGTTTTGCCGCTCATTTGAAAACCTCCTAAAAAATAAACAAGATTATGGGAGTAAGAGCGGGTTTTGAACAAAGGTATTTAGTGAATTTCCTTCGTGATTGACTAAACCCGCGCTATCGTTCGATGTTTCATTCATCAGAGTGCAAAAATAGGCTACGTTAACACTCCAAAAATTGAACCGGAAATTACCCCAAGCAGAAATCCAAATCCTGCTAATGTTCCTAGAAATGTAAGTTGCTTGTTCATCATTATTCCCTCTTAACCACGAATCAAATTAGCCAACATTTTTGGGTCGAAAGTTACGGAGACGCAACGCATTTGTTACTACAGAAACGGAACTAAATGCCATTGCTGCCCCGGCAATAATTGGATTGAGGAGCCATCCAAAAATCGGGAAAAGAATTCCGGCGGCGATGGGAATGCCTGCCACATTGTAGACAAAGGCAAAAAACAGATTTTGTTTGATGTTTTGGATCGTAGCGCGAGACAGTTGGATGGCAGTAACAATGCCTTGTAAGTCACCAGAAATTAGAGTGATATCGCTAGCTGCGATCGCGACATCTGTTCCTGTGCCAATTGCCATGCCTACGTCAGCTTGAGCAAGTGCAGGTGCATCATTGATTCCATCCCCCACCATTGCGACAATTTTTCCCTCTGCCTGAAGATTTTCGATTTGAGCGACTTTTTGATCGGGACGAACTTCTGCAATAACTCGTTTGATGCCGACTTCCTGCGCTATGACTTCCGCCGTGCGACGGTTATCACCTGTTAGCATTACCACTTCTAATCCCATCTTTTGTAAAGTGCGAATTGCGACAACAGAAGATGGTTTCACGGCATCGGCAATGCCCATAATTCCTTCTACTTTGCCATTTATGGCAATCCAGATAACCGTCTTACCGAGATATTCCAATCGATCCCACGGTGGCTGCAAACTACTGGTATCAATTCCCAATTCATTCATCCAACGATGAGTTCCAATTTGCACGCATTGATTGGATACATACCCTTGCACACCACTGCCTGCGTGAGCCTCGAACTCCCGTGAATCCGTCAACTCCACTCCTTGAGATTGGGCATATTGCACCACCGCTTCTGCCAGAGGATGTTCAGAATTCCGTTCGACGGATGCAGCGAGGCGCAGAAGTTTTAGCTCGTTACCATTGGCGGTACCATTAACCGTTATAAAGTCCGTTACAGTGGGTTTACCTTGGGTAATCGTGCCTGTTTTGTCTAAAACAACAGTTTGCAGTTTGTGCGCTAGTTCTAAACTATCTGCACCTTTAATCAAAATTCCGTTTTCTGCCCCTTTACCTGTACCCACCATGATCGAGGTTGGCGTGGCTAAGCCAAGCGCACACGGACAAGCAATAATCAGCACGCCCACGGTGGTAATCAATGCCATTGTGACGTTGCCCATGATGTTGTACCAGATGATGAAGGTAGCGATCGCAATGGCAATCACAACAGGGACAAACCATCCCGTAACGCGATCGGCTAATCGCTGAATCGGTGCCTTGGAGCCTTGCGCTTGCTGCACCAGTTTAACGATTTGCGCCAAAAACGTATCTTTACCCACTCGTGTGGCTCGGAATTTGAAGCTTCCAGTCTTGTTAATAGTCGCTCCAATCACTTCATCACCAGGCTGCTTTTTCACGGGTACACTTTCACCCGTCACCATTGCCTCATCAATCGTTGAGGAGCCATCAATAATCTCGCCATCCACGGGAATCTTTTCACCCGGACGAACTAGAATGACATCTCCCAACACTACCTCAGCGATGGGAATGTCCACCTCTCGTCCATTACGAATTACCCGCGCCGTTTTTGCCTGCAAACCCATAAGAGAACGAATTGCTTCTGAGGTTTGTCCCTTAGCGCGGTTTTCCAACAGTCGTCCTAGCAAGAGCAATGCAACAATTACAGAAGCCGCTTCAAAGTACACATCTGGTTTAAGACCCTGACTGATAAACCACTGGGGAGAGAAGGTGGGAAATAGAGAATAGAGGTAAGCTGCCCCTGTCCCGATCGCTACTAGCGTATCCATTGTCGCCGTATGACGCTTCAAGGCTTTCCAGGCATTAATGTAGAAAGACCTACCGGCCCAAAACAATACTGGAGTAGTGAGTACAAATTGTAGCCAGGGATGGTGCAGCCACATGGGAATAAAGGGAATAGGCAATCCCGTCATCGCAGGCAGCGAGCCAATCACGATAACGGCGCTGATAATACCGCTAACCCACACCTTGCGGGTCAAGTCCTGATTTTCACTTTGCCGCGCCTGCCGTTCTGCATCATCTTCTGGGGCAAGTACATCATCTTGCATCGGCAGAGCAGAATATCCAGCCGCATCCACGGCATCCTGAATCGCTGCTACATCAGTTTGGCTGGGATTATATGTAACGCTGGCTTGTTCAGCTCCAAAATTAACATTGCACGTCTCAACTCCCGGAACTGAGCGGATTGCCTCTTCGATGTTACTTGCACAAGAGGCACAACTCATGCCTCGCAGTTTCATAGTGGCGTTTTCCATACAAAACCTCCTTATTTTCATCCTTAAAATGGGTCTGAGAAATCTTTAGTGACAGGTAACAGAATAACCTGCCGCTGTAATGGCATCTGTAATGGCGGCTTCAGATGCTTGAGTTTGGATATTGACCAGTTTGGTTTTGGGATCTGCCTGAACATTTGCGGCGGCATCTACTGTCTTGATGGCTTTGGTAATGGTTTCGCCACAAGCTGAACACGCCATGTTAAGGACTTTTAGCTGTAGTCATGGTTGTATTTCTCCTTTCCTTTGAGGGGTTAATCCTATCTTGCAGTATCCAGTCCACTGGAGTGTCAAGGGGGAATGAAAAGAAATTTTGGAGAACCTCTAAAAAGGAGAAATCAACACCCTGGGCACCATGATCTGCTGTCTCTTGAATCCCTAGGGCGTGTTTTCAAAGTCGGTGTATCCTAGATTGGGGCGACGATCGCACGCAGGGAGTCATGCTTCCCTTCAATCAAGGCCAAGTGTGCACCTGTCTGCGCCAATACGGTTCAGTTAAGGGATATGCAGTGCTTAAAACAATAAATACAGGAGGATTCATTATTATTCCAGTACCTCTGTGTTTAACTTGTTTAGAGCGAAATTTTGAGACAGGTTTTTTCACGACTCTGGGGTTGTTTCTCGCTCACCCTTTTAGGTAGAACTTGATCGAGAATCTCCAAAGTTAACCAATTGAAAAAAAGGGAAGTTCCTGTGGTTGTAACCGCTGAAATTTTGGGAGAGTGCGACGAATAACTCGTAATGTTCCAGTAAAAGAAAGACGCAATGGTGAAACACCTGCGCTGCTGGCTGCTTGAAAAATTAACGACCGTACCGCCCAATGTCCTATTAGTAAACCATAAATTTCTTGTACCACCTCCTTTGGTCTTTGAGAACGAATATGAGTTTTTCGTCCTAATAAATGTACTTTGAGTTCATCAATAGTATTCTCGACTTCCCAACGTTGATGATATTCACAAGCCAGTAAGTGCGCTGGAAATTTTTCCGCGTTCAACAAGCTGGTAATTAAACGATATCTAATTTGTGCTTCTGGGCGGTCGTAATTCTCAATTGTGTACTCAATTACTCTTACCTGTATGGGCTGAAATCCCTTTTTTCTTAATGTGCCGTCAGGGATAAATCCAACTCAAATATGAACCATCATCTAATTGTGTTTCGTTTAAGAATTTAACGTTGGATGGAATTCGCCCCAAATACTCACAACCTTTACTGA
Source organism: Oscillatoria nigro-viridis PCC 7112 (assembly GCF_000317475.1). NCBI lineage: Bacteria > Bacillati > Cyanobacteriota > Cyanophyceae > Oscillatoriales > Oscillatoriaceae > Phormidium > Phormidium nigroviride. The sequence continues at coordinate 260,561 of NC_019763.1, forward strand.
CTGTAGCTTCTATCATCGCATAGGAATGTAATATAAGCCTCTATCCCACATCAATAGCATTCCTGGCGTTACTGAGCGTAACAACTTTAACGCTCTTACTCTTTCTCCCATTTTATATGGACACATTAAGGCATCAAATATTAAATGTGTTCCTGCCTCTACCGCAATCGCAGATTACTAGAAAATAGTCTGCAATAACAGCCAGCTATTTAATCCTACTATAATACTAGCCACTAACCAAGCTAAGGCTTTCAGCCAAAATGGATTCACAAACTCTCCCATTAAGTGGCGGTTTGAGGTAAACATTACCAAGGGAATTACTGCAAACGGTAATTGCAAACTGAGAATCACTTGACTGAAAACCAGTAAATTAGTTGTACTGCCTTCACCAAACAAGATAATTACGATCAAAGCCGGTACAATTGCAATCAGTCGAGTCAGCAAGCGCCGCAACCAAGGCCGCAGTCGAAAATTTAGAAACCCTTCCATCACAATCTGTCCTGCTAGAGTTGCAGTCAATGTTGAGTTCTGCCCCGAAGCCAATAAAGCAAAGGCAAAAATTGCACTGGCCGAACCCACACCCAGTACCGGAGAAAGGAGTTTGTAAGCATCTTGAATTTCTGCTACTTCTTGATAGCCGGAAAAATGAAAGCTGGCAGCAGACAATATCAGAATAGCTGAATTAATAAACAAAGCTATTGACAGCGCTAATGTGGAATCTATTGTGCCAAATTTAATTGCTTCCCATTTTTTATCAGAAGTTTCTTCCCAAGAGCGAGTTTGCACGATCGATGAATGCAGGTAAAGATTGTGCGGCATCACAGTTGCCCCCAAAATACCAACCGCAATATAAAGCATTGCCTGATTCTGCAAAATCTCTAGGCTGGGAACATAACCGAGTAAAAGTCCTCCGGCATCTGGTTTTGCAAAAATCATTTCGGCAATAAAACAACCGCCAATAATTGCAATAATGGTAATTACCAAAGCTTCGATATAACGAAAGCCTTTACCTTGTAAAAATAACACCATTATCACATCTAGCGCAGTGATGCACACGCCCCAAACTAAGGGAATGCCAAATAGCAATTGCAGTCCGATCGCACTGCCAACAAGTTCGGCTAAATCGCAAGCAGAAATAGCAATTTCACAAAGTATCCACAGCAAAAAACTGACTCGCGGACTGAAATAATCTCGACAAGCTTGTGCCAAATCTCGTCCCGTTGCCACTCCCAAACGCACGCAGAGGGATTGCAGCAAAATTGCCATCAAATTAGATAGCAAAATCACACTTAATAGCGCATAGCCAAACTTTGCTCCCCCCGCTAAGTCAGTCGCCCAGTTTCCCGGGTCCATGTAACCCACTGAAACCAAATATCCAGGCCCTGCGTAAGCCAGCATTTTACGCCAGAAACCTTTGCTGTTGGGAACCGGGATGCTGCGGTGGACTTCAGGAAGGCTGGGTCTGTTTTCGGGGTGAGTCATTGGTTTTATTGTTAAATAATTTTCATATTATTTTCATAATCTCACAAATTCCGTTAAATTTCATCAGTCGTATGGCTCAAAATCCGCCAAAGTTGCAAGAAATATGAAGTTGTGTATTTTTTATCTAACACTCCAGGTAATGTGAATGCAGCAACAGAATGTGTGGTATGCTCTGAATATCAAATCGGTTCTGGTGAGGAACAGCCACCAGAGGTAACGGGGAAAGTTCGGTGTAAGTCCGGCACTGTCCCGCAACTGTGAAGGAGACAAGTTCTCCAAGTCAGGATGCCCGCCGATGCCCAAATTTACTTTATTCATCTGCGAGGTACATGATGACTACTCAATCTTCTTCTTCTTCTTCGGTTTGGCAACAAACGGCACGGTTGACGCTTTCAACACCCGTGCAAGCGACGCTCTACATCTCCCTATGCGCTTTGACTGTCTGGACTGTTTACTTTACAACTTATCCCGCCGTCCATAACAAGGTACACTCTCTGCGCCACCACACTTTGATGGTTAGTTGTCACTAGACAAGATTGTTTTCATTTGAGATATTGCACCTTTCTTGCTTAACCGGTTGGGGCGGGTAAACCTGCGAGCTTTCTCACGGTGCAGACAGGTTAAATAAACCCGCCCCCACCCCGCGCGAGATTCCTTAAAAGTCCAGAATTAAAATGTCAAAATTAAAGTTTTCTGCGCTCATCAGTGCTGTCTGCATGATGAGTATCTTTTTCTATGGTTGGGTCGGGTTTTCGCAGTCTCCACAATCAACTGTGCGACTGACTTCTGAACCGCCAATCACCCAGATTTTACCCTTTGAAGCCGAGGCAACTACACCTTTATCTCCAGTGTCGTTAAAGCTGCAAGCTTTAGATGCAGCGGGTATTCCCTTAGAGAATGCTCGAATTAGTTTGACAATTTTAACTCCGCCTAAAAATCCTTGGTTTACCACCGATTTTCCGATCGTGGAGGGAACAAAGTTGCTGGATATAGAAGCTGTTGCAGCTAAAGGTGAGTTGCAAATCCAGCAAATGCTGCCGATTAGGGGAAATTATCAATTGTTAGCAAAGGTGACTCCGATCGCAGAAAATGCTTTTACTCCTTTTGAGCAAACTTTAACACTATCCGTGCCGGAAAACGGGGTCAAGTATCGCAATTTTTGGATTTTAGCTGCGATTTTGTTGGCTGTTGGGCTAGGTGGCGGCTTGGCGATTGGAGGAAAGCCAAAAATCAAAGCAGGAGAAATAGCGCCCGAGAGAGTGCGATTGCTGTTAAGTGGGGCGATAATAATTGCGATCGCTACCTTGTTATATGTTAATGTCAGTGCTGAAATTGCCCAGTCTGAGATGTCGATGCCAATGTCTCACATGACAGAATCTAAACCGACAGAAAAAACTAGCCCCATTGTGAAATCTCAGGGTTTACAGGTGCGACTTTCTGGAGATGTTAGTGCGACAGTAGGGAAAGCTGCTAATTTACAAGTTCAACTCACCGATACCAAAACAAATCAGCCAGTCACAGATGTATTGTTCAATGTTAAAGTCACCCAACTCGAAAATGATTGGATTGCTTTTGCCTACAAAGGTGTCCCGGATGCAGCCGGAAAACTGATATGGCAAGAGCAGTTTTTTGATGGCGCACCTCATAAAGTTGAGGTAGAAGTTTCTCCCCAACCAAATGCAGCGCGTCAGTTTCCACCATTCCAGGTTTCACAAACTATTGAAGTTGAGGGAGTTGCGCCTCCTCTTTCAGTGCGGTTGACTGTCTTGGCTTACTTTACAGGCATTGTAGTCGCAGGGATGGCGATCGGATTTGGATTGCAGCGCCGTTTGCTTGGGCTGCGGCTGAGAGTAGGGCGCATTTAACCGGATTTCGGATAATTTAATTTAAGTGCGATCGACTACGATTAGGTCGATCGCCAGAAATCACTCTTGTCAACGTTCCTGATTTGAGAGCTCTTTAAATTCGCGAGTTCCCTGATAGCCAGATAAATCCGCTAACTCCTGCAAAGATTTTTGCCCTTGGTAAAACTTACCGTTAATTTCCCAAGTGGGAGTCCCTTGAATCTTCGCAGCGTCGCAAAGATCCCGCCGAGCATTTTTCCCTTGAGGATTGCACTCGATATAATTGATAATGCCCGCCGCTTCTTTGCCGAAACTTGCTTTCTGTGCTTGACAATGATCGCAGGTAAAAGAGCCGTACATTTTAGCTCCCACTCTTTTTAAATGCTGCGCTAAAGCAATTTCTGAAGTACCGGAAGATGTTGTAGTCTTGATGCTAGTCTCGTTAGCTGTACCGAGATTATTCACATCGGCATAAAGAGCCAGAGAGGAAATCAGCACTAACATAGACACCACAATTCCTATAAAAAATAGTTGCCCGATATCATCCCATTCGCGACCTATTAATGCTAAGACAAACAAGCTAGTTGCAAACAAAGCAGACGCAATACAGTAAATACAAGCTGCTTTGATATCAATAGCCAGTACATACATCAGATAGCCACTGAAAATCGTCATAGCTGTGCTACCAGCAAACAGAAATAGTCCCGTCCAAGACTCTAACTTGGAGCGGAGACTCTTCTGTTCTGCGGGATTGACCAATAGGGGAGCTACGGCAAAAACTATCATGCTCAAATAGCCCAAAAAACCGAACAAAGAAAGAGGCAAACCAAAGACATAGGCATAAGGACTCGAAAGCACGATATCGCAGCCTTCGATCGGACAAACTGCCGTTCCGTTGGATAACTTGACCACTGTTAGATAAGCAGTGATCGCAGCCCCTATCGAGGCAATTCCTGCCGTGAGCGGACGAGAATAGCGGTGAATCCAAGGCATGGAACGTTGACGACGCATAATATTTTTTCCTGTGCTGGATATTTCCCAAGACTAAATTGTATTACCAACCATTTTACACTTTGATGAAATAAGCCACAATTCCTAGAAGGATTAACACTGCTCCGGTTAATCCTTGTTCGTGATCCTCGAAAAAATGCAGCTTTTCTTCTAAAGCATTAACTCCTTTCATTCCCAAGTCTACTAGCAAAACCATTCCTAAAACTGTCACCACTAAGTAGACGACAGAAACTACAAGTATGCCGCTCAAACCAATCGTTCCTGCTGAAAAAAAATAGGCTTCTATTTCGATGCAAGGCGAGAAAAGCATTCCTGTTCCTAAAACAGCTAGGATTTGAAATTGCGATCGCTTGGTAGTTAAATTAACTGTTTCCGCGTGATGGTGGTGGTGCCTGCGAGAACTATCTAACTCTGCCAAAAGATAGATGATTCCTAAAACTAATAAAACTAAAGGCGCAATTATTTTAGCGGCCTCTACATAGGTAGCAGCGAACTTGTAACCGAATAAGCCGACGACAATTCCAATTAGGATAATGCTGAGGGTATGAGCAACTCCTGTAATTACTGTAGCCCGCAAAGTTTCGCTGCGAGACCAATTTTCAGTTTTACCAATCGCAATTAAAGGCATCCAGTGGTTGGGAATTAATGCGTGAATAATACTAAGAGCTAGACTTCCCAACAGAATTTTGAGCATACTTTCCATTTGCTTTCCTCTACAAATTGCTACAATGAGGGAGGAATTGCCCCCCTCCTGGAGTTTTCAGCCGATTATTTTAAAACTCTAGTCGCATTAAAAATAGCTGCTAAAGCCACCCCAACATCAGCAAAAACTGCCTCCCACATGGTAGCTAACCCAAAAGCACCAAAAGCAATAAATATGCCTTTGACTAACATGGCAAAAATGATATTTTGCCAAACAATATTGTGAGTCTTTCGGGCAATTTGAATGGCTTCAGCTACTTTTGACGGTGCATCGGTCATAATTACAACATCGGCAGTTTCGATCGCCGCATCCGAACCCAAACCCCCCATTGCTATGCCAACATCGGCTCTAGCAAGTACGGGTGAATCATTAATTCCGTCCCCGACGAAAATAATTTTATCGCCTTTTTTAGATTGGGAGATCAGTTTTTCGATCGCCTCTACTTTTCCTTCGGGTAATAACTCAGCTAAGTAGGAATCTAAACCGAGCTTTTTGGCAACACTCTCAGCTACAGCTTGATTATCTCCAGTTAGCATCACGATTCGATCGACACCCTGTTTCTTGAGGTCGCGAATAGCCTGTACAGCGTCTTCCTTAAGCTCGTCAGCAATCAAAATATACCCAGCGTAGCGGTTGTCTACCGCTAAATGGACGACAGTACCTTCAGCATTGCAGACATCATGAGCAATGTTTTCTCGGTGTAGAAAACGGTCATTTCCCGCAAGCACAATTTGATTATTTACTTTGGCTCGAATGCCGTGTCCCGCTATTTCTTCGTAATCTTTCACATCCGATGAATCTATCTTTCCGCCGTAAGCTTCCATAATAGATTTCGCGACTGGGTGATTTGATTGAGATTCTACTTGGGCTGCTATTTCCATTAAGCCAGATTGTGAAAAACCCTTCTGAGGCACAATTTGTGCTACTTTAAATACTCCTTTAGTCAAAGTTCCTGTTTTGTCTAAAACAACTGTCTTGACTGCTGTGAGGGTATCTAAAAAAGTCGAGCCTTTAACCAAAATACCGCGCTTGGCTGCACCGCCAATTCCCCCAAAGTATCCCAGAGGAATGCTAATCACCAATCCGCAAGGGCAGGAAATAACTAACAAGACTAGGGCGCGGTAAACCCATAAAAATCTATCTGCATTAGTTGCTCCTGAAATGAACAAAGGCGGAATTAAAGCTACTGCTAGCGATGCAAATACTACAAACGGCGTGTAGTAACTGGCAAATTTGGTGATAAATTTCTCAGTTTCAGCTTTTTTGCTTCTGGCATTTTCTACTAATTCCAGAATTCGGGATATTGAAGATTCACCGAAGAGTTTGGTAACTTTGACGGTGAGAACTCCTGTCTGGTTAATTGTTCCTGCTAAAACTGTTTCTCCAACTTTCACGGTTCGAGGTACTGATTCTCCAGTTAGTGCAGATGTGTCAATCTGAGAATTGCCGTCTATAATTTCACCGTCTAAGGGAATTTTTTCTCCCGGTTTGACAAGGATGATCTCGCCGACGGCTACTGTTTCTGGCGAAACTTTTTTGATTTCGCCATTTGCCTTGAGGTTGGCGCTGTCTGGGCGAATTTCTAAAAGCGATCGGATCGATTGACGCGATCGCCCTACGGCAAATTCTTGAAAAAGTTCTCCGATTTTGAAAAACAACATCACCCCGACTGCTTCAGGGAGTTTGTGAATGGCTACAGCGCCCAGTGTTGCTATAGTCATTAAGAAATTTTCATCAAAAAATCGACCTCGCAGAATGTTGCGACCCGCACTGGTTAAAACATTCCATCCGCTTAAAAGATAGGCTGGGATGAAAACCAGATATTCACCTATAGAATAGGGCGTGTTGTGCAGTTTTTCTTCAAAAATTAAACCGCCGACAAATAGTACAACAACCAATATCACAGGAATCAATTCTTGCTTCAGGTTAAAATCTCCGTTCCCCTGGCCGTGGCTTTGGTTCTGGTTATGATTCTCATGACTGAGATCGGGGCGATCGTCGTGACTGCAACTACAGCAGCCGGAATCCGATGCTTTTGGCTTGTTCATGATGTCTCCTAGGTTGAAAGAAATAATTAACTTATGAACAGACATTCATACTATATCTCCAAAGCTGACAATTTGGGAAACTGTTGAGTTAAAAGTTGGGCTGCTAGTTAGTTCGAGTTTGCGGTCACAAGTTGCGATCGAGAGTAAGAATTATTATCGTTTTGCTCATGTTAAGTAAAAATTATTGACTCATATTATGTGCTTGCCTGTGTCACATCCCATTGCTTGGTTTACCATTGCTGCGTTTTTGACGTTTTGACTATCCACGATGGCTTCAGACGGACTCACCGCTCGGTTGTGGCTAACTTTAACCCAGGCTCTAAGTCGGTCATGTAGCCTCAGCAAAGTTCCGTCTTTACGCCAGGTGCAGAAGTAGCGATAGACGCTCTGCTAAAGTGGGAAGTCTCTCGATAAGTCACGCCAAGTACAGCCTTGGGTTAACAGGTAAAAGATTGCATTCAGGACATTCCCCACCTCAACCTTGCGAAGACGTTCCCTAGATGTTGCAGGTGAAATAAAAGGTTCAATCAACTCCCATTGTTCCAGGGTTAAGTTGCTGGAGTACATTTTACTCATAGCTATCTTCGGTACTGTTTCTATGTCTCGGCGATAAGAAAACTAAAACGAAGTGAGAAACGTTCAAATCGTTGCTGCCAAACCTGTTAAGCAATATTACTAAAGCCGTGGTTGCTTCATTCTGTCGCGTTGTGCATCTCGAATAATACTGATTCCACCCCAAACGACTAGGCTTGCGATTCCAAATCCAACAATTAAATCAGGAAACCGAGAATTAAATAGAGTGACTAGGAAACCTGCGACTATCACACTAAAATTTGCAATTACATCATTTTGCGTAAATATCCAACTTGCCCGCATATGTACCTCACCCTTACGATGCTTTGAGAGAAGGTACAAACCATAACTGTTAGCAATCAGGGCCAAAAAAGCCATTGCCATCATCCAACCTGATTCCGGTGAACTCCCCCAAACAAACCGTCGAATCACATCGACGACAACCATCACGGCTAACGTGATCTGAAAAATACCACTTAGAGTCGCTGCACGATTCTTGTGATGCGCCGATTTGCCAACTGCATACAGCGACATCGTGTAAACCGAAGCATCTGCAAACATATCTAATGAGTCTGCCACTAGGGCAGTTGAATCCGCTAAAACTCCTGCCACAATTCCGACGACAAACATTGTGCCATTGATAAGTAACAGAATTCGCAGCGTTTTACGCTCGGCTGCGTTCTTGGCTTCCATGTGACATCCACAGTCTGACATCGTGCGCCTCCTAATTAGCTTGTTGTTATTCGTCCTTTGAGCAGTTGTAGCGGGTACATTCATAAACTCCTTTTGCTACATCAGCCAGTAACTCTTCAACCATTTCCAAAATCTCAGCAACTCGTGCATCGGCAAGTTGATAGCTTGTGTACCGTCCTTGCTGCAGGGTGTTTACCAGACCGCAATCACGGAGACAGCCCAAGTGGTTTGAGGTGTTAGATTGCGATAGCCCGGTTGCTTCAACAATTTCACTTACAGTCATTGGACGCGATCGCAGCACGTCCAAAATCGCCAATCGTGATGGATCGGAAAACCCACGAAAGAGTTTTGCTTTCAAGCGAGTGGACTGGGATTGAGCAGAGACAATCATATGCTTAGTTCCAATACAAAGCTCTTTGGTATCATCATATCAGCAAATAATGATATGTAAACACCTGAAAGCTTATTTATACCCTCACGTGAGCAGCGTCGCCATTCTCACATCTGCTATTTCCCCAGCCGGAGCATCGTTAATCCCATCTCCCACCATCGCTACAATTTTCCCTGGTGCTTGCAGTGCTTAGATTTGAGCTGCTTTTTGGTCTGGTCTAACTTCAGTAAAAACGCGCTGGATACCAGCAGAAGGGGCTATCGACTCACCTCATCCCTTGGAGTTTGACTGTGAGGTGATCCATATATGCACTCTGAAATTGGGAATGGGTAATATTCTGCCTTCTGTCTTCAACTGCCAACAGATGCGATCGCTTTCCTAACTTCATTTTCCGGTTTCACCGTTTGAATTGTCCTCAATTTCGTCTTGAGATCGCCTTAAACAACGGCGGCTGAGTCAACTGCTTGGACTTCTCTAGTCCACTGGAGAGTTAATGGGGGATTGCGAAATTAATCAGGAATTATGGAAAAAGTGGTTTGACAGCCTACCCATAGGGTAAGGCGCGCACTGTGTACCCTACATAATTAGGTTATGAGTCCTGTAAATCTTAAATTTGAGTTCGATCGACGGCACAGGAATAATTTTTTACAATTGCCAGTCGAAAATTTCATCCTAATTTCATTTATATGTGGAAAGCTGAAGATAAATGGCAGCTTTAAGGATATAAAATCGATGAAACCAATTTCATTAAAAACAGGCTTTGCAGCCCTGATATTGACCGCCGCAGCCGCTTTAACCAGCGGAGTGCTTGCAGCTTGTTCAAAAGCCCCTTCCAGCGAAACTCAAGCCCCAAATGTTACGGCTGCAACCGAAGCAAACAACAAGCAAGACATGGCACAAGGCGGTGGCATGGGTGGCATGAATCATGGCATGAATCACAATATGTCAATGGATTTAGGCCCTGCTGATGCCGACTACGATTTGCGATTTATTGATGGCATGACACTACACCATCAAGGTGCTGTAAACATGGCAAAAGAGGTACTAAATAAATCCAAACGCCCGGAAATGAAAAAAATAGCAAATGAGATGATTGCCGCTCAGAACCGCGAAATCAATCAACTGAAAGAGTGGCGAAAAGCTTGGTATGCCAAAGCCAGCAGTACGCCAATGGCTTATCACGCTCCAATGAGTCACACGATGGCAATGACTCCTGAACAAATGCAAAGCATGATGATGAGCATGGATTTAGGGGCCGCTGACGACCAATTTGACTTGCGATTTATCAATGCGATGATTCCCCACCACGAAGGAGCTTTAGTGATGGCCCAAGATGCTTTGAAGAAGTCGAAACGGCCGGAAATAAAGAAATTGTCCCAAGAGATTGTGACTTCGCAAAAACAAGAAATCGAGCAAATGAAAGAGTGGCGACAAGCTTGGTACAAACAGTAACACCATATTTCACCCGGATTTCATTTTTATCTGCAAAACTGATCTTTGAGTTCAGATTCTCCCCTACTCAATCATGCAATACTACCGCCGTGTCCGCTCCTCAGCACCGATAGTTCACTTTTCGGGAATACTCCTGACTCTTTTGTTATTCATCGAGTCCACCCCCGTTTTTGCCCACGCGGGACACGGAGATGAATTTAACCACAGTGGCGAAACAACTGAAACTCCTGCTGCTATTTCTGTCGATGCCGAAACAGCAAAACGATTAGGTATTAAAGTCTCCCCTGCCGCTCGCCAGCGACTAGATATCGGCATCAAAACCACTGGACAAATTGAAACTTTACCCAACGAAAAAGTAGAAGTGACGGCTCCTGTTGCTGGGAAAGTAGTAGAGTTGCTGGTTAAGCCTGGGGACAAAGTATCAAAAGGTCAACCGGTTGCGGTTTTATCGAGTTCAGAATTAGGACAGTTGCGGGTTGAATCTCTCTCGAAACGTGCCGAAGCTGAGGCAGATTTGCAGCAAGCAGAAGGAGATCTAAAACTAGCACGAGAAAATTACGATCGCCAACTTCAAATATCCGCAGCAGAAATCGCCCAAGCCAAAACCCAATTGACGGCGGTAACTAAGCAGTACCAGCAAGAACAAGAATTAGTAAACAAGCGTTCAGTTGTGCAAGCCGCTAAAGAAAACTATCAGCGCCAAGTTGAAATAGCGCAAGCCGAAATAGCGCGGGCAGAAACTGAATTAACTGTGGCAAAAGAACAGTTCGAGCGCGACAAAGAATTAGTGGCATCAGGAGCGATCGCGCGGCGCACAATGCTGGAGTCGCAAGCCCACTTCGCCGAAGCACAAGCCGCGGTTGCTAAGGCAAAAAGCCGTCCTGAAGTTATCCAAGCTCAAACCGAAATTAAACAAGCCGAAGTAGACCTCCCAATGCGGGAATTGCGGGAATCTCAAGGCATGGTTGCAGAAGCAAAAGCTCAACTTACCAGAGCTCAGAGCCGCCGGGAAGTCCTAGAAGCCGAGAACCAACTCAAACGCGGCAAAACTGCCGTCCAAGTTGCTAAGTCGCGCATTCGTTTGGCTGACGCACCCTATCAAGCGCGGCTCCAACAATTAGGAACTGCTGCCAACGATCGAGGACTCGTTACCGTAGTTGCTCCGATTTCCGGGACTGTAGCCGATCGCGAAATCACTCTAGGAGAGTCAGTAAACGCTGAAAAACCGTTGATGAGTCTGTTAAATGACAGCCGCGTTTTTGCCACAGCCAATATTTACGAAAAAGACCTGAATAAAGTAAAACAGGGTCAGGTAGTCAGGGTAAAAGTCGCTAATTTACCCGATCGCATTTTCAATGGAAAAATCGCCTTCATTGGGTCATCCGTCGAAGGAGAAACGCGGGTTGTGCCGGTGAAAGCAGAAATAGATAATATTAACGGCGAATTAAAGCCCGGACTGTTTGCTGAGTTGGAGATTTTAACCGACAAAACTGCCACAAATATTTTAGCAATTCCGAGTGCGGCGGTAGTGGATGTTAGCGGTAAAAAAACCGTTTACGTCCAAAATGGCAATGCTTATCAAGCTGTTGAAATTGAACTCGGTCAAAGTGCTGGAGATTTAGTTGAAGTTAAGAGTGGTTTATTTGAGGGAGATTTGATAGTAACGCAGCGAGCACCTCAACTTTACGCACAATCTTTGCGGGGCGGCAGCAAGCCCTCAAAAGACGAGGAAAAAAAAGAGGCAATTCCAAAGGTAGCAGAGGTTAATTTTAATAATTTACCCGTGTCTTTCTGGTGGACGGGAATAGGGGGAGCAGTTGCGATCGCATCCCTAACTTTCACAGCAGGCGTGTTGTTGGGAAATCGGCGCAAATTGCCAGCATTAGCAGCGGATTCTGGAAACAATAGTTTTTCCGACTCTGCATCGCCGTTGCACAATGAACTGCTGTTACACAATAACAACCATCACGCTAAAGCTCAAGAGACAGAAGTCAAGAGTTTGAAGTAAACAATTGCGTGAATATAGCAATTTAGTTTGCAGAAGTATCTATCTATAGCCTTTCTCAGTAACATGAGGTGCTCATAGGGCATAGGGCATAGGGCATAGGGCATAGGCATAGGACTCGCCCCCATACCTCACCACGCTTGAGAACCGCTATATTAACTCCAAAATAATAAAATGTTCAGCACTATTCTCAGATGGGTAATTAACCGCCGCTGGCTAGTTGTTATCGCTACCATTATTGTTAGTCTTTGGACATTGTATATCATCCCCCAAATGTCCCTTGATGTCTTCCCGCCTTTTGCACCCCCGCAAGTCGAAATTCAGACGGAAGCACCGGGGCTGGCGCCGGAAGAAATCGAGTCTTTAGTAACACTGCCGATCGAAAGTGCGATTAACGGAACTCCTGGGGTGACAGCAGTGCGATCGTCTTCCGCTGTAGGGCTTTCTGCCGTTAAGGTAATCTTTGATTGGGGAACTGAAATTTACCAAGCCCGCCAGTTGATAACAGAAAGGTTGCAGCAAGCTCAAAGCAAGCTTCCCGCAGGAGTAGAAGCACCACAAATTTCTCCGACAACTTCACCGGTAGGCCTTGTTATTACCTATGCTTTTACCTCGGAAACTACTCCTTTGATGGAAGTGCGCCGTCTGGTTGATTGGCAAGTCACAAATCGCCTTCTAGCTGTGACTGGCGTTGCTCAAGTGGTGGCTTACGGCGGCGATCAGAGGCAGTATCAAGTATTAGTAGAACCTGCAAAGTTGAAAGCTTTTAATGTGTCGTTGCAGGAAGTTGCCGAAGCGACAGCGGCTGCGAATGTTAACGCGCCGGGGGGGTATTTAATTACGCCGGATCGAGAAACTTTAATCCGGGGGGTGGGGCGGATTGCGTCTGTGGAAGATTTGCAGCAATCTGCGATCGCCTCTCGCCAGGGAACACCCGTCAGAATTGCTGATGTAGCTGATGTCAAGATTGGTGCTGCAATCAAGCGGGGAGATGGCAGTTTTAACGGCAAAAAAGCTGTGATTGTGATGGTAAACAGACAGCCCGTTGCTGATACTCCCACGGTAACTAAAGCGGTTGAGGCAGCAATGGCTGAGGTGCAGCAAGCTCTGCCCAAAGATATTAAAGTTACTGTTACTTTTCGACAGGAAGAATATATTAATTCCTCGGTGGAGAATGTGCGATCGGCTTTAGTTGAAGGCAGCATCATTGTTACCATCATCCTGATCCCGTTTTTGATGAATTGGCGCACTCTGGCGGTTGTTTTGCTGGATTTCTTTCTGACTTGGCTGTTGGCGCTGCTGGCGATGTATTGGCTGGGGCTGGGATTAAATACGATGACTTTGGGGGGTTTGTCGGTGGCGATCGGCACTGCGATCGACGATGCGATCGTCTATGCCGAAAATACCTACCGCAACTTGAGAGAAAATAGGTCTTCTCTTAATCCGCGTCCGGTAATGGATGTGATTTTTGATGGCAGTCAAGAGGTGCGCGATTCTTTAATTGGAGCGACTGTTATTGGCATTGTGGTGTTTTCTCCTATTTTTACTTTGCCCGGTGTAGAAGGTCGAATTTTTACGCCGATGGGGATTACTTATCTGGTAGTTGTGGTGATTTCTAGTCTAGAATCGCTGTTAATATCTCCGGCCCTTTGTGCTATTTTGTTGCCTACCAAACGCATGAGTTCCGAGGAACCTTGGTTGCCGAGATTTTGCAAGCGCTTATATCATTTTTTTATAGAATTGTCAATGCGCTATTCGACGATAATTTTAGCTTTTGCTGCTGCTAGCATGGTGGCTGCATTAATTATTTTGCCATCTTTTGGACGGGTGTTTTTACCGGAGTTTCAGGAGCAAACTTTGGTGAATACTATTCTCCTTTATCCGGGGGTGTCTTTGGAAACAACAGATAGCGCGGCTTTTGCGATCGAAGATGCACTTAAGGATGATAGCAGGTTTGAATACGTGCAAGTGCGATCGGGCAGGGCTCCGGGAGATGCTGATGCTGCGGGAGTCAATTTAGCTCACATTGATATCGGTTTGAGCGAGGAGGGCATGGAACACAGGCCGAAAACTTTGGAGGCGCTGCGGCAGGAATTTGCTAAATTGCCGGGAGTTGCACCAAATATCGGCGGTTTTATTTCTCACCGGATGGATGAGGTTTTATCTGGTGTCAGAAGTCAGATTGCTGTCAAAATCTTTGGCCCGGATTTGGATCAGCTTCGCATCCTCGGTGCCAAAGTTGAAGAGCAAATGAAAACTGTTGAAGGAATTGTAGACTTGCAACTCGAACCGCAGGTGCCAGTGCAACAAATTCAAATTAATTTTAACCGTCAAGCTGCGGGTAGATACGGTTTGAAAATCGGAGAGCTTTCTGAAATAATTGAGACAGCCTTGAACGGCAAAGTTGTTTCTCAAGTTTTGGAAGTGCAGCAAACTTTTGACTTAGTTGTTTGGTTGCAGCCTGAAGCCCGAAATAACTTAGAAACTATTCAGAATTTGTTGGTTGATACTCCAAGCGGTAATAAAATTCCTCTCGCCCAAGTTGCTACTGTCAAATACGGTACTGGCCCCAATACGATTAACCGCGAGAATGTTTCTCGCTTGATTGTGGCGGCGGCTAATGCTAAAGGTAGGGATTTGCGATCGGTTGTGAATGAAATTCAAGCTAAAGTCAAACAAGAGGTGGAGTTGCCTTTTGGCTATTTTATCCAGTACGGCGGTCAATTTGAAGCAGAACAAAGAGCTTCAGAAAATATTATGATATTTAGTGGGATCGCTTTTTTGGTAATTACAGTATTGATGTACTTGTCAGTCAAGTCAATTCCTTCAACTGCTATGATTATGATTAATTTGCCGATCGGATTAGTAGGAGGAGTAATTGCGGTAGCTTTGACGGGCGGCATCATCTCTGTAGCTTCCCTGGTTGGCTTTGTCACTTTATTTGGCGTTGCTACCCGTAACGGTTTGCTTTTAGTAGACAACTACAACACTAAATTTGCCGAGGGAATGCCTTTTAAGGAAGCAATTATTAAAGGCTCGATGGAACGACTCAATGCTATTTTGATGACAGCTTCAACTTCAGCTTTAGGTTTAGCACCTTTAGTAGTAGAGGGCGGACCCGGAAAGGAAATCCTGCAACCTTTGTCAGTAGTAGTTTTAGGCGGATTGTTTACTTCTACAGCCTTAACTCTGTTAGTTTTGCCCGCTTTGTATGCTCAATTCGGGCATTCTTTACGACCTCAACAACCTCAGCCAGTTATTGAAGACGGCAAGGTAGCTAAAGCTGAAATAGCTAGCTGATTAAGCCTCCTTCACTCCCTCAATCAAAGTGCAAAGTTCCTCGCTATCGGGATTGTCTGAAGTTCGATTTGTCCAAAGTTTTTTATAAGCTTCCAACTCAGCTTTGAACGCACTCATGCGCTGAATTTCCTGCTCAAAGAAATTTATTTTGCGACTTAATAAGTCTTGCACTAGCGGACAAGCTGTTATTCCTTGACGGCGAGAGGTCAAAATTTGCTGAATTTCTTGAAGAGAAAAGTTGAGTCTTTGGGCTTTCTTAATAAATTGCACTTGTCTGGCAGCATCGGCTGTGTAGTAACGATAACCGCTACTGTTGCGTAAGGCAGGTTCCAGTAACCCTAGGCTTTCATAGTATCGCAGGGTGCCTACAGTAACACCAGTTTGCTTGGCTAGTTTTCCTATTTTTAGTAGCTGCTGTTCTAGGGATTCTGTTTCAAATGTTGTCATAGCAGTTCTAGGTAAATTGGAACCCTATCATTATAGCGATAGCCAGTTTTACTTTTTTGTGCTGTTTATACTTACCCAATTTTTGCTGATAAAATATTTTATTTTGTCAATAATTTTAGTGACTCAAAAAGCAGCAGTAACTCTGTTTTGAGTTACTGCTGCTGTCGGATATTCTCTTGCTTATCCCTGAAATATAAAAACCACTTATACCTGCGCTCTTTCCTATAATTTTTTAAATCAATGAACCTGACTTATTTCACCCCAATTTCATTCTGGCGTTGCAAGCTTGTAATTAGGCAAAGATGCCCTCTGGCTAATTGATGAGCATAATCTCGCGCTCAAATGCTGAAATTTATCGCAGGCAAGGAAGATAGATGACCATGACTAACTACCGTGTATTTTGAAGGATCTAATTTTCCACCTATAGCGCTTTTGTCTCTACTCAGAAGCTATATATGGGAATTTAGAAATTAGATGCGTTTACCCTGATTATGGCGTTGCAAGCTTGTAATTAGGCAAAGAGGGCTTCTGGCTAATTGATAAGCATGATCTCGCGCTCAGATACTAACGTTTTCCGCAGGCAAGCAAGAGAGATAACCAGGACTAACTACCGTGTATTTTGAAGGATCTAAATCAATGATTCAACTCTTACAAACACCGCTGAAATCCTCCCTAGCTGGCGATATCACCCAGGCAATAGGACAGGTTCCCATTGTTCGTCTCAATCGCTTGAGCGAACTCTGTCAGCATCACGAATTTTATCTCAAATTAGAATCCTGTAATCCCGGTGGCAGCATTAAAGAGAAAAATGCTGTATGTCTGGTTCAACACGCAGAACGTACCAGGTTACTCGCCCCCGGCGGCACAATTGTTGAATCTAGTTCTGGTAATTTCGGCATTGGTTTAGCAATGATTGGTGCAGCGCGAGGCTATCGCGTGATGATTGTCATCGATGCTAAAACACCGCCCCCGATTCGGCGAATGCTGGCTGCCTATGGAGCAGAATTGGTAGATGTCCCCCTGAGTGCGGCCGATGCCAATGGATCGATGCAAGTTGCGAGGATGAAAAAAGCCAAAGAACTCGCCGAAACCATTCCTGGTGCCTGGTATCCTTGCCAGCACCGCAATCCTGAAAACCCAACTGCCCACGAGCAATTTACTGCTCGCGAAATCGAACAGGCTTTTCCCGTAGCACCAGATGTTATCGTTATTGGCATTAGTACGGCGGGACAATTGGCGGGAATTAGCCGATATTTTAAACAGCGTCATCCCCAAACTCGAATTGTCGGCGTAGATGTGGCAGGTTCGGCTATTTTTGGCACGCCGTCTCACCCCTATAAAATGACAGGATTGGGGTTATCTTTTGTACCGCCCAATTTTGATCCAATGGTTCTGGATGCAGCATATTCTGTGAACGATCGCATTGCCTTTTCTGTTTGTCATGCCCTGGCACGTCGAGAAGGCTTGTTGTTAGGAGCATCCACAGGCGCTATCGTTGCCGCTGCCCTGGCTTACAGCCAGCAGCATCCCCATTCTCAACGCATGGTACTGTTGAACCCGGATCGAGGCGATCGCTATCTCGAAACAGTCTACAATCCAGAATGGCTGTCCGAGCAAGGGATTGAAATCTTGGAACAAAAAGCCCTCACCGCTACAATTAACGCCCTTCAAAGCGTCCCTCTTACCCTCGTGCGACAGCAACAACCTGTATAAACAATGACCTTAAAGGCTTCTCAAAGTCCGTCTAAAATCGGTCTGCTAGATTTATGGCGGCAATTTATTCCCCTCTCCCTCAGCGATGTGGCAATGGCTTTTGGCGATCCGATGATGACGGCTGCCCTAGCTCATTTACCCGATGCACGGGTGAATTTGGCAGCCGTGGGCATTGCCAAAGCCCTCGCGGTCTTTTTTGAAAGTCCGATTATTATGCTTCTGCACGCCTCGAATGCGCTGGCACCGAATGGGCGATCGCGTCGCGCCTTGTGGCGATTTACGCTTTTAGCAGGGGGCGGACTGAGTGCGTTACTGTTGCTGCTGACGCTGCCGTTTATTTTCGCCACGCTGGGAGGGACGCTGTTGGGAATTCCACCCCAATTGCGGCAGACGGTGCAGAGTGTGTTGACGTTAATGTTTCTCTGGCCTTTGGCGATCGCGTGGCGGCGTTATTTTCAAGGATTGCTCATCCACACAGGTCATTCTCAGGCGGTTGCCAAAGCTAGCATGGTTCGTTTGTTAATTGTAGCCCTAACGTTATGGGGCGGATTTGTGTTGAAAATGTCAGGCGCAGTGCTGGCGGGGACTGCTTTGATCGCGGGGGTTCTCTCAGAGGCGCTGGTTGTAACCATTGCGGCGCACCGGCTAGGAGCCACTCGTTCGCCTGGAACAATTGATTCTGAGTTAAAGCTACCCACCAATCTCAAAAGTGTGTGGAATTTCTACTGGCCATTAGGCTCTTCAATGCTGGTAGTCTGGGGCGGACGTGCTGTCCTGGTGGGAATTATTGCCCGCGCCCAAGACGCTAATATTGCATTGGCGGCTTGGCCTGCGGCTTGGGGATTGGTTTTGGTGATTGCCAATGCGACTCGCATGGTGCAGCAGGTGATTATCAAAAATCGAGATCAAGTGAGCGATCGCCAATTAATTGCATTTGCCCTCAGTGTGGGTGGATTTTGTTCGCTACTGTTGTTTTTAGGTAGTACAACGCCATTTGGGTTGCAGGTTGTGCAAAGTTTTATCGGCAACGATGAAGCCCTGGTTGAGAGTATCCGTCCCGTATTGCTGTTGTGCGCGTTTGTACCCCTTCTGGTGGCGGTACAAAATGCTACTCAAGGTTTTTTGGTCGGGGCAGGTCAAACCAAAGGTCTGAATTATGCAACTTGGATTGGCACGACTATATTGCTTTTAGTTGCGTTCGGTGCAGTTCAGCTTGGGGCATCGGGTGCAATTGCGGCTGCGAGCGCGATGATTATTTCTTTAACAATAGAAGTATCATGTCTCGCGTTCAATTTACGCAAACAATTATAGCAACCGCCAAGGCGGCGCCGGACGCAAGGCGTAAGACATCCTCGATCGCATGGAGTAAACCATCAAAATTTTGAGAGATCGCTAATCAGTATTTACTTCTTGGCATCATCATTAGTTTCCCCATCGCCATCGCTTTAATTGTCGATTACAGTTGGCGGGGTTGTCACCCCGCCAGGGTGTTATACTATCTCAGGACTTACTTGTGTGCACACTATATAGTCTGCACACAAGCAAGATCGCACTATTCGAGAAGCAGGGTAAAAGAGCAATTAGAAAACTAGCTACCAGATTTGATGTGAGTAAGTATAATTGTTGAACGACTTTTTAGTAGCTGCTGTTCTAAGGATTCTGTTCCAATTTTTTTCATAGCAGTTTTAGGCAAGTTTGAACCCAATCATTATAGTGATAGCCACTTTCAGTTTTGTGTAGTGGTTATAGTCATCCAATTTTTCGATAAAATACTCTATATTGTCAAGAATAATATTGGAGAAAAAAGCAGCAGTCACTCAAAATTGAGATCGTGCTGCTGTCGGATATTTTCTTGCTTATCCGGCGAAAAATTGGCGATGGAATCTACACGCAGTGGAAAAATAAGGATTATTTATCGCAATTAGCTTGAGGGCAGTCAGGAGTAGGAGTAGTACAGGGGCCGGCGGCAAAGACAACCGCGGCTGTACCGGCTGTCAGGAGAACTGCCGTCAAAGCTGCAAGAGTGAAGCGTTTAGTCTGAGTTGCTTTAATCATGAATTTTTACCTGGGAATCTAGAATCGAAAAGTTTCTTTGGAAAACTATATATAGCATAAACCCTCAAGTCGGCTATAGAGTCAAGGGGGGGAAAGATTAAAAATGATAAAAATATTGAATTTCCGAGGTCACGATCCGAATACCTGTATGAAAGTCTGAAGATTTCATCCAGATTTCATTTTTGGGTGTCATATTCTAATTATTGTACCCAAAAAATAAATCGAATGAAAGCGCTCAAGTCAAGCTTAGTTATTCTAGGCAGTGTCGGATTGCTGTTTTTGGGAGCTTGCAGCAAAAGCGACCAAGGAACCGGCCCAAACAGCAGCCCAACATCCGCTCCTGTTGCCTCTCAACCTAATACTTCCAGTCCGGCCGCTTCTCCTGCAGCATCTGCTAAAACAGAATCTCCCAAACCATCTAAAGGAGGTCAAGTTGTCGAGTCTGGACCTTACCACCTAGAACTTTTAACTCTGAAAGAGGATACCGGAACTCACTTAGATCTTTATTTGCAAAAAGGTGATACCCACGAACCGATTCCTAATGCAAAAGTGACGGCACAAGTGCAGTCTCCGAATGGAGAGCAGCAAACGCTGGACTTCAAATACGATGCTGATGGCAAACATTACGCCGTTGTATTTCCAGGCAAAGATGCAGGAAATTATCCAGTGAAGGTGACTGCGGATATTAACGGAGAAAAAGTTGACGGTCGTTTTACCTTCAGTCAATAGAATGCAAGTTTTATTACAATTGATCGGAAATCCCCTAAAATGATTTAAACAGAGGAGAAGCACCATAGCTTTCTCGCAAAATGAATAGTCTAAATTACCAAGATTATCCGGTTGAGCGACGAATAGAAGGAATAATCATTTGGTTGGATGTCCTAGCATTAATGAAAGTCAATGCTCGGAAATTTATAAGAGTACAAAATCCCTAATCTAAGGAAGAAAGACCATGAAAACAGTAAAGTCAGGTTTAATTGTTCTGGGTACTGTGGGGCTAATATTTTTGGGAGTTGGAAGTAACAACAGCCAAGCTGCTACTTCAGCCAACAGTTCTGCCGTCTCGTCTTCAAAACCCATTGCAAGAACAGAGATAGCCGCCGCTCAAAACAAAGGCGGTCAAGTCGTTGAATCAGGGCCCTATCATCTAGAGTTAGTTGTCGGGAAAGAAGCCACTCAAACTCACCTGGATTTCTATTTGCAAAAAGGCGACAACCACCAGGCAATACCTAATGCGAAGATAACCGGTCAAATTCAGATGCCCGATCGCACTCAAAAGACTGTTACCTTCACTTATGACCAGAAAGAGCAGCACTATACAGCTTTGCTGCCTGGAAAAGTGGCTGGTCAGTATCAGATGAAGATTACTGCTGATATTAACGGTCAAAAGGTAGACGGTCGATTCACCTTCACTCGGTAGACTTTGTAGGAGGTTGAAGCTGCTGTTGACTGGTTGACTGGTTGCTGGCGGGCTGTTTGTTGTCGTGACCAACTAATGCCCGCCAACTTCCGTTTAGAAAGAAGAAAGCAGCCATAGGCACAAGGCAACACGCCAGCATTGCTATCCCCATACCCATCCATTGGAGAATTGGGTTTTTAAATTTTGGCTCGCTCATTTTTATAAGTTTCATTCGGTCATTTTTACAGTAGGGTAATTCTGCCACTTTATTGTATTATACCGAATTTCTGTCAGAGAATGAGCTATTTAGCCGGACTATAAATTCGCATCAATATTAAAATTTTCATCCTGATTTCATTTATGAATGTAAACCTTAAGTTGAGCGCGGTTAAACGCTGTCTAATCAGACTGTAACGTTTCTGGTGTTGCACCCACCATGCAGTAGGGATACATCACTGCCCGCAGGTGTCAACTTAAGACTGAAACCCTTGATAAATATCGTTTCCAGCCGAGTGCGGCTACCATCACTACCCCTGTTTTTACAATGCAAAAAGCATCTACTAGGTTTGCTGAATTCGATTTAATCAGAGCTTTGGCGATCGTCAGTGTTGTGATTATTCATGCAGGTTTCTTTGCATTTGGTCAAGATCGCAGAATTCTATTGATCTCGATCGATACACTCCAGCTTTTCTGCGTACCTGCATTTTTACTGCTCAGCGGGTTTTTTCTTGCCAACAAGCTTGACAATCAGAATAATCCGACGCTGATATTAAAGAAAAGGCTGTCGAGAATTATACCGCCCTATCTTTTTTGGTCAGTAGTTTTCTACATCTTAAATAATTTGAGCAACCTCAAACAATTCGATCTACTTGGATTAGTCAGAGATGTGCTGACAGGCTCTGTGATGCCCCCCTATTACTTTATAGTTGCGATCGTGCAATGCTATTTGTGGTGGTGGCTTCTAGTTAAATTAAGATTCTTAGAACCCCGAAAAATTTTGGCTTTGGGTTTCACAATTCAAATAGCTTTTACCATAGTCTTTTACTTAGCTGCTCTCAAATACTTACCTTCAATACCTATACCGCTGATGGAGCGCTGGATTTTTAGTTGGATTTTGCCGTTTTCAACTGGTTTAGTTCTTGGCAGTTATTATGACAACATTCAAAAATACCTTCAGCGCCACAAAATGCCTGTTTTAGCAGCAACTATCTTGTTCTATCTAGCTAGTATTTGGGAATATTACCTACTTAGTGAAGTAAATTCTGATGCCTGGTTTGCCAGATCGTTTTTTAAACTATCTACTCAAGGATACGCAATTTTGTTCGTACTGTCGATCTTGGCATTTTCTCAAAGCATCAGACTTCCCAGTAAAGTATCTGGATTAATCAAAATATTGGCTGCTTACTCATTCCCCATCTACCTGCTGGATTTGATGGTAGTAAGGTCTGTTTTTTCAGTGTCTTATACAATTGTGTCTCCTGCTGAGCCGCTGCTCAAGCTCGTATTTTTAGTAACGGTGGATTTGCTAGTTTGTTTTGGGATTATTTACCTGTTGCAAAAAGTTTTACCCAAGAATTACAGCCAATACATTCTGGGAATTTAATCGGGATTTCCGCAACATACCCGGGTTTGGTGGCGATCGAAAATGCCAAAAATGCGTTTAACAATTTCATCCTGATTTCATTTATAGATGTCAATCTGAAGTTAAGGACAGTTAAATGCTGCCCAATCGTTTAAAACATCAAATTTTTCAGGGTTCTTTATCTATGAACGAACACCAACACAACGGTAAATCCTGTTGCGATACAGTGGTTCAGTGCGCTACTGAATGCGAAAAATGCGCTGACTCCTGCATCGGAGAAATGCCAGAATGTGCGCGTCTGTGCCGCGATTGTGCAAGCATCTGCTGGACTTGCGCTAGTTTTATGAGTCGCGGTTCGCGCTTTGCAGAGGCAATCTGTAAAGTCTGTGCGGATATCTGCGAAGCTTGCGCTAGCGAGTGCGAGAAACATCAAAACGAACACTGTCAAAAATGCGCTGAAGTTTGTCGGCGCTGTGCTGCGGAATGCCGCCAGATGGCAACTGCTGCTGCTTAATTAATCGCGCTTCGGCAAGGTGGGATTTGTAATACTCACCTTGTCTGCAAACAGTAAGGAAGAGGCAGGCTAGAGCCAATTCAACTGAAGGTTTTGAATCAATGAGGTAACAGTATGGATAAAAAATTAATGATTTACAGTTTTGCTGGTTTAGTTGCTGCTGGGGCGATCGCAGCCAGTGGGCTAACCAATAGCAAAGTCCCAAATCAAAGCTCTCAAATGCCACCCATGCAACAGGGCGATGCCTCAATGGCTGGAATGCAACATGGGGAAAAATCCAATAACCCCGATCGAGGACATTCAACAGCGACTCAGACGACAGCGACTCAGGCAAAACTCACTGCTTCAAGAGACATCGCCCCCAAAACGCCAGTTAAGTTATCGATCGAGGTTCGAGATTCAGCCGGGAAAGCGATCGCTAATTTTGACACTTTTCAACAAAAGCTGATGCACCTAATTGTTGTCAGCAACAATCTGCAATTTTTCAGCCACCTTCATCCCACCTACAAAGGAAACGGTAGCTTTGAAGTCGAGGCTAATTTTCCGCGATCGGGCAGTTACACGCTGTTTGGTGACTACAAACCATCAGGCGAAAAAGAACAAGTTTCTGTGATGAAACAACAAGTTGCCGGCGACAATCTGCCAGCCGCAGCAATTGATTTTAATTCGACCAAAACGTTTGGAGATACCAAAGCTAATCTCACCTTTTCTCAACCAAAGGTCAAAGCAGGTGAAGAAGTCACCTTAATGTTTAACTTGCAACAGAAGTCCAACAATCAACCCGTTACAGATTTGCAGCCTTATTTGGGAGAACGGGGGCATTTAGTCATCCTCAAACAGTCATCTCCACTGACAAAAGCAGATTACATTCATGCCCATGCTATGAAAGATTCTCCCGATGGTATAGTACAGTTTATGACCAGTTTTCCTCAGCCCGGAAAATACAAGCTGTGGGGCCAGTTCAACCGCAATGGCAAAATTGTCATTGCTGATTTTTGGGTGAATGTTCTTTAGTAGCAAGCATTCATCATTCGTAGATTCGTAGATTCGCCGAGTTCAAAAGTTTAAAAAATCAATTATGAAACTGCAAGACATTCTGGGAAAAGATAAAAGATATGACGTGAAGGCGATCGCTGCCGATCGAGAGCTAACTCGCCAAATTCAAATTCGCCTCATCGACTTAGGTTTGCTAGACCCTCCAGCCGACGGCATCTTTGGCCCAGTCTCTACTGCGGCTCTGAATCGATTTCACAAGCTGATCCAGTGTACTGACGAACCAGGATTTATCGGAGCAAAAACAGCCGGGAAACTTATTGAAGCCAAGCGATCTGATCTCAAATTTCCACCTCCTGTCCTCAAGATAGTTAAGGACACATTTCTCCTGGCTAGACCTATCGATGTGTTTGATTTATCTGATGCAGAGAAACAAAAAGTAGAAGCGGGGAAAGTATTTGAGCTTGTCTCTTATGAAGTAGTTCGCGATCGCATCCGAGTAGCTTTCCGAAAAGATTCCTTTAAAAATTCTAAAATCTGGTATGTCTATAGGCCCCACGTCCAAATTTTAGAAGAAGGAAAGGTAATTTATCCAAAACTTAAGCCTAAGAGCTTTCAACTGGCTAATTTTCCTTACAAACCCCAACTCGATAATTACTATAACCCGACTGGTGCTTGCAATGTCACATCAATGGCAATGTGCTTGCAATTCCTCGGCAAACCTCGCCGAAACAATATCGGTCAATTTGAGGACGAACTTTATGAATACGCTCTCAACAAAGGTTACAATCGGTGGAACCCCTACGACTTGGTAAAAATTGTCATAGATTACGGTGCTAAAGACACCTTTAAAGAGAATGCGACATTTGAGGAAGTTAAAGATTGGTTAGTAGATGGAAACCCAACTGTTATACATGGATATTTTACATCTTTCGGTCATATTATGCCCGTAGTTGGATATGACGAAACTGGCTTTTTTGTTCACGATCCTTATGGAGAATGGTTTACTAACGGATATAACAACAACGCCAATGGAGCTTATCTTCATTATTCCTACGACTTAATTCGCCGCGTCTGTATGGCAGATGGGAATTTCTGGGTACATTTCATCTCTAAATAAGAGAGGACTGTTCAACCGTACATATCACACATTTGTCAAATAGTTGTACCAAATTTTTCAAAAAAAATCCGACAGGTACAGTCAAAGGACGGAATGGGCGTCAGCCAAAATTTCATCTTGATTTCACCATGAGCTGAAATTACAATAAAAAAGAAATTATTGTAATAAGCTTGAAACAAATCATGTCCAAATCCTCCCGAGTTACTTCACTGGAGGTTCTAACTATCCTGAGTCTTGTCTTAACAGTTGCCCAGAGTGCCATTGCAGGTGAAGTCCCAGCTCCTGTGCCAGATGCAGATGAATTACAGCACTTTTCATATAAGTGAGGTACACCAATTAGGCTGGTAGGGACTTAGGCTAAGCCGTGTCCGGGCGGGGATTGTTCGGCAAGCGGGTGTACTTCATAAACCTGCAATCTGCTGTAGGTTTTTGTCTAGATAGGTTAAGGCTTCCAGAATCTTTTTAGGAGATCTCTAATTTCTAAAAAATTTCACTCGTATTTCATCTGGGTATGAAATACTATGTAATTAGTAATCCTCAAGCGCTCTCTCTCACGGCGACTTGGCTCTTCAGTAATTCCAAGGTACTCTTTGCGATGGGAATATCTAACCGTTCTTTTGTGCTACTGCGTTGTGCATCTTTAGCTATTGTGAGCCTGCTGCTAACAACCCCCACAGTCGTGTTAGCGGGTGCTGGACACGATCATGGCGGCGGCAGTGAATTCCAAGGCGGAAGCCAACCAACAGGTTCGATCGAAGTTGATGCAGAAACAGCCAAACAGCTAGAAATTAAAGTCGAACCCGCCGCCCGTCAGCGGCTAGATATTGGTATCAAAACCACAGGTCAGATCGAAACCCTGCCCAATCAAAGAGTGGAAGTGACAGCACCGCTAACAGCAAAAGTGATGGAGTTATTGGTACAACCGGGAGCCAAAGTCACAGCAGGTCAACCCCTGGCGGTTTTATCCAGTCCGGAACTAGTGGAACTGCGGGTTAACTCCCAGGAAAAACAAGCCGATGCTCGAGCTGCTTTGCAAAAAGCGCAAGTAGACCTAAAGCTAGCCAAAGAAAACCTGGAACGACGGCAAACAATATCGAATGCTGAGATAGCACAAGCACAAACCCAATTAGCAGCGGCTCAAGCACAGTATAACCGCGATCGAGCTGTAGTTTCCCAACGCTCGGTTTTAAAAGTTGCCCAAGAAAACTATCGGCGTCAGTTGCAGATTTCAACTGCCCAAATTGCACAAGCCACCACCGAACTGGCAGTCGCCCAAGAACAATATGACAAAGATAAGCTATTGGTGGAACAGGGGGCGCTGCCGCGACGGCAGATGCTAGACTCGCAAGCCAAATTAGAAAGAGCCAAAGCCGAACTTGCCAGAGGCAAAGGCAGCTCGGAAGTTGTCCAAGCTGAATCCGAAGTTAAACGCGCTGAGGTAGACTTGCCCTTCCGGGAATTGCGAGATTCCCAGGCTCGCGTGGCAGAAGTCCAAGCCCAACTTAGCAGAGTCGAAACCCGCCGGGAAGTTTTGGAAGCAGAAGCGCAGCTTAAACGCGCCCAGTCAGACTTACAGGTGGCTCAAGCTCGTCTTAAATTAAGCGATGCTACTTATCAAACTCGGTTGCAACAACTGGGAACGACAGCAAATGCCAAAGGATTGATAACGGTAACGGCTCCCATTTCTGGCACAGTTGCAGAGCGCACAGTTAGCATCGGTCAATCGCTGCAAGATGCGGGTGGCAAGCTGATGACGATCGTTAATGACACTCAGGTTTTTGCCACGGCGAATATTTATGAAAAAGATTTAAACAAGCTAAAGATAGGTCAAAGGGTGCGGATAAATGTTGCCAGCTTACCCAACCGTATCTTTGAGGGACAGATTACACGCATTGGCTCGCTAGTAGAAGGGCAAACGCGGGTAGTACCAGTCCAAGCGGAACTTAACAACGCGGGTGGGGAACTCAAGCCGGGAATGTTCGCAGAATTAGAGGTACTAACAGACCTAACAGCTACAGCTATTTTGGCAATTCCCAATTCGGCTATCGTGGATGTAAATGGCAAGAAACTGGTTTACGTAAAAAATGGCAATGCTTTCCAGTCTGTGGAAGTAACATTAGGGCAAAAGTCTGGGGATTTAGTAGAAGTCAAGAGCGGTTTATTTGAGAAAGATTTAATCGTTACCCAACGCGCGCCGCAACTTTACGCCCAGTCGTTGCGGGGCGGTAGTAAACCCAAGGAAGGTGGGGAGACGGACGGACACTCCGAAGAAAAGAAAGGGAATTCAGAGGTAAAAGACGCGAAAGCTAACAGCTTGCCACCTTTAGGGTTAATTGGTGTAGTGGGAGGCGGGGTGTTTGGTACTGCGGCTTTTATAGCTGGTGCTTTTTGGAATCGGCGTCGGACTCGTTCTCGCCTAGTAGGAGAAGAGAATGTTAGTACGGATGCCCAACCTTTGACCTATGAAACCGAAGTTTATCTCAACAAAGATCTAACTTTTTCGCCTGCCGCCGTGTTCGTTGAAGACGAGGAACCTGTGGGCGATCGCCACTAAAAAATTCAACTTTTGATTGGGTAGTAGCTAATGAAAAAAGGCTCTCTCGTACTTAGGATGATAAATTTATCCCATAGTTGTAGGTTGGGTTGGGTTGAGTGAAGCAAACCCTCCGTTTCACCCCGCCCAACTCTATGGGTTGTTCTAAGTAAGTAGGCGCTAATAAAACAAAGTATGTTAAGTAATTTTACAATTACGCTCGATTCGTTCGTAGTGAGGGCCCCGGCCCTCTTTTACAGGAATGGAGCCCTTACTACAAACCTTGAATTATTCACGCCGACTTACTTAAATTGGGTTTCGTATCTCAACCCAACCTACAACTATGGGAGAGCCAAAAAATATGCGGTAGGCGCGGCCAAATATTGACGAAGCAAGAATTCTAGTAACTAATTCTAATAACCAATCAAATGATTAGTATTATTGCCAAGTGGGTTATTACTAAACGATGGCTAGTAGCCGTTGCAGCATTCATCTCCACATTAATCGTAGTTTTCAACACCGTACCGCAAATGCCGCTGGATGTATTTCCTAACTTTGCACCCCCTCAAGTCGAAATTGAAACCGAAGCCTCTGGACTCGCTCCCGAAGAAATAGAATCTCTCGTTACATTGCCCGTTGAAAGTGCAATTAACGGAACTCCTGGGATTGCAACAGTCCGTTCTTCTTCCTCAGCCGGACTATCTGTGGTCAGAGTTGTTTTTAAATGGGGAACCGATCTCTTTCAAGCCCGCCAATTAGTACAAGAACGATTGCAACAAGCCGTAAGTAAGCTACCGACTGGAGTCGAAACCCCAAGAATTGCTCCCATCAGTTCACCGATTGGCACCGTACTGAAATATGCGTTCATCGTCGAAACAGAAGCACAATCCAAAACCGACATTCCCAAGCTAGATCCTGGGAACGAGCCAAAATCCAAAATGAACCTAATGGAAGTGCGCCGAATCGTCGATTGGCAAGTAGTCAATCGCCTCTTAGGAGTTCCCGGTGTCAGTCAAGTGCTAGTGTATGGCGGTGATGTGCGCCAGTATCAAGTTTTAGTAGATCCTAACAAATTAAGAGCTTTTAACGTTTCCTTAGAGCAGGTTACTCAAGCCGTTCAGACAGCAAATGTCAATGCTCCTGGCGGCTTTTTAATTACCTCTGATAAACAAACATTAATTCGAGGAATTGGGCGGATTGAGTCTCTAGATGACCTCAAGCAATCTGCGATCGTTACTCGTCAAGGAAAGCCGATCCGCATTGGCGATGTGGCAGACGTACAAATTGGTGGAGCTGTCAAGATAGGTGACGGTAGCTTAAATGGGAAAGATGCCGTTATATTGATGGTCAATAAACAGCCTCAAGCTGATACTCCCACTGTCACGAAGGCGATTGAAACTGCAATGAAAGAACTCAAAGCAGGTTTGCCCAAAGAAATTAAAGTAACTGAAACATTTCGTCAGGCAGATTATATCGATGCTTCGGTAGAAAATGTTAGGTCAGCTCTGGTTGAAGGCAGCATAATTGCAGCAATTATCCTGATTCCCTTCTTGATGAATTGGCGAACGCTGGCTGTATGTTTGTTAGATTTTGCTTTAACTTTTGTGTTCGCTTTGCAAATATTATCTTGGCTCGGATTGGGGCTGAATACGATGACTTTGGGAGGGTTAGCAGTTGCCATTGGTACCGCGATTGATGACGCTATTGTTTATTCAGAAAACACGTATCGTAACTTGCGGGAAAATAAATACTCTCCCAACCCGCGTCCGGTACTAGAAGTCATCTTTGAAGGAGGGCAAGAAGTCCGCGAATCTCTGATCGGAGCTACTTTAATTACAGTTGTTGTCTTTGCTCCAATCTTTGCGCTAGTAGGTGTGGAAGGTCGGATTTTTGGGCCGATGGGTATGACTTATCTAATAGTAGTAATAGTTTCCAGTTTGGAATCTTTGCTCGTCAGTCCAGCTTTATGTGCAATTCTATTGCCTCACGGCAAAATGCCACAAATTGAAGCCTGGGTACCAAGATTGTGTAAAAGAATTTATGCTCCTTTTTTGAATTTTTCTACTCAATTTTCGACGATTATTTTAGTCTTAGCAACTGTGGCGATGGTAGCAGCGATCGCAATCTTTCCTTCTTTGGGACGAGCCTTTCTACCCGAATTTCAAGAATCAACTTTAGTTAATAGCTTGGCTCTTTATCCGGGGACATCTTTAGAAGCTACAAATAGTGCAGCTTTTGTCTTAGAAACTAAACTCAAAGATGACCCAAGATTAAAGTATGTTCAATTACGGGCAGGACGCGCTCCCAACGACCCGGATGCCGCCCCTGTTAATCTGGCTCACCTTGATATTGGATTGAGCGAAAAAGGGATGGAAAATCGGGGAAATACTGTAGAATGGCTGCGGAAAGAGTTTAACAAAGTACCGGGTGCTGCTACTAATATTGGCGGATTTATTTCTCACCGCATTGATGAAATCTTGTCTGGGGTTAGAAGTCAAATTGCAATTAAAATTTTTGGCCCCGATCTAGAAGAACTCCGCAACATTGGCAAACAAGTAGAAGCTACGATTAAATCTGTGCCGGGAATTGTAGATTTACAGCTTGAACCTCAAGTTCCCATCGAACAAATTCAAATTAAGTTTAACCGCTTTGCGGCTGCTCAATATAGTTTAACTATTGGACAACTTTCTAACATTATCGAAACAGGTCTGAATGGTAAAGTCGTGTCTCAGGTTTTAGATAAGCAACAAACATTTGATTTAGTTGTGTGGTTAAAACCAGAATTTCGCAATAATCTTGAAACAATTGAAAATTTGTTAGTTGATACGAGTGATGGTAACAAAATTCCTCTCGCTCAAGTGGCTAATGTGGCTTACGGAACCGGGCCGAATACGATCAACCGCGAAAATGTTTCTCGCTTAATTGTAGTTTCAGCCAACGCCAAAGGCAGAGATTTGCGTTCCGTAGTCAATGATATTCAAGATAAAGTAAAAGCAAACGTTCAGATTCCCTCTGGTTACTTTATCCAATACGGCGGTCAATTTGAAGCGGAAGAAAGAGCGTCAAAAAATATTTTAGTTTTCAGTGCCATTTCCTTTGTTGTAATTACGGTACTGATGTATCTTTCTGTCAAATCAATTGCTTCTACAGCCACAATTATGATTAATTTGCCCCTCGCGTTAGTTGGCGGAGTAATTGCGATCGCACTGACAGGAGGCGTTATTTCTATTGCTTCTCTCGTGGGGTTTGTGACGCTGTTTGGGGTCGCAACTCGTAACGGACTGCTGTTGGTAGATAATTACACAACTAAGGCCGCAGCCGGGATGTCTTTAAAAGAAGTTTTAATGGCCGGTTCAATGGAACGACTCAATGCTATTTTGATGACTTCTTTAACTTCAGCTTTGGGTTTGCTGCCATTAGTAATCTCTGTTGGCCCTGGCAAGGAAATTTTACAACCTTTGTCGATTGTTGTATTAGGTGGGTTGTTTACATCTACGGCGCTTACCCTACTTGTGTTGCCAGCTTTGTATTCTAAGTTTGGTAGATACTTATTGCCTAAGCCGAGTGCGAATGTTGTAGAAGATGGCAAAGTGCCTAATGCTGTATGGGAAAACTAATGTTCCTCTGGTAGCACGCTGCAAAAATTCCTTTTTCTTTCTCTAAAATTTCATCGTGGTTTCATCCGATCGTGCCATCGTAGATAGAAAGTATGCTGATGCATTTACAACCGTAAAGCTTTATTATCTTGCCTGCTAATGCTCAATTCTATTGTTAAATGGTCGATCGCCCAACGCTGGGTGATAGTCATCGCCTCCATCCTTATCAGCTTGTGGGGCTTTCGCGTCCTGACTCAAATGCCTCTGGATGTGTTTCCCAGCTTTGCACCCCCACAAGTCGAAATTCAAGCCGAAGCCCCCGGTTTAGCACCAGAGGAAGTCGAGTCCCTAGTTACCCGACCGATAGAAAGTGCGATTAACGGCACACCTGGACTGGAAGCCTTACGCTCCGCTTCGGCCGTAGGTCTTTCTGCGGTGAGAGCCGTCTTCAGCGAGAGTACGGACATTTATCGCGCTCGCCAATTAGTGACGGAGCGGTTGCAACAGGTTAGCAGCCAGCTACCGCAAGGCGTGGAAAAGCCACAACTTCTCCCAGTCAGTTCCCCCTTGGGAGTCATCGCCAGATACGCTTTTACCTCCGAAACTACTCCCCTGATGGAGGTGTGGCGCACTGTCAATTGGCAAGTGAAAAACCGCCTCCTGGCGGTTCCCGGTGTTAGTAGTGTCCTCATAACTGGTGGGGACGAGCGTCAGTATCAAGTGCTGGTCAATCCAGACAAGCTCAAAGCGTTTAATGTTTCCCTAAATGATGTCACGCAAGCGGCAGGGGCTGCCAACGCCAACGCGCCAGGGGGATTTTTAATTACTCCAGACCAAGAGACGTTGGTTCGAGGAATTGGGCGGATTGAGTCTATCGAGCAGCTCAAGAAATCGGTCATTAAAGCACGCAATGGCACACCAGTGTTACTCGAACAGGTGGCTGACGTGCAAATCGGTGCGGCACTCAAACGCGGTGATGGCAGTTTCAACGGCAAGAAGGCGGTTGTTTTGACGGTCAACAAGCAACCCATCGGTGATACCCCAACCGTGACTAAGGCAATTGAGGCGGCGCTGGAGGAAATGAAGCCCAGTCTGGCCAAAGATGTGAAAGTGACGGAGACATTTCGCCAGGAGGATTTTATCGAAGCCTCGCTCAAGAACGTTGAAGAAGCCCTGCGCGATGGCATCATCATTGTTTCTATCGTCCTGATTCTGTTTCTGATGAATTGGCGCACGGTCATTATTAGTCTGAGCGCCCTTCCCATTTCGTTGCTGCTGGGGATGATGATTTTGAATTGGACGGGACAAGGCATCAACACGATGACTTTGGGCGGACTCGTTGTTGCCATCGGTTCGGTGGTGGATGACGCGATTGTCGATATGGAAAATGTCTACCGTCGCTTGCGGGAAAACCAACTCGCGGGAAACCCGATTCCACCCCTGCAAGTTGTCTTTAATGGTTCGGTGGAGGTGCGCGTTAGCGTTCTGTTCGCCACTATTATTATCGCGGTCGTCTTCGCACCGATTTTTGCCCTTTCCGGGGTAGAAGGTCGCATTTTTGCGCCAATGGGTATAGCCTACTTGCTGTCAATTGCTGCTTCTACTTTGGTGGCGCTGACGTTGACCCCGGCACTATGCGCCCTAATGCTAGTAGGTCGGCCTTTGCCCAGTACAGAAACCTGGGTGGAGAAACAAGCCCATCGCCTGTATCGTCCAGCTTTGAAGTTTTCGATTCGTTTCCCTACGGTTGTTTTGGCAGCAGCTATTGCTGGCTTTGTAGCTTCAATGGTAATTCTGCCCTCGTTGGGGCAAGTTTTTTTACCGGAGTTTCAAGACCGCGCCTTAGTGGTTGCGGTAAGTCTGATGCCTGGTGAATCTCTGAATGCGACCAATCAAGTGGGGTTGGCGGTAGAGAACTCTCTCAAAAAGGACCCTCGGTTTGATACCGTTCAGTTCCGTTCCGGCCGCAGTCAAGGCGACTCGGAGGTGGTTGGTACTAACTTTGGAGAATTGGATGTGCAAATTAGTGAGGAGGGAATCAAAGAGCGGGAAGAGAGTATTGAAAAGATTCGAGAGGAATTTGAAAAAATTCCGGGAGTAGTACCCAATATTGGTGGGTTTATTTCTCACCGGATGGATGAGGTACTCTCAGGGGTGCGGAGTGCTATAGCGGTCAAAATTTTTGGTCCGGAATTAGAACAACTCCGCACCCTTGGTCAACAAGTGCAGTCAGCCATGAGTGAGGTTTCGGGTTTGGTAGACCTGCAACTGGAACCCCAGGTGCCAATTAAACAGGTGCAAATTCAGTTTGACCGGGAAGCCGCTGCTCGCTACGGTGTGACCATCGGGGAACTTGCAGAGACAATTGAAACCGCGCTCAATGGGCGAGCCGTCTCTCAGGTTTTAGAGCAGCAACAAACCTTTGACCTCGTGGTGTGGTTGCAAGAAAGCTCTCGTCATGATATTGAAATCATCCGCAATTTGTTAGTCGATACCCCCAACGGTCAAAAAATTCCTTTAGCCCAAGTCGCAAAAATTGATTACGGCACGGGTCCTAATACGATCAATCGCGAAAACGTCTCCCGGTTTATTGTGGTATCTAGCAACGTGTCTGGACGGGATTTGGGTTCTGTGATTAAGGATATTCGGGACAAGGTTAAGCAAGAGGTGCAACTGCCCCCTGGCTATTACATTGAATACGGCGGTCAATTTGAAGCGCAAGAGGGAGCCACAAAAACTTTACTTTGGGCTGGTGCATTAGCTTTTGTTGCTATTGCCGTCCTGCTTTACTTTGCCGTCAAATCGATTCCTGCAACCATCATGATTTTGATTAATCTACCCTTAGCATTAATCGGTGGCGTGATTTCAATTGCCTTGACTAGCGGTATTATCTCCGTAGCTTCGATGGTAGGATTTATTACCCTATTCGGCGTTGCCGCCCGCAATGGTCTGCTATTGGTGGACAATTACAACAACAAGTTGGCAGAAGGGATTCCCTTAAAAGAAGTTTTGCTTGAGGGGTCAATGGAGCGATTAGCTGCTATTTTAATGACCGCTTTAGCATCCGCTTTGGGGATGGTGCCGCTGACGATTGGGAGTGGTGCTGGTAAGGAAGTTTTGCAGCCGTTGGCGGTGGTGGTACTGGGGGGATTGATTACTTCTACGGCGTTAACCCTGCTAGTTCTTCCAGCTTTGTATTCTCTATTCGGGAGGTTTATGGTTCCTAAAAAGACTACTCCAGAGATTAAAGATGGGCTGTTAAAAGAAGCCATCTTGGAGCGGTAATTTTCTACGATTTCTAAGGATTTCTAATCGTTACACAGTTGTAAATATAAAAATTACAATGACTTCCTGGAAACAGTTAACAATCTACATTAGCAAGTCTGATTGCTGGCACCACCAACCCCTTCACCAAGCTCTGCTCGGAATAGCTCGCCGACAGGGATTAACAGGAATAACGGTGATGCGAGCAATTTTTGGATATGGCAAACATGGGATTTTTCGCACTACCAATCAGCTAGACTCATCTTCTGAGTCTTCTTATCTACCACTTGTCGTCACGGTGATTGATAGTGAGAGTGCGAGCGCAGAATTTTTTTCCTTAGTCAAAGAGATGGTTAAAGATAAGTTTGTCACTTGTCAACCCATAGAAGTTCTCTCGCCGTTAGTCACGCTTTAAGGACAGTAGTCATGTCTCATAATCACAGTCAGGAAGGAAACGACCACGGAGGTGCTAATTACAACCGTGCCTTTGTCGTCAGCGTTGCGCTCAACACAGGGTTTGTCATCATTGAGGCAGTTTATGGCATTCTTGCCAACTCTCTTGCCCTGCTTGCCGATGCGGGCCACAATCTCAGTGATGTTTTAGGTCTGCTACTAGCTTGGGGAGCTAGCATTCTGGTTCGTCGCCTACCGACAGCACGTCGGACTTATGGGCTACGTCGTTCTTCTATTTTGGCGGCTCTGTTGAATGCTATCCTTTTGCTCGTAGCTTCGGGCGCGATCGCAT
Organism: Oscillatoria nigro-viridis PCC 7112; assembly: GCF_000317475.1. Lineage (NCBI taxonomy): Bacteria > Bacillati > Cyanobacteriota > Cyanophyceae > Oscillatoriales > Oscillatoriaceae > Phormidium > Phormidium nigroviride. The sequence goes on from NC_019763.1 coordinate 296,024, forward strand.
GGGAAGCAATACAGCGCTTCCTACAACCCAGTCCAGTATCGGGCGCTACAATTATCGGCGTCGCAGCCGTAGGCATCGCCATTAATACGGGAAGCGCCCTCATGTTCCTGTCCGATCGCCAACGTGACTTAAATATTAGAGGAGCCTTCCTCCACCTGGTTGCTGACGCGGTAGTATCTTTAGGCGCGGTGCTGGCTGGTATCGCTATTGTTGCAACTGGCTGGCTTTGGTTCGATCCAGTTGTCAGCTTGATTATTGTTGTTGTCATTGTTGTGGGGACTTGGCAATTATTGCAAGAATCTATCAACTTGGTGACGGATGCCGTCCCAGCAGGTATTGAACCCCTTGCAGTCCGCACGTACCTGGCTGAACTCCCCGGTGTAACTGGCGTTCACGACCTCCACATTTGGGCGATGAGTACCACCGAGACAGCCCTCACAGCCCACCTGGTAATGCCTACAGGAAGTGAGGGCAATGCTTTTTTAGTACGGATAGCTCAGGAACTTCACGAGCGGTTCGGGATCGAACATATTACTGTTCAGATAGAAACTGGCGATTCCAATTACCCCTGTCCTCTTGCACAAGACAACTTGGTTTGACACCTAGTTTATTGACAAAACAACCGTCACTTTAAACACTTATAACACTTATATCGCTGACTCGGTATACAATTTGTTGCCATTGGATAGACTTTTTAATGATAAAAATATGCAATAAACCTCTATTTTCAATAGCATATAAGAACCAAAAAGCTGATACAGTCTGCCTTCCAACAAAGCGCCACCCGGTCAAAAAATGTTTTTAAATCATGAAAAATTTCATCCTGGTTTCATCTCGGTCTGTCAAGATAATAAGCACAGGTTAACTTACGAAAGATAAATCTGAAACTCAATTAACAGGGTGAACTATTTAGGCAATTAACATGATAAAAACACTGATTTATGCTGCTGTAGTCTTGGCGATCGCAGTTCCAATTTCCACTGACTATGCAAGTGCTAGGACAGAACCTACTCCTCATATTGATGGCTCGGTGCAATTTCCTCCAACACGAGCGAGGAATGTTAGACATACAATTCGGGTTCACATTCCTCAACGGAGCAGCCCTCTGTCCCAAATGATTATTGATGTTCCAACAGGGTTAAGGGTTAGGAAAAACATCACCGTAACGGACAACTCGGGACGTGAAATTAACACCAATGTTTCTATCAATGACAACAAACTAATCATTGATTTTAATCAACCAGTTTCTCCTGAATTGCAAGTCAAAATCGACCTAAACGATGTAAAAATAACAGGAATTTCCAACGCTTGGCTATACCGCATTTCCGCTAAATTTGTTGGCAATAATATACATATCCCGATCGGGATAGCCCAGATTCGCGTCTACTGATGGAAAAATTTTTTATAGAGTTGTTAAAACCAAGCTAGCCATTAATCTGCAAGAAGTTACTATTCCTGTCTCCGATCGCATTTGGTTTTACCAAATCTATGGCAAAATGGTTGGTATCAATGCAGAAATCCCGCTCGGTACAGTGAGGATTCAAACATATGGTAGATAGACAGGGTGAATTTTGATGAAAATTCTGCTAGTTGAAGATGAGCCAGTCCTGGGTGCGGCGATTAAGCAAACCTTGAAACAGGAAAAATATATTGTTGATTGGGTTTTAAATGGCGCTCACGCTTGGGACTGCCTGGAACACCAGAAACCACAATATACGCTGGCAATCTTTGACTGGTTAGTGCCAGGAATATCGGGTTTAGAATTGCTGCGTCGGCTGCGGGTTCGCAACAACCCTTTGCCTGTACTGATGCTGACAGCAAAAGACCGCATGGAAGATAAAGTGATGGGACTGGATGCTGGGGCGGATGATTACCTGGTAAAGCCGTTTGGTATGGAGGAATTGTTAGCGCGACTGCGAGCATTGCAGAGGCGATCGCCCCACATCCAACCCGAGCAACTGCACGTTGGTCGCTTCATTTTAGACTACAGCACTTGTACGGTTTCTCTTCAGCAAGCTGATGGCGACCCACAAGTGATTTCTTTAACAAGAAAAGAGTTTCAAGTCCTGGAATATTTTATGAAACACCCCAATCAATATGTTACCCGCGACCAACTTTTAAACTATCTTTATGAAATGAGTGCCGAACGCATTAGCAATGTGGTAGCGGCTCAAATTCGATTGGTGCGCCGCAAACTTTCAGAATATGGCTGTGATAATTTAATTGAAACTGTTCCTGGCATGGGCTATCGGTTCAATCTCAATGATGCAAACTAGACCATTTCGTCAAACGCGATCGCGGCTGGCTTTCTGGTATGTAACCCTCATGGGTTTCATTCTCAGCTTATGCGGTTTCGCGGCTTATGAAATAATCATCTACGCCCATTTAATCTCAATTGACCGAGAGTTAGAGACTGTAACGGGAACGGTGCATGACAGCCTTGAACCGAATTTGAAACAGCCCCGTCGCTTAGAACCAATTTTCCAGCAGATTTTACCCGATATTTGCGAGGTAAAATCTAGTTGTGCTACACAACAAATATACGCAAAAAAAAACCATAACTCGACTCAACGCCACATCTTTAGCGCGATTTACCAAGTTTACTACTACATCCGATTTGTAGATGATGCGGGACAGTTGATTGCTACAGCAGGGATTCACCCAGATGGGATACCCTTGACTGTAGGAACAAAAGTTTGGCAAACTCTCGAAGATCGACAAGGCAATCGTTACCATCAAATGTCTATACCGCTGCATACCCAAGATAATCGGCTTTGGGGGTATATGCAGGTTGGGCGAAGTCTCAAAGAGCTTGATAGTCGTCTAGTTGCCCTCACATTCGTTTTTGCAGTGGGATTGCCAATTACAGTTCTTTTAGTTGTGGGTTCTAGTTGGTGGCTAGCAGGGTTGGCAATGCGACCGATTAACCATTCCTATCAACAAATGAAACAATTTACAGCCGATGCGGCCCACGAATTGCGTACTCCTGTAGCAGCAATTCGTGCTGCGGTGGAATCTGTACTGAGGATGCCTCATCTATCGGAATCAGAAGCGCGATATGCCCTAAAAAACGTGGTGAATCAGACTCATAGACTTGCAGAAATGATTGACGATATGTTGCTTTTGTCGCGATTGGAGGAGCAAAAAATTCTGATCCAGGGCGTATCTTGCTGTCTCAATGATTTAGCGAGCGACCTGGTAGAAGAGTTTATAGATTTAGCGTTTGCTGCTAAAGTGACGCTGACTTGTGAGGTGCGAGTACGCCAGTTGCTATATGTCGTAGGGGACGAAGATCAACTTTATCGCTTGGTTTCTAACTTAATTGTGAATGCGATTAAATACACCCCAGCCGGAGGTAAAATAACTGTTGTTTTAGACCGCACCAACGGTGATGCTGCGATTGAAGTTCGAGATACAGGGATTGGGATTGCACCGGAGAATATGAAACGGATTTTTGAGCGTTTCTATCGAGTTAGTAGCGATCGCTCTCGCGACACTGGTGGATCGGGATTGGGGTTAGCGATCGCCCAAGCAATTGTTCAGGCACATGGGGGTAGCTTACAGGTGCAAAGCGAATTGGGCAAAGGTAGCACTTTTACCATTCGATTGCCTTTGGGTATTCCCCCATCCTTAACTTAGGAATGAAAATTGAATAACTTAAGCAGCTTTGCTTCCCCATTTTTTTTCCAGTAAGGGCGAAGGGGGGATAGTCGCCTAGGTTATTAAATTTTCATTCCTTAGATTTGAGATTTGAGATTTGAGATTTGAGATGGGCAATTTTTAAATTTTAGATTGGTAATTTTTTGCAACGAACAAGAAACAGAGTTTCTGACGAAAAATATAGGCTTTTATGCAGAGTTTTTGTCAAAAACTCGGTTTCTGAGATTCGTGTAACGTCTCAAAACAGTCAACTGTCAACTTTCAAAGGAGTTTTACAGCAGTTTTCACGTAGGTGAGGTACACAGAAATCATCGGTAGGGACACGGCACTGCCGTGTCGAAAGCGGGGATTGTCCGATAAGCGAGTGTACTTCATAAACCTGCAATCTGCTGTAACTCCAATCACAGAGCAACGCGCTAGTTCTCTACAACAAACCAACTCATACATGGAACAGCCCAATACTGAAGAGTCCGTGACTTTA